>DATCSE010000585.1:0-15794 GCA_036568605.1 Burkholderiaceae bacterium | reverse complement strand
GCCGGCCGTGAGCATCAATGGCGGCTATACGTCCGGCGGCCTGCCGATCGGCCTGCAGATCGTCGGCAAGCGCCACGACGACCTCGGCGTGCTGCAGGTCGCGCAGGCCTGGGAGCGGATGCGCCCGGCGCAGCGTGCCTGGCCCGAGCCGCCCCTCACGCCAGCCCTCTCCCCGCAAGCGGGGCGAGGGGGCGCGTGGGGAGACGGGGCTCCCTCGCCCGCGACGGCGGGAGAGGGCGGGGGGTGAGGGTGCATGCAGGACCTGCGCGGCAACCCGGTCAGCACCGCGTCGCAAGACGCGCTGGCGCACGCCGAGCACGCGCTGTGGCAGATGATGTCGTTCTACGGCGCGCCGTTCGAGGCACTGGATGCCGCGTCGGCCGCCGATCCCGCGTGGCCGCTGCCGCCGCTGATGAAGGCCGGCTTCCTGCTGAGCTTGACCGAGCCGGCGCTGCTTGCCGACGCGAAGGCCGAGATCGAGCGTGCCGAGGCGCTGCGCTCGCGCACGAACCCGCGCGAGCTTGAGCACCTCGCCGCGCTGCGCACGCTGCTGGCCGGCGACTGGCACGGTGCCTGTCGCGACTGGGAGGCGCTGCTGCTGCAACACCCGCGCGATGCCCTCGCGCTGCAGTGGGCGCACCTGTTCGACTTCTACCGCGGCGATGCGCTGCACCTGCAGCAGCGCGTCGCGCGCGTGCTGCCCGAGTGGAACGAGACCGATCCGCTGCATCCCTATGTGCTGGGCCAGTACGCGTTCGGCCTCGAGGAGAACCAGCGCTACGACGAGGCCGAGGCGACCGGCCGGCGCGCGCTGGCCGGCCCTGCGCGCGTGCCGTGGGCAATCCACGCGGTCGCGCACGTGATGGAGATGCAGGGCCGTCACGCCGAAGGCAGCGCGTGGATGGCGCGATGGGCGCCCGACTGGACCGACGGCAACGGCTTCGTCGGCCACCTGGGCTGGCACCAGGCGTTGTTCGCGCTCGAGCGGCTCGACCATGCGGAAGCGCTGCGCTGCTTCGACGCCCACCTGTACGCCGCGCCGGAGCAGATCACGCTGCAGCGGCTGGATGCGGCCGCGCTGCTGTGGCGGCTGCATCTGCTCGGTGTCGATGTCGGGCCGCGCTGGCAGCAGCTCGCCGCCGGCTGGAACCTGGACGAGCGTCACGCCGGCTACTACGCGTTCAACGACCTGCATGCGTTGCTCGCGCTTATCGGCTGCGGCGACATCGCCGCCGCGGAAGCGTGGGTGCAGGCCTGCCTGCGCAATGCCGAGACCGGCGCCGGCGCCAACCGCGAGATGGCGCGCGAGGTCGGCGCGCCGCTGATGCGCGGCGTGCTCGCGTACGCGCGCGGCCGGCATGACGATGCGATCGCGGCGTTGTACCCGGCGCGTGCGCAGGCCCAGCGCTTCGGCGGCAGCCATGCGCAGCGCGATCTGATCACGCAGACGCTGCTCGCCGCGGCGGCCGGCGCGACCGAGCGTGCCGTCGGCCGCGCGCTGCTGAATGAACGGCGGCTCGCCAAACCCAGTACACCGCTGACCGAGTACTGGGCACGCCGGCTCGATCTCCGGCACACTGGCGTCGCCTGAACGACGACGGGCCGACGACGCGACCCAAACGGAGCCGACGATGCCGACGCTGGACGAGCAGATCGCGCAACACCTGGACGAAAGCCTGCGCAACGGCGAGCTGCGAGCCGCGAAGGGCTACGGCCGGCCGCTCGATTTCGGCGACGGCTACGAAGAGACGCCGCCCGAGCTGCGACTCGCGTTCAAGATGCTGAAGGACAGCGGGTTCGTGCCGCCCGAAGTCGAGACCATGCAGCGGATCGCGCGGCTGCGCGACGAGATCGCGTCGGTCGCGGATCCGGCGCAGGCCGAGGCACTGTGCCGCCGCCTCGCCGAGCTGCAACAGCATCTGGCGCTGCGCCTCGAGAAGCTGCGCGTGACCGGCAGCCTGTAAGGCGATCTCCGACATCGACGCGAGATAGCGCACGCCGCGCCTGGCGTGCTGTGTAAAGGTCGCGCCGGGCGCGAACTATGCACTCCCGCGGCTGGAGGTAGGCAGGCGAAGCTGGGGTTCGGACAATTCGCGGCACCTCTCCCGCTCCTCGCTTCCGGCCATGGCACAGACCACTACACCGGCCTCGTCGTCCCTTCCCTTCGGCCATGCGCTAGGCGCCATCGGCCGCCTGTTGACGCAGCCCATCAGTCTCGGCGCAGCCGCCCAGCACGCGCGCGCCGACCGGCAACACGCCGCGGCGCCGCGCGGCGGCGCATCGGTAGGACACCGCCAGATGCGCCGCGAGCTGTACACGCTGCTCGAGCACCACCCGGCCTCGCGCCAGATGATGCGGCACCTCGACGTGATCGAGCGCACGCTGCGCCGCACCGGCATCGAAGCGGTCGAGGCCTTGCCGGTCAAGGTGCTGGACCGGGGGCTGAACGAACTCGAGGCGCTGGTCTGGGATTGGTCGCAGCCCGGCTTGGCCGAGGTGCGCTCGCGCCTGGCCGTCACGGTCAAGCGCCGCCGCCATGAAGCGAACGCGCCGGACGCCGCGTCGCAGCTCGAACGCTACGACCGCTACGACCGCGCGATGCCGACGATAGACGCCGAGGTGCAAGAGGTTTCACACGAGCTCTTCGAGGAGATGGAGCGGAGCTGGACGGGCCGCATGCCCGATCAGCGTACCGAGCCGACCGTCGACGCGCCGCGCACAGACGCGGCCGTCGACGCCGCGGCCGCCGCACCGAAATCCGCCGGTTGACCACGACGCGTCGCGCGGCACGGCGCGCGCCTCGTCAGGCATCGATGGCCGTGTCGCGCTCGCTGCGCTCGGTCTCCACCAGGCGGAACAGGTCTGCGAGCGTCTTGCCGGGTTCGTCGCGGAAGCGCTGCTCGGTCACCTCGAGCTTCTCGATCCGGTCGACCCGGAAGTTGCGAAAGCCCTCGCGCGCCTCGCACCACGCGGCCAGCGTCCAGACCGCACCCCAGTAGAAACAGCCCAGCGGGCGCACGAGCCGCTCGCTGCGGCGCTGCTGCAGGTCCACGTACTCGATGCGCACCAGATTGCGCCCCTCGGCGGCGACGCGCAGGCTCTCGAGACGCCGCCGCGTCGCCTCGTCCGGCCCGACCGGCGGTGCGTAGACCGCCAGGCTTTCGGCGGCGGCACGCGCCTCGCTAGGCAGCACCGCGAGGATCTTCGACATCGCGCCTTCGGCATGCGCGGCCAGCGCCGTGTCCAGCCGCGGCTGCGCGAGCCGGACCGAGGCGACGAGCGCCTGCGCTTCGTGTTTCGTGAACATCAGCGGGGGCAGGTCGAAACCTGACTGCATGCGATAGCCGACGCCGGCCTCGCCTTCGATCGGCACGCCTTGCACAATCAACTCGGCGACGTCGCGGTAGACGGTGCGCTCCGAGACCTCGAGCCGCTGCGCGAGGAAACTCGCGGTGCTGAGCCGCCGGCCGCGGATCAGCTGGACGATCTGGAACAGGCGTTCGGCGCGGCGCATGAATTGGCGAAGCTCGCGTGGCTCAGCGCGGCTCGACCGCCGTGCACAACTCGACCAGCGTGCCGTCGGGGCAGCGCACGAACGCGACGGTCTGACCCCACGGTTTCGCGGTGGGCTCGGCCAGCAGCGTCGCGCCGGCGGTGACAGCCTGCTGGCACGCACGCGCCACATCGTCGGTGACGAGCGCGATCTCGACACCCAGCGGGTCCGGCGACGCGTCGGCCGCGACGTAGTCGGCGCCGAGGTTCGCCCGCGCCGTCGTATGCGCGGCGAACCCGAGCGTGGTGGCCCCCGTCTCGAGCTCGCCGTATTCGCCCGAGTCGTGCAGGAAGCGCGGCTTCAGGCCGAACGCCTGCGCGAAGAAATCGAGCGACTCCCCGACGTCGCTGACATAGACGATCGTGTAGGCAAACTGCATGACGGCCTCCTGGATCAACACGGTTCAGGGCCGGTTGATGCTAGCGCCGCGCAGTCCATCGCCTGCGCGATCCGCGCAAAGTCCGCGGCGGCCACGCGGAACAGGCCGTAACGGAACGCCTGGCCCCAGTTCGGCGTGTCGCGCGTGAATCCGAGCGTCGGCAACAGCGGCCGGATCGACGCAGGGTTCGCGGGCCACCAGGCGACGTCGCGGCGGAACGGCTTGAAGCCGTCCTCGATGTCGGCCTGGTAGACGCGCTCGTCGAGCAGCGTGCCGATCGCGGTGAACGACTGGAACGCGTCCTGCGCGCCGAACACGCGCACCGGCGAGTAGTACGCGACGCGGTCGCCGCGCCGCAGACGCCGCAGCGGCGCGCCCTTGCCGTGGCAGACCTGCATGAAGCCGAGCGCGCGGCCGAGCGCCACGTGGTCGGCGCTGGCCACCGCGACCCAATGGTCGACCTCGCGATTGCGGGCAGGGTCCATCGCGCACGCTCCGTTCAGCGCGGCGCGTGCAGGCCGATGCAGTTGCCTTCGGTGTCGCTGACGTGCGCGTAGCAGCCCATGTCGCCGGGCAGCTGCACCTTGGGCGTCGTGATGCGGCCGCCGGCCGCGGCGACGCGTGCGAGCACCGCATCGAGTTCGGCACCGGCGTTCAGGTAGATCAGCGTGCCGCTCGCGCTCGGCGCTTGCGCGTTCTCGCCCGCGATCAGGCAGCCGCCGACGCCGGTCTCTCCATACGGGAACACCGCCAGCGTGTTGCCGGCGATGGTCTCGCGGCGCAGCGTCGTCGCCAGCAGCGTTTCGTAGAAGGCCTGGGCGCGGGCGATGTCGCGCACCGGGATCTCGAACCAGTCGATCGCGTGGCGGGTGGCAGTCGTGCTCATCAAAGGCTCCTTGCTCGTGGCAGTGAAAGGAGCCGTGATGCTGCGCGGGGGCTCCTGACAACGTGGTGTCAGGAGCCTGCCGAGCACGTGCTGGTCAGGTCGCGATGGTCTGCCGCACCGCGCGCTCCCAGTTCGCCATCAGCTCCTCGGCGCGTTCGCGCGGCAGCGTCGGGTGGAACGTGCGCTCGGCCTGCCACTGCGCGGCGAGCTCGTCGAGGTTGCGGTAGACGCCGCTGGCCAGCCCGGCCAGGTAGGCGGCGCCCAGCGCGGTGGTCTCGGTCACGCGCGGGCGCACGACCGGGATGCCGAGCAGGTCGGCCTGGAACTGCATCAGCAGGTCGTTGACCGACGCGCCGCCGTCGACGCGCAGCTCGGTCACCGGCCCGCCGCCGGCCGCGACCGCATCGCGCGTCATCGCCGACAGCAGCGCCGCGCTCTGGAACGCGATGCTTTCGAGCGCCGCGCGCGCGATGTGCGCGACCGTGCTGCCGCGCGTGAGGCCGACGATCGCGCCGCGCGCGTCGGCGTTCCAGTACGGCGCGCCCAGGCCGGTGAACGCCGGCACGAACATCACGCCGCCGCTGTCGGGCACGCTCTGCGCGAGCGCTTGCACCTCGTTGCTCGCGGGGATCGCCTTCAGCCCGTCGCGCAGCCACTGCACGACCGCGCCGGCGATGAACACGCTGCCTTCGAACGCGAACTCCGGGGTCCACGCCGGCGCCGGGCCGCCCCAAGGCGGCGTGGCGCCCCCCTGGGGGGCCGGCGCATCGCGCCGTGGGGGCTCCGTCACATGAGGTTGCGCGGCACTGGTCGTGATCAGCCCGTTGCTCGAGGTGTGGAACTGCGCGCCGGTGTGCATCAGCATGAAGCAACCAGTGCCGTAGGTGTTCTTCGCCTGCCCGGCCTTGAAGCAGGCCTGGCCGAACAGCGCGCTCTGCTGGTCGCCGGCGACGCCGGCAATCGGCACCTCGGCGCCCAGCCACTCGGCGCGTGCCTGGCCAAAGACATGGCTGGACGGGTGCACGGCCGGCAGCACCTCGCGCGGCACGCGCAGCAACGCGAGCAGTTCGTCGTCCCAGCGGTTCGTGTGCACGTTCAGCAGCATCGTGCGCGCGGCATTGCTGACGTCGGTCGCGTGCACCGCGCCGCCGGTGAGCTTCCACATCAGCCACGAATCGACCGTGCCGAACGCGAGCTCGCCGCGTGCGGCCGCATCGCGCGCGCCGGCGACATGGTCGAGGATCCACTGCAGCTTGGTGCCGGAGAAATACGCGTCGATGATCAGCCCGGTCTTCTCGCGGAACTTGGGCTCGAGGCCGCGCGCGCGCATCTCGGCGCAGACCGGCTCGGCGCGCCGGTCCTGCCAGACGATCGCGTTGTGGATGGGCGCGCCGGTCGCGCGGTTCCACACCAGCGTGGTCTCGCGCTGGTTCGTGATGCCGATCGCGGCGAGGTCGGCGGCCTTCAGCTTCGCGCTCGCGAGCGCTTCGCGCGCGGTCGCGAGCTGGGTTTCCCAGATCTCGTTCGGATCGTGCTCGACCCAGCCCGGCTGCGGGTAGATCTGGCGGAACTCGCGCTGCGCCATCGCGACGATGCGGCCCTGCGCATCGAACACGATGCTGCGCGAACTCGAGGTGCCCTGGTCCAGCGCGAGGATGAAGTTCTTGGTCGTCGATGTCATGGCGATGCAACCCCGCAGGTCACGCTGTTGACGCCGGCCTCGGCGAGCAGCGTCGGGAACGGCGCGGGCGGCGGCTGGTCGGTGAACAGCATGTCGATCTGGTCGAAGCGCGCGACCTCCACCATCGCCGGCCGGTTGAACTTGCTGTGGTCGGCCGCGACCCAGATCTCGCGCGAGTGCGCAATGATCGCGCGCGCGACCTTGACCTCGCGGTAATCGTAGTCGCGAAACGTACCGTCGGCCTCGATGCCGGAGATGCCGACCAGCCCGATGTCGACCTTGAACTGCTGGATGAAGTCGACCGTCACCTCGCCGACGATGCCGCGGTCGCGCGAACGCACGATGCCGCCGGCGACGATGACCTCGCAGTCCGGGTTGTCCGAGAGGATGGCCGCGACGTTCAGGTTGTTCGTGATCACGCGCAGCCCCTTGTGATGCAGCAGCTCGCGCGCGATCGCCTCGGTGGTCGTGCCGATGTTGATGATCAGCGAGCAGCCATGCGGCACCGCGGCCGCGACGGTGCGCGCGATCGCCTGCTTGGCCGCTTCGTTCAGCAGCTGGCGCTGGCGGTATTCGATGTTCTCGGTGGTCGAGGTCGGCATGCGCACGCCGCCGTGGAAGCGCGCGAGCAGCCCGGCATCGGCCAGCAGCTTCACGTCGCGCCGCACGGTCTGCAGCGTCACGTCGAAGCGCTCGGCCAGCGCTTCCACCGAGACCGATCCCTTGGCCCGCACCTCGTCGAGCAACTCCGCCTGGCGTGGATTCGGGGTCATGGCCGGGGAGGGTAGCGAGCCCGTCTCAAGGCCGGAATCGCGGAAAGCCAGCTTGCGCATCGAGAAAGGTTCGGTTAAAAAGGAAAAGAGACGCGCACAAACAACCAGAAAACGAATCGGAACGAACGCGCGAACCTGCGCGAATTGCACGTAACCGTTTCGTTGGGAACTCAGGAGACAGATTGACCGCACCCGCCGCCGCCAGCGTTGACCCTGCTGCTGCCCGCGCCGCCGCCGCGCCGCGCGCGGGGTCGGCCGTGGGCCCGAACGACGACACCGCCTGCGACGTGCTGATCGTTGGCGGCGGCATCAACGGTGCCGGCATCGCGCGCGACCTCGCGGGTCGCGGGCTCAAGGTGGTGCTGTGCGAGAAGGACGATCTCGCGGCGCATACCTCGTCGGCGTCGACCAAGCTGATCCACGGCGGGCTGCGCTACCTCGAGTACTACGAGTTCTCGCTGGTGCGCAAGGCGCTGGCCGAGCGCGAGGTGCTGCTGAAGAGCGCGCCGCACATCATGCGGCCGCTGCGCTTCGTGATGCCGCATGACCCCGGGATGCGGCCGGTCTGGATGATCCGCGCCGGACTGTTCCTGTACGACCACCTCGCGAAGCGCGAAGTGCTGCCGGCTTCGCATACCGTGAGCCTGCGTGCGCACCCGGCCGGCGCGCCGCTGAAGAAGCGCTTCACGAAAGGCTTTGTCTATTCCGATGGCTGGGTCGACGACGCGCGCCTCGTCGTGCTCAATGCGATCGCCGCGGCCGAGCGCGGTGCACGGGTGCTGACCGGCTGGCGCTGCGCCGACGCGCAGCGCAGCGCCGATGCCTGGCAGGTGCGGCTCGAAAGCGCACAGGGCGACTCGCGCACCTACCGCGCCCGCGCGCTGGTCAACGCCGCGGGGCCGTGGGCCGCGCAGTTCCTCGCCGAACAGGCGCACCTGCCGCGCGCGAAATCGCTGCGGCTCGTGAAGGGCAGTCACATCGTCGTGAAGAAGCTGTTCGACCACGACCACGCGTACATCTTCCAGAACCCGGACAAGCGCATCATCTTCGCGATCCCGTACGAGCGCGACTTCACGCTGATCGGCACGACCGATGTCGAGGAGCGCGGCGCGATCGGCCAGGCCCGCATCGACGCGAGCGAGACGGCGTACCTGTGCGAGCAGGCCAGCCGCTATTTCGAGCGCGCGGTCCAGCCGGCCGACGTGGTCTGGAGCTATTCGGGCGTGCGTCCGCTGCTCGACGACGATTCGGGCGACCCTTCGGCGGTGACGCGCGACTACCTGCTGGACCTCGACGCGAGCGCGGGCCAGGCGCCGCTGCTCACCGTGTGGGGCGGCAAGATCACGACCTTCCGCAAGCTGGCCGAGGAAGCCGCCGACCTGCTGGCCGCGCCGCTGCGCACCGCGCGCGGCGCGTGGACGCGCGATGCCCACCTGCCGGGCGGCGATCTCGGTGCCTGGATCGGCACGGCGCGGCGGCCTGGTCATGACATCGTGGGCGACTTCGCGCGCTTCGTGCAGGCTGTCAAGCTGCGCCATCCCGAGCTGCCCGACACGCTGTGCGAGCGCCTGGCGCGTGCTTACGGGGCGCGCATCGAACTCGTGCTCGGCACCGAGGGCGGCGCGGCGCTGGGCGCGCAGGTCGTCCCCGACCTGTACGAAGCCGAGCTGAACTACCTGCGCGACCACGAATGGGCGCGCAGCGCCGACGATGTGCTGTGGCGCCGCTCCAAGCTCGGGCTGCACCTGAGCGCGGCGCAGCGTGCCGCGGTGGCCGAATGGTGTGCGGCGCACGGAATGACGACAGGACCCACGACGACGATGGACACGGCGACCGGCGCCGCGAAGCCCACGATGCCTGCCGCGGCGAACGCGGGCACGGAGCGCACATGGAACTGAAGCTCGAACAGCTCGAGCAGCGGGTCGGTCCGCAGACCTACCTGTACCCGCTGGACTTGACGCTGGTGCCGCGCGCGGTGACGGTGCTGCTGGGCGCGACCCAGGCCGGCAAGACCACGCTGATGCGCGTGATGGCCGGGCTGGATGCGCCGAGCAAGGGCCGCGTGATCGCCGACGGCGTCGATGTGACCGGGCTGCCGGTGCGCGAGCGCAACGTCGCGATGGTCTACCAGCAGTTCATCAACTACCCGTCGATGACGGTGGCCGACAACATAGCCTCGCCGCTGAAGCTGCGCGGCGAGAAGAACCTGAACGGCCGCGTTGTCGAGCTGGCGCGCAAGCTGCACATCGAACCGTTCCTGAAGCGGCTGCCATCCGAGCTGTCGGGCGGGCAGCAGCAGCGCGTCGCGCTCGCGCGGGCGCTCGCGAAGAACGCACCGCTGATGCTGCTCGACGAGCCGCTGGTCAACCTCGACTACAAGCTGCGCGAGGAACTGCGCGAGGAGCTGTCGCTGCTGTTCGCGAGCGGGCAGTCGACCGTCGTCTACGCGACCACCGAGCCGACCGAGGCGCTGCTGCTGGGCGGCTACACCGCCGTGCTCGATGCCGGCGAGCTGCTGCAGTACGGGCCGACCGCGGAGGTGTTCCGCCGCCCGCAGTCGATCCGCGTCGCGCGGGCGTTCAGCGACCCGCCGATGAACCTGGTCGCCGGGGAGGCGGGCGAGGGCGCGGTGCTGCTGCCCGGCGGGGTACGCGTCCCGATGACGCTGCCGGCCGGCACGCGCGGCACGGTCACGCTCGGCGTGCGGGCCGGATCGATCGGCATCCGGCCACGCGAGGGCGATGTCGCGTTGACCGGGCGTGTCGAGCTCGCCGAGATCTCCGGGTCCGACACCTTCGTGCACGTCGAGACGCCCGTCGGCGAACTGGTCGCGCAGCTCACCGGCGTCCATCAGTTCACGCTGGGCGAAACGCTGACCTTGTACATCCACCCGGCGCAGGCCTACGTGTTCGGCGCGGACGGCAATCTGCTGGTCGCGTCGCGCGGCCTCTGACCGCACGAGAGCAGAAGCACCACCATGGCCCGCATCGACCTCGATCTGGCACACGCCTACAAGCCCAACCCGCAGCGCGACGAGGACTACGCGCTGCTGCCGCTGAAGATGACCTTCGAGGACGGCGGCGCCTACGCGCTGCTGGGCCCCTCCGGCTGCGGCAAGACGACGCTCCTGAACATCATCTCGGGACTGGTCACGCCGTCGCAGGGCACGGTGAAGTTCAACGGCGCCGACGTCACCGCGCGGACCCCGCAGCAGCGCAACATCGCGCAGGTGTTCCAGTTCCCGGTGATCTACGACACGATGACGGTTGCCGAGAACCTCGCGTTCCCGCTGCGCAACCGCGGCGTCGCGGCGGACAAGATCAAGCAGCGCGTCGGCCGCATCGCCGAGATGCTCGAGATGAGCGGCCAGCTGAACCACCGCGCCGCCGGGCTCGCCGCCGATGCGAAGCAGAAGATCTCGCTGGGCCGCGGCCTGGTGCGCGAGGACGTCAGCGCGGTGCTGTTCGACGAGCCGCTGACCGTGATCGACCCGCACCTGAAGTGGCAGCTGCGGCGCAAGCTCAAGCAGATCCACCACGAGTTGAGGCTGACGCTGGTCTACGTGACGCACGACCAGGTCGAGGCGCTGACCTTCGCCGATCAGGTGGTCGTGATGACGCGCGGCCGCGCGGTGCAGATCGGCAGTGCGTCCGAGCTGTTCGAGCGTCCGCGCCACACGTTCGTCGGTCACTTCATCGGCTCGCCGGGCATGAATTTCCTGCCGGCAGTGGCCAACGGCAACGGCGTGCGCGTGGCGGGTCACCACCTCGTGCTGGCGGCCGCCCGGCTGGGCGACGGCGCGGCGCCGCTGACGCTGGGCGTGCGCCCCGAGTACGTGACGCTGGCCGAACCGAACGCGGCCGGCGCGCTGCCGGCGCGCGTGCTCCAGGCGCAGGACATCGGCATGTACTGGCTGGTCACCGCCACCGTCGGTCAGGGCGCCGACGAGAAGCTGGTGCGCGCGCGCATCGCGCCGCAGCAGGCGATCCCCAAGCCCGGCGAGACGGCCTGGTTCGGCATCGTCGGGCCGCACACCTGTTTTTATCGTGGAGAAGAGCTGGTCGAAGGAGCGGTCGCATGAAGCCGGTCAACCAGAAGGCCTGGTGGCTGGTGCTGCCGGTCGTGCTGTGCGTTGCGTTCTCGGCGATCCTGCCGCTGATGACGGTCGTCAACTACTCGGTGCAGGACATCATCTCGCCGGAGCGCCGCGTGTTCGTCGGCACCGACTGGTTCAAGCAGGTGATGCGCGACGACGACCTGCTCGAGGCGCTGGTGCGCCAGATCGGCTTCTCGCTCGCGGTGCTGGTCGTCGAGATCCCGCTGGGCATCCTGCTCGCGCTCTCGATGCCGGCGCGGGGGGCGAAGGCATCGGCGGTGCTGGTGATCGTCGCGATCTCGCTGCTGATCCCGTGGAACGTGGTCGGCACGATCTGGCAGATCTACGGCCGCGCCGACATCGGCCTGTTCGGCGCCGTGCTCGCCAAGCTGGGCATCAACTACAGCTACACGGGCAACGCGACCGACGCCTGGCTGACCGTGCTGCTGATGGACGTGTGGCACTGGACGCCCCTGGTCGCGCTCTTGTGCTACGCCGGGCTGCGTGCGATCCCCGACGCGTACTACCAGGCCGCGAGCATCGACGGCGCGAGCAAGCTCGCGGTGTTCCGCTACATCCAGCTGCCCAAGCTGCGCGGCGTGCTGATGATCGCGGTGCTGCTGCGCTTCATGGACAGCTTCATGATCTACACCGAGCCGTTCGTGCTGACCGGCGGTGGGCCCGGCAACGCGACCACCTTCCTCTCGCAGTACCTGACGCAGAAGGCCGTCGGCCAGTTCGACCTGGGCCCCGCCGCGGCGTTCTCGCTGATCTACTTCCTGATCATCCTGCTGCTGTGCTTCGTGCTCTACAACTGGATGCAGCGCGTGGGCACGGCCGACAAGGCGGAGGGCTCGGTATGAACGGCGACCCGAAATCGAAGAAGCGCGCGCTCTTCCTGATCGTCTACCTGGCCTTCGCGATCCTGCCGGTGTACTGGATGATCAACATGTCGTTCAAGACGAACGTCGAGATCCTGTCGATCTTCAGCCTGTGGCCGCGCGAGCCGACACTGGACAACTACAAGGTGATCTTCACCGACGCGTCGTGGTACTCGGGCTACATCAACTCGATGATCTATGTCGCGATCAACACGGTGGTCTCGCTGCTCGTCGCACTGCCGGCCGCGTATGCGTTCTCGCGCTACCAGTTCCTCGGCGACAAGCACGTGTTCTTCTGGCTGCTGACGAACCGCATGACGCCGCCCGCGGTGTTCCTGCTGCCGTTCTTCCAGCTCTACACCACGCTCGGGCTGATGGACACGCACATCGCCGTCGCGCTCGCGCACCTGGTGTTCAACGTGCCGCTGGCGGTGTGGATCCTCGAGGGCTTCATGAGCGGCGTGCCCCGCGAGATCGACGAGACCGCGTACATCGACGGCTATTCGTTCCCGCGCTTCTTCCTGACGATCTTCATCCCGCTGATCAAGGCCGGCATCGGCGTGACCGCGTTCTTCTGCTTCATGTTCAGCTGGGTCGAGCTGCTGATGGCGCGCACGCTGACCAGCGTCAACGCGAAGCCCATCGTCGCGGTGATGACGCGGACGGTCTCGGCGTCGGGCATGGATTGGGGCGTGCTCGCGGCGGCGGGGGTGCTGACGATCGTGCCGGGGGCGATCGTGATCTGGTTCGTGCGGCATTACATCGCGAAGGGGTTCGCGATGGGGAGAGTGTGATGTTCGATTGGATGGCCTGGACCCTTCCGGTCGCGGTGTTCTTCACCTGCATCGTGCTGATGCTGATCGGCATGACCGTCTGGGAGCTGCGCTCGCCGACCACGATGCGCAAGGGCTGGCTGCCGATCGAGACGACCCGCGGCGACCGGCTCTTCATCGGCCTGCTGCTTGCAGCCTACGTGAACCTCGTGTTCGTCGCGGTCAGCGAGAAGATGGTGACCTGGTTCGGCCTGGCCGAGGAGCCGTCGACCTGGATCAGCTTCGTCGTGTCGATGCTGTTGCTCGCGTTGATCATGCGCAAGGGATAGCGGTTCGCGCGGAGTCGGAGATCAAAGGCATGCGGCCGTTGCGTCCCAGCCGCCTGTCGTCATGGGAGCCAATGGGGACGTAAACATGAGGAGACCTTGCATGAAGATGCGCTTGAACACCGTGGCCTTCGCGGCTGCCGCTCTGGTCATGGGCCACAGCGCCTGGGCCGGAGAAGCCGAAGCCAAGAAATGGATCGACAGCGAATTCCAGCCGTCGACGCTCAGCAAAGACCAGCAGACGGCCGAGATGAAGTGGTTCATCGACGCCGCGAAGAAGCTCCAGGCCAAGGGCGTGAAGGAGATTTCGGTCGTCTCCGAGACGATCACGACCCACGAGTACGAGTCGAAGACGCTGACCAAGGCCTTCGAGGAGATCACCGGCATCAAGGTCAAGCACGACATCATCCAGGAGGGCGACGTCGTCGAGAAGCTGCAGACGTCGATGCAGTCCGGCAAGTCGATCTACGACGGCTGGATCAGCGACTCCGATCTGATCGGCACGCACTGGCGCTACGGCAAGATCATGAACCTGACCGACTACATGGCCGGCGCGGGCAAGGAGTACACGAACCCGGGCCTGGACCTGAAGGACTTCATCGGCACCAGCTTCACCAGCGCGCCGGACGGCAAGCTCTACCAGCTGCCCGACCAGCAGTTCGCCAACCTGTACTGGTTCCGCGCCGACCTGTTCGCGCGCAAGGACCTGCAGGACAAGTTCAAGGCCAAGTACGGCTATGACCTGGGCGTGCCGCTGAACTGGAGCGCGTACGAGGACATCGCCGAGTTCTTCACCAACGACGTGAAGACCATCGACGGCAAGCCGATCTATGGCCACATGGACTACGGCAAGAAGGACCCGTCGCTGGGCTGGCGCTTCACCGACGCCTGGCTGTCGATGGCGGGTACGGCCGACAAGGGCATCCCGAACGGCGTGCCGGTCGACGAGTGGGGCATTCGCGTCGACGACAAGAAGTGCGCACCGGTCGGCGCTTCGGTCGCGCGCGGCGGCGCGACGAACTCGCCGGCCGCGGTGTATGCGCTGACCAAGTACGTCGACTGGATGAAGAAGTACGCGCCCAAGGAAGCCACCGGCATGACCTTCGGCGAAGCCGGCCCGGTGCCGGCGCAGGGCCAGATCGCGCAGCAGATCTTCTGGTACACCGCGTTCACCGCCGACATGACCAAGAAGGGCTTGCCGGTCGTCAACGAGGACGGCACGCCGAAGTGGCGCATGGCGCCGGGCCCGAACGGCCCGTACTGGAAGCAGGGCATGCAGAACGGCTACCAGGACGTGGGCTCGTGGACCTTCTTCAAGGGCGGCGACGAGAACCGCAAGGCAGCGGCTTGGCTGTACGCGCAGTTCATCACCGCGAAGACGGTCAGCCTGAAGAAGTCCATCGTCGGCCTGACCTTCATCCGCGACAGCGACATCCGCAGCGACTACTTCACGCAGAACGCAGCCAAGTACGGCGGCCTGATCGAGTTCTACCGCAGCCCGGCGCGGGTCGCGTGGACGCCGACGGGCACCAACGTGCCCGACTACCCGAAACTCGCGCAGCTCTGGTGGAAGAACGTCGCGGTCGCGGTGACCGGCGAGAAGACGCCGCAGCAGGCGATGGACAACCTCGCCGACGAGATGGACCAGGTGATGGCCCGCCTCGAGCGCGCCGGCATGGCCACCTGCGCGCCCAAGCTGAACGCCAAGGGTGACCCGGCGAAGTGGCTGTCCGACAAGGGCGCGCCGTGGAAGAAGCTGGACAACGAGAAGCCCAAGGGCGAGACCATCGCCTACGACACGCTGCTCAACGCCTGGAAGGCCGGCAAGGTCCGCTGAGCTGGTTCGTTCCCTCTCCCTGCAGGAGAGGGTGAGGTTCAGGGTGAGGGCGGCGCGAGCCGTCGATGCTGCAGCAAGCGGCCCCTCACCCCGCCCTCTCGCCAGCGGGGAGAGGGCGTTTGCGCACGCACAGGAGCAGTTGCCGTGCATGCCGCTCGAGCCGCAGCCGCAGCTCGTCCGGCGCCAGCACGTCGAAGTGGAACGGCAGCCGCGCGAGCTCGCGCATGAACCAGTCGAGGTCGTCGGCCTCGCTGCGCCACAGCACCGTCGGCTGCGCCTCGCGGCCGGTGCTGGCCTGGTACTCGAGCGTGCCGATTTCGGTGAACAGGCGCTGGTGTGCCGTTGCGAGGTCGGTGTGCAGCAGCACATTGACCGAGTGCGCACGGGGCAGCGTCGAGATCGCGTGGCGCACGTACTGCAGCGCGTCGAAGCCGTCGGGCCGGCCGAAGCTCGCGGGGACCGGCTCGACCGCATGGAGTCGGTCGCGCCGGTCCCCGCGAGCTTCGGCCGACCCGACGGCTTCGACGCGCTGCAGTACGTGCGCCACGCGATCTCGACGCTGCCCCGTGCGCACTCGGTCAATGTGCTGCTGCACACCGACCTCGCAAC
>DATCSE010000584.1:0-3287 GCA_036568605.1 Burkholderiaceae bacterium | reverse complement strand
GTGGCCGTTGATCGCGGTGCGCTCGAACGCCTGGATCTCCCAGAACGCCGCGAAGCCGCGGAAGTGATCGATGCGCACGATGTCGACCAGCTCGAAGATGCGGCGTATGCGCTCGACCCACCACGCGTAACCGTCCGCCGCGTGCGCGCTCCAGCGGTACAGCGGGTTGCCCCAATGCTGGCCGGTCGCGCTGAACGCATCGGGCGGCACGCCGGCGACGACGGTCGGGCGCCCGGCGCTGTCGAGCTCGAACAAGGCCTGGTGCGCCCAGACCTCGGCGCTGTGGTAGGCGATGAAGATCGGCGCATCGCCGACGATGCGCACGCCGCGCGCGTTCGCATGGCGCTTCAGCGCTGCCCATTGGCGGAAGAAGCGCCACTGGCAGAACTCCCAGAACGCGACGCGGGGCGCGTGGGCCTTGCGCGCGGCGGCGAGGGCGGCCGCATCACGGTGCGCGAGCGCAGGCGGCCAGTCCGACCAATCGGGCGCGTCGGCGTATGCCTCGGCCAGCGCCATGAACAGCGCATAGTCGGGGAGCCAGTTGCGGTGCGCGGCGCGGAACTCGTCGAAGTCGGCACGGTCGCCGGCATCGGCCTGGCCCGCGAAGCGCTCGGCCGCGGTCGCGAGGCGCTGCATGCGGAACGGCTGGACCGCGTCGAATGCGATGCGGCGCTCGTCGAACGCAGTCGGCGGCTCGAGCTCGTCGGCGTTCAGCCAGCCGCGCCGCTGCAGGTCGTGCAGGTCGACCAGCAGCACGTTGCCGGCGAAGGCCGAGCTGCTCATGTACGGCGAGTTGCCGGCGCCCAGGCCGCCCAGCGGCAGCACCTGCCAGAGCTTCTGCCCGGCGGCGACCAGCCAGTCGACGAAGTGGTGCGCGGCCGCACCGAGGTCGCCCGAGCCGTGCGGGCCGGGCAGCGAACTGGGGTGCAGCAGGATGCCGCTGGCGCGGGGCAGGCGCATCAGACGTCCACCGCGCTCAGCAGCGCGACGCTGTGTGCACGCAGCGCGAACGGCGCGCTGGCGCCGCTGCCGGACCAGGACGATTCGCCCTGCGGCTCTGCGCTGTCCAGGCGCACGCGCCAGCGGCCCGGCGGCAGCGTGAACGCGAGGTCGGCGTCGCCGGCATTGAAGAGCAGCAGCAGCGCCGAGGCGGCGCGGGCCGGCTGCGGCAGCAGGCAGCCGATCGCGCGATGCCGCGCGTCGTGCCACATCGGCTCGGCGACGCGTGTGCCGTCGGATGCGAGCCAGACCGGCGCATGCGCGCCGTGCACGGTATCGAGCCAGCGTTCGCCCAGCGGCAGCAGCTCGCGGCGCAGCGCGATCGCGCGGGCCGTGAACGCGAGCAGGTCGGCATCGGCGTGCGACCACGCGATCCAGGTGATCTCGTTGTCCTGGCAGTACGGGTTGTTGTTGCCGCGCTGGGTATGGCCCAGCTCGTCGCCGGCCGCGAGCATCGGAACGCCCTGCGCCAGCAGCGTGGTCGCGAGCAGCGCGCGCTGCAGCCGGCCGCGCAGCGCCAGCACGGCGGGGTCGTCGGTGTCGCCCTCGATGCCGCAGTTGCGGCTGTAGTTCTGGCTGGTGCCGTCGCGGTTGTCCTCTCCGTTCGCCTCGTTGTGCTTGTGCTCGTAGCTGACCAGGTCGCGCAGCGTGAAGCCGTCGTGCGAGACCACGTAGTTCAGCGACGCGGCCGGCAGCCGCCCATCGTGCCGGAACAGATCGGGCGATCCGCACAGGCGCTGCGTGAACGCCGACAGCGTGTGCAGATCGCGCAGCCAGAAGCCGCGCATCTCGTCGCGGAACCGGTCGTTCCACTCGGTCCAGCCGCGCGGGAACGCGCCGGTCTGGTAGCCGCCGGGGCCGATGTCCCACGGCTCGGCGATCAGCTTCACGCGCGCGAGCACCGGGTCCTGCGCGACCGCGCGAAGGAAGCCGCTGCTGCGGTCGAAGCCGTGGTCGCCACGGCCGAGCACGGTCGCGAGGTCGAAGCGGAAGCCGTCGACATGCATCTCGTCGACCCAGAACCGCAGCGAGTCCATCACCAGGCGCAACGTGCCGTCCTGGCGCAGGTCCACGGTGTTGCCGCAGCCGGTGTGGTTCTCGTAGCGCTGGCGCGCGTTGGGCTCGAGCCGGTAGTAGCTGCTGTTGTCCAGCCCCTGGAAGCTGATGCAGGCGTCGATGCCTTCGGTCTCGGCGGTGTGGTTGTAGACCACGTCGAGGATCACCTCGATGCCAGCGGCATGCAGCGCCTTCACCATCGCGCGGAACTCCTGGCGCACCGCGTCCGGATCGAACGCGAGCCTGGGATCGGGGCAGAAGTAGCCTATCGTGTTGTAGCCCCAGTAGTTGACGAGGCCCATCTGGACCAGCCGCTTCTCGTCGATGTGCTGGTGGATAGGCAGCAGGCACACGCTGGTCACGCCCAGCCGCTGCAGGTGCGCGATCGACGCCGGATGGCCGAGCCCGGCATAGGTGCCGCGCAGCAGATCGGGCACCGCCGGGTTGCGCTTGGAGAAGCCGCGCACGTGCAACTCGTAGACCACCATGTCCGCGATCGCGATGCGCGGCGCGCGGTCGTCGCCCCAGGCGTAGGGTGCGCTGCCGAGCACGCGCGCCTTCAGCGCATGCTCGGCGTTGTCGCGCCGGTCCGGATGGTCGGGATGATCGGCCTCGGCGCCGCGGTGCTCGTCGCGCCAGCTGAACGTGCCGACGATCTCGCGCGCGTACGGATCGAGCAGAAGCTTGTGCGGGTTGAATCGGAAGCCGCGCGCCGGGTGCCACGGGCCATGCGCACGCAGCCCGTAGATCGCGCCGGGCCGCAGCCCGGCGATGTGGCCGTGGTGCACGTCGCCGCTGCGCGCCGGGAGCGTGACGCGGGCGGTCTCGCGCTGGCCGTCGGCGTCGAACAGGCAGACCTCGATGTGGCCGGCACAGGCCGAGTAGACCGCGAAATTGACGCCGTCGGCATCGGCCGTCGCGCCCAACGGCCAGGCACGGCCGGGCTGGGGCGTGAAGGTGGTCAGCGTGTGCGAGGCGCTCATGCAGCGGTCCATTCGAAGAACACGGTGGCCAGCGGCGGCAGGTCGATCACGATGGACTGCGCACGCCCATGTGCGCCGACCGGCTCGCTGCCGGCACGCGCCAGCGGCGTGCCGACGTTGCTGCCGCCGTAGTGTTCGGAGTCGGTGTTGAGCCTCTCGACATAGCGGCCCGGCCGCGGTACGCCGATGCGCATGCCCTGGTGCACGGCGGGCGTGAAGTGGCTGATGACGAGCACCAGGCTTTCGCCG
>DATCSE010000583.1:0-2995 GCA_036568605.1 Burkholderiaceae bacterium | reverse complement strand
GTGTGAAAGTATTCGGGACCGACCTTGCCCTGATGGAGCAGACCGCACGCGAGATCGAGCGCGTGCTGCGCGCTGTACCGGGGACATCGAGCGCCTATGCCGAACGCGTGATCGGCGGCTACTACGTCGAGATCACGCCGGATCGCGAGGCCGAGCTGCAACGTTTCTTCGACGCCAACCCGGCGTACTTCGTCGCGGTGGGCGGCGAGCCGGCGCGCGCGAACGAAGCGCACGAGGAAATCCACGGTCCGCTGCCGGCGGGATGGAGCTACACGAAGAAGTGGCTGATCGGCTACCTGGATGCGCGGGGCACGATGGTCGCGATGGCGAACGTCGTCACCGACCTGCTGGCGCAGGGCGTCTGGCACATCGGGCTGTTCATCGTCGAGACGGCGCGGCACGGTTCCGGCGAGGCCCGCACGCTGCACCGCGGCCTCGAAGACTGGGCCCGGTCTCACGGCGCTGCGTGGATGCGGCTCGGGGTCGTGCAGGGCAACACGCGGGCCGAACGGTTCTGGGCTTCCGAAGGCTACGTCCAGACGCGCACGCGCGACGGCATCGAGATGGGGCGGCGTGTGAACACCGTGCGTGTGATGGTGAAGCCGCTGGCCGGCGGCACGCTCGCAGCGTATCGAGCGCTCGTGCCGCGCGATCGCCCCGAGGCCTCGGCAACCGGCTAAGCGGGCTTCTGCGCTCCACGGGACCAGCCGCTCGTGCGAGCGGTTAGGCTAGCGCCCATGCAACGTTATCTGGTGGGGGGTGCCGTTCGCGATTCGCTGCTCGGCGTGCCCGGCGGCGATCGCGACTGGGTCGTCGTCGGCGCGCGTGCGCAGGAGCTGATAGCTGCCGGCTACCTGCCGGTGGGCCGCGACTTCCCGGTGTTCCTGCACCCGCAGACGCGCGAGGAGCATGCGCTCGCACGCACCGAGCGCAAGACCGCGGCGGGTTATCGCGGTTTCGAGGTGCATGCCGATCCCAGCGTCACGCTGGAGGATGACCTGTTGCGCCGCGACCTGACGATCAACGCGATCGCGCAGGACGAAGCCGGCCGCCTGATCGATCCGTACGGCGGCCAGCGCGACCTGCGCGACAAGGTGCTGCGTCACGTCTCGGCCGCGTTCGCCGAAGACCCGGTGCGCATCCTGCGGCTCGCGCGCTTTGCCGCGCGCTTCAGCGACTTCACGGTCGCGCCCGAGACCCTGGTGCTGATGCGCCGGATGGTCGAGGCCGGCGAGGTCGATGCGCTGGTGCCGGAGCGTGTCTGGCAGGAGCTGTCGCGCGGGCTGATGGAGGGCCAGCCGTCGCGGATGTTCGAGGTGCTGCGCGAATGCGGCGCGCTCGCGAAGCTGCTGCCCGAGGTCGACCGGCTGTGGGGCGTGCCGCAGCGCGCCGACTACCACCCCGAGGTCGACACCGGCGTGCACCTGATGATGGTGCTGGACATGGCGGCGCGCCTGAACACCAAGCTCGAGGTGCGCTACGCGTGCCTGGGCCACGACCTGGGCAAGGGCACGACGCCGCCCGACGTGCTGCCGCGTCACCTCGGCCACGAGGAGCGCAGCGTCGCGCTGGTGCGCGAGGTCGGCGAGCGGCTGCGCGTGCCGGTCGCGTGCCGCGAGCTGGCCGAGCTGGTCGCGCGCGAGCACGGCAACATCCACCGCAGCGGCGAGTTCGGCGCCGCGGCGATCACGCGGCTGCTCGATCGCTGCGACGCGTGGCGGCGCCCCGACCGGTTCGCCGATGCGCTGCTCGCCTGCGAGTGCGATGCGCGCGGCCGATTGGGGATGGACGAGCACGCGTACCCGCAGCGCGCACGGCTGCTCGCGGCGCTCGCGGCGGCGCAGGCGGTCGATGCGGCCGCCGTCGCGGCGCAGGCGGTCGCGCGCGGCGCGCAGGGCCCGGCGATCGGCGATGCGGTGCACGAGGCGCGCGCGAACGCGATCGCGGCGGCGCTCGCATCGCAGCAGCCGGGGTGACGTCCCGACACGTTTGCGACAGCGCGCTACCGCAGCGCGCCGCCAGAATCCATCGTGCACAGCGCCCGCACCGGGCCGATGAGGAGACACACGATGAAGACCGACGATCTGTTCTCGCTGAAAGGCCGCGTGGCCCTGGTCACCGGCGGCTCGCGCGGCATCGGCCGCATGATCGCGGCGGGTTTTCTGGCGCAAGGCTGTTCGCGCGTCTACATCTCGTCGCGCAAGGCCGCCGACTGCGATGCGACCGCGAAAGAGCTGTCGGCCGACGGCGCCGAATGCATCTCGCTGCCGGCGAACGTCGCGACGGTCGACGGCGTGAAGACGCTGGTCGAGGCGTACACCGCGCGCGAGCAGATGCTGGACATCCTGGTCAACAACGCCGGCGCCGCCTGGGGTGAGGACTTCGACACCTTCCCGGAGAACGGCTGGGACAAGGTGGTCGACCTGAACCTGAAGACGCCGTTCTTCCTGACCCAGGCGCTGATCGCGCCGCTGCGCGCGGCCGCGAAGCAGCGGGTTGCGAAGGTCATCAACATCGCGTCGATCGACGGGATCTCGATCAACCCGCAGGAGACCTACTCGTACGCGGCGAGCAAGGCCGGCCTGATCCAGCTGACGCGGCGCATGGCGCTGAAGCTCGCGCCCGAGAACATCGCGGTCAGCGCGATCGCGCCGGGGGCGTTCGCCTCCGAGATGAACCGCGTCGCGCGCGACCATGGGGACGAGATCGCGCAGCGCATCCCGGCGCGCCGCATCGGACGAGACGAGGACATGGCGGGTGCCGCGATCTACCTTGCGTCGCGCGCTGGCGACTATGTGGTCGGATCGACGCTGGTCGTCGACGGCGGCGTCACGCACGCGCGCGGCTGACGTCTTACTCCCTCTCCCTCTGGGAGAGGGCAGGGGTGAGGGTCTCCCGAAGGGCACCTTCGCAACGATGGCGCCGCTCGCTGGCCCTCACCCCAACCCTCTCCCAGAGAGAGAGGGAGTCAACGGGTGCAGGCCGGCCTTCGCAT
>DATCSE010000582.1:0-5905 GCA_036568605.1 Burkholderiaceae bacterium | reverse complement strand
CTGTAGTACAGCGACGCAACGCTCAGCCCTGCTCCGCTGGCCAGCAGCAAGACGAGCGATGCGGGCAAGCCGGGATCGGCGGGATGCGGCAACGGCGCTTGCCGTTCTGCGGCTTCGACGGCCGCTCTTTCATGCGAGTCGCGAATGTTCGACATGGTGTGAATTCCCTGTGTGAGAGACGATGCGGGCAGTCTGCCGAGAACAAAGACGAAACGGTAGCTGCGCGACCGACACAACTGATATACGCTAGACGCATGACCGCCCCTCATCGACGCTCCGGCACTCCGGCTCGCGGACGCTCGGGCACCGCCCTGGCAGCCGCAGGCGATCGCATTGCGCTGATGCAGACCTTCGTGCGCATCGTCGAAGCCGGCAGCCTGTCGGCCGCAGCCGCGCAGCTCGGTGCAACGCAGCCCACCATCAGCCGTCGCCTGCAGGCGCTGGAGCGCGCGCTGGGCACGCGCCTGCTGCAGCGTTCGACGCACACGATGAAGCTCACCGAGGACGGGCAACGCTGCTACGAGGCAGCCAAGGAATTGCTGACGGACTGGGCCGCTTTTGAGGCGGATTTGCGCGGGGCGGGCCACGAACCCGAGGGCACGTTGCGCGTTCTCGCGCCGCACGCCCTCGGCCAGCAGCACCTGATCGGGCCGCTGGCGGAATTCCTGCGCCGCTATCCCTCGGTGTCGGTGGAGTGGCTGCTTCGCGACGAGACGCAAGGCCTCGTCGCCGAGGGCATCGACTGCGCCATCCAGGTCGGCGAGGTGACCGACCCAGCCGTGGTGGCGATCAAGCTCTCCGAGGTGCAGCGCATCGTGGTCGGCGCGCCGTCGTTGCTCGCCGGTGGCCCGATACCTCGGGATGCTGCCGCGCTGGCCCGCTTGCCGTGGCTGTCGCTGCGCACCTACTACCGCAGCGATGTGGCGCTGACGGACCCGCAGAGCGGCGAAGCGCATCACTTCGCGATCCGGCCGCGCATGAGCACGGACAGCCTCTATGCCCTGCGCAACGCCGCGGTGTCAGGCCTGGGCGCGTGCATCGTGTCGGCATGGCTGGTGTCCGAGGATTTGGCCGACGGCAGGCTGCTGCAGCTGGCGCCACGCTGGCGAGCGGCGCCGCTGCCGGTGTATCTGGTCTACCCTCACGCGCGCTTCTATCCGGCCAAGCTGCGCCGTTTTGTGGAGGCGATGCGAAGTGCCATGCCGGCGGTCGTGGCAAGCGCCTGATCAGACGAGCGTGCCTGAACGCACTGAATGGGAAGACCGATCGCCGCGGCGCAGATGACCCACCCAGACCGAGGTATCGACGAGGATCAAGGCTTCGGCGACTGACGCCGGCGCGGCGGCGCCTTCAGGGCACCTTGCGTGCCGCCCAGCCGCGCCAGGCGACGGGCACTTTCGCGCTCGATGAGCGCCTTCAGCCCGTCGTGCACGACGGCAGAGCGGTCGAGCGGGCCTCACTGCACGTGCACGGGCACCTGGCGCTTATCGCAACCAGCACGCCTTGGCACTGCCGAACAGCGGATCGCTGAACGTGGCGTTGTTGCAGGCCACGGCAGTACCGCCCGGGACGACGCGCCCGATGTAGCGCCCGCTCGTTCCGTACAGCACTGTCGCCGTGGTTCCCGCGGGCACGCTGCACGTGGCGTTCTCGGCCGCGCACTTCACGGCGGCAACGTAGTAGCACGCCTTCCCGCTGCCGAACAACGGATCGCCGAAGCTCGTGTTGTTGCAGGCGATCGAACCGGACACGACGCCTTTGCTGGTGTAGCTGCCGTTGGCACCGTAGTAGACCGTGGCCGGCGTTCCGCTCGGCAGCGTGCAGGTGCCGCGCTCGGCTGCGCATTTCACCGCGCCGCTGGGCAACGCAGCCGGCGGCACGGCTTCTTCGCTGCCGATCTGCCCCAGGTAGGCAACGAGATTGGCCAGGTCCGCGTCGCCCAGCGTGACGCCGCGGTGCGCCGTCACCGCGGCCCCGAGGCCGGCGATCGAACCGTCGTGCAGATAGGGGCCGGTCAGGGGCACGTCGCGCAGTGTCGGCACATCGATGCCGCTGAGCGCCGCACCGAGCCGCGTGCCGCTGCTGGCCTTGATCGTGCCCACGTCGGCCAGCAACAGGCCGCTCGTCGCGAAGTTGGTCCCGCCGTGGCAGCTCGCGCAGTTCTGGTTCGCGAACACGCTGCGGCCCGCAGTGGCGGCCGCCGTCAAGGCGCCGGTGCTGCTGCGCTGCGCGCTGGGCGGCATCACCGACAGTGAGCCCACGTAGGCCGCCAATGCATCCAGGTCGGCACTCACGCCGGCCTTCGCAGTGCCCAGCGGCTGGCTGCGCGTGCCGGTGTTGAACGCGGCGTCGCTCATCAGGCCGGTGCCGCCGGCCAGGTTGCGGATCTGGCCTTCGAAGTCCTGCACCTCGTCGAAGTTGCCGCTCCAGTGCAGCCGCCCGTGGCCCATGCCGGCGCGCCCGCGCAGGCTGATGGTGTTGCGCAGGCCTTCGCCTTGGGCCGTGAGGTCCCAGGTCCGGCCATCGTGGGCACCGTCGTGGTGGCAGCTGGCGCAGCTCAGGTACGCGTCGCGCGCCAGGCGGGTGTCGCGGGCGTCGTAGAAGTACTGCTTGCCCAGCAGCACGCCGGCGCTGAGCTTCTCGGTGCCGACGCTGCCGACGGTCGCCACCGTCGTGCTCGCGAACTCGCCGCGCGCGGTGAGCGCGGAGATGTCGACGACGCTGACGCTGCGGCCGATGAAGTTGTGAACGTACAGCCGCGTGTTGTCGGCCGACACCACCACGCCTTGCGGCGCGAGACCGGCCTCGATGCGGAACAGCTCCTTGCCGCCGATCGCATTGACCACCGCCACCTGGCGCGAGGTCTCCAGCGCAACGAACAGGTAGGCGCCGGTCGCGTCGAAGGCCGCGGCGCCGGCGACGCCGGCGTTGTCGTGGTCGATGCGCGACGGATAGTCTTCGCTCAGCGTTCCGAGGTCGATGCGCGAGCTGATGGCACGCACGGTGTTCTGGAAGTCCAGGCTCAGGCCGTTGCGCAAGGCGCCGCGCATGATGTTGTCCTGCTTCGACGGAACCCATGCCGAGGTTCCGTCCGGAGAGATCACCGCCGCGCCCAGGTAGTTGGGCACGCCGCTGCCGGAGATCTCGGTGTCGGTCTTGCCGCTGTGCTGCAGCACGATGGTGGAGCGCACACTCATGCCGGCGGTGTCGACGACCACGACCTCGCCCCCGTGCAGCATGCCGTCGGCCGTGGTGGTCTGCACCACGGCCGTCCCCTCGCCGGGCAATGGCGGCGTCACGAAGCGAGACACGAGCACGCGCGCCGAGTCGCCGGTGATCGACAGATGACGCGGGCTGCTGCCGACGGCCAGCGTTGCGAGCGTCGCGCCGCTGCTGCCGTCGAGCGCGAGCAATTGGCCTGCTGCCTCGAGGCCGACATAGGCCGTGCCGGCAGGCGCGAAGACGATGCCGTAGGGCTGCGAGGCACGCGGCAGCGCGATGCTGCGCGACACCGCGAGCGTGGCCGCGTTGATGACCGTGATCGACGCCGCATCGCGGTTCACGACCCAGACGTCGCCGTTCGGAGCCAGCGCGAGCGTGCGCGGCGCGCTGCCGGTCGCGATCTCGGCCACGCGCGCGTTGCTGCCGGTGTCGATGACGCTGACCGAATCGTTGTCCGGGTTCACGACCCACAAGCGTGCCGCCGCGCCGCTGCGCGGCTCGAGCAGCATCGGCGACGAGGCCCTCGCCAGGTTCGCCGTCGCGCTGCGGTAGACCGCCTGCATGAAACTCTTCGTGCTGGTCTGGCCGGCGGCGTTGCGCACCGTCAGCGTCACCAGGTACAGGCCCGGGCTCGCATACGTGTGCGTGGCCGAGCTGCTCACGGCGTAAGGCGAGCTGCTGCCGTCGCCGAAGTCCCAGCCGAACTCGAGGCCGGCCGCATCCAGCCCCGGTGCCCAGCTCGCCGTGCTGCCGAGGCTCACCGGCGGCGCCGCGACCGAGCCGAGCGCGGGCAGCGGCGTGGCCGGCGAAAGCTGCTGGACGAGAAGACCGGCGTTCGTGGCGAACGTGGTGTCGCTGGCCTGGATGTCGACCCAGACCTGGCCGTCGCGGTGGTGCACCACGCGCGCCGGGAAGTTCTTCGATCGCAACGTCACCCCGCTGCCCGACACGCCGGGCTCGGGACAGAAGGTGGCGTCGCTGAAGAACAGAGCCGTCGCCGCGTACGCACTCAGCTGCAGGCGGTAGTTGCCATGGCGCAGCCACTTGCCCGGCGTCGCGACCGACTCGAGCGAGACGCACGACGCATCGGCCAGGCCATCGCGCGCAACGTACTGTGCCGGCGCGAGCGTCGCGGCGGTCGGCGGGCTGCCCAGCGCCGTCAGCACGGCGAGCTTGGCGGTGTCGAGCGAGATCGCCGCACCGCTCACGGCCACGCTGCCCAGCTCCAGCGTCGCGCCGCGAGGCAGCGTCGCGCGCGGCACGAAGCTGGCGTCGGCCCGGAAGACCGCATCGTCGGCGACGGTCTCGAGCCACAGCTCGGCGCCGCGGTGGCGCAGCACCAGTTCGCTCTGCGCCTTGGATCGCAGCGTCACCCCGGAGCCCGACATGCCGGCTTCGGGGCAGAACGTGGCGTCGTCGCGGAACGCCGCGCTGCCGTCGCCTGCGGCCAGCCCCAGCTGCGTGCCTTGCTTGCGCAGCCACTGGCCGCTGGAGGCCATCGACTCGAATGACACGCAGCGGGCGTCCGCCATGCCGTTGCGCACCCAGAACTGCGCCGCGGGCGGCGCTGCAGCGGTATTCGGCACGACGGCGAGCACACCGGCTCCGTTGCCATCGGTGGCAATCGACTGACCGGTGGCGTTGATGCTCTCGAGGACGAGCGCCTGGTTGCGCGGCAGGTCGGTCTGCGCGGCCGGCAGATTGCCGTTCAGGCCCAGCCCGACGATCACCGAGCGCGAGGGCACGCCGTCGGCGTTCAGCGCGATGATCTGGTAGTAGCCCGGCGGCGCCAGGCTGGCGCTCGCCGGCATCGCGGTGGTCAGCAGGTTGCCGTCCTGCGTGAAGCTCAGCTCCTGGAAGCGCTGCGTGTTGTTGAACGAGTGCGTCACCGTGCCGTTCGCCAGCAGCACGAGCCGCGCGACGGGCGAAGCGTCGCTCATGCGGATCTGTGCCGAGCTGCCATGGCTGAAGCTGAGCGCGCTGATCGACGACATCGTCGGGCGCGGCGCCAGCTGGGCCACGCCGCCGACGTTCTTGAAGAGGTAGGGCGGGTAGTAGACCTCGGCATTCAGGTTGTTCACCGGCCCGGGTGCGCCGCCGCCGGTGGACAGCACCGTGCCGTTCGCGAGCAGCAGTGTCGCGGAGTGGTAGACGCGGATCTGCGCCGCGTTGGCCCCGAGGGTCCAGGTGCCGGAGGCCGGGTCCCAGATCTCGGCGGCATAGACGGCGTCGCTGCCGCCGTTGTTGCCCACCGCCGTGCCGCCGGTGACGAGCACCTTGCCGTCGGGCAGCACGACCGAGTTGGCGAAGCGGCGCGCGTAAGTCATCGGCGCGGTGTCGCTCACCACCGGCGCGGCGCCGTTGATGTCGACCACGGTCGCCAGGTTGCTGGCCGGCAGCCCGTCGCCGTTGAAGTAGCCGTTGCCGCCGACCTGCAGCACCTTGCCCGGTGCGTACATCACGGCCGTGCTGGTGGCGCCGACGTTGACCGGCATCGCCTTGCTGGCCGGGCCCTTGAACGCACCGAGCACGGTGACCGCCCCGGCACCGTCGTTGGCGCTGGCATCCAGCGACCACATCGTCTCGGCGGAGATGCCGAACACGCGGCCGTTCGGCGCCACCCAGGCGCGCGGGTACGAGGCTCGCAGGTAGTCGGGCCCGAACGCTTCGCGGCTGCGCGCGC
>DATCSE010000581.1:0-13616 GCA_036568605.1 Burkholderiaceae bacterium | reverse complement strand
CGCATGACCCATGCCCACCAGCTGCAGCGCCTCCTCGGTCCGCGCCATCAGCCGCTTGCGAAGCTCCTGACCGCCGAACACCGACTCCACCGCCAGCAACACGTTGTCGAAGCAGCTCAGCCACGGCAGCAGCGAGTGGTTCTGGAACACCACCGCGCGCTCGGGCCCGGGGCCCGCGATCTCGCGGCCGTCGCACAGCAGTCCGCCGTCGGTGGGCCGCAGCAAGCCGGCGATCAGGTTCAGCAGCGTCGACTTGCCGCAGCCCGAATGGCCGATCAGCGTGACGAACTCGCCGCGCGCGACCGTCAGGTCGATCTCGCGCAGCGCGTGGAAGCGACCTTTCTTCGTCGTGAACACCATCTCGACACGGTCGACCTGGATGAACTTGTCCATGTCCATGACTCGCCTCCTCAGTGATCGAAGCTGAACCGCTTGGCGATCAGGATCAACGCCTGCTCGAGCACCAGCCCGACGATGCCGATCACGAAGATCGCGACGATGATGTGCTGCACGTTCAGGTTGTTCCACTCGTCCCAGACCCAGAAGCCGATGCCGACGCCGCCGGTCAGCATCTCGGCCGCGACGATCACGAGCCAGGCCGTGCCCACCGAGAGCCGCACGCCGGTCAGCATGTACGGCAGCACCGCGGGGAACAGGATGCGCGTCATCACCTTCCACTCCGAGAGGTTCAGCACCCGCGCGACGTTCAGGTAGTCCTGCGGGACGCGCTGCACGCCCACCGCGGTGTTGACCACCATCGGCCAGATCGAGCAGATGAAGATGGTCCAGATCGCGGCCGGGTTCGCGGCCTTGAACACCAGCAGGCCGATCGGCAGCCAGGCGAGCGGCGAGACTGGGCGCAGCAGGCTGATCAGCGGCGAGAACATCCGGCTGACGAACTCGAAGCGGCCGATCACGAAGCCGGCCGGAATACCGACCGCCGCGGCCAGGCCGAAGCCCAGCGCGACCCGCTCCAGCGAGAACAGGATGTTCCAGCCTATGCCCTGGTCGTTCGGCCCCTTGCGGTAGAACGGGTCGGCGAACAGCTTGACCGCGGCATCGAAGGTCGCCGACGGCGTCGGGAAGGTGGTGCTCTTCATCGTCAGCAGCGCCCACACGCCGATCAGCAGCGCGAGGCCCAGCACGGGCGGAACGATGCGGCCGACGAGGCCGCGCAGATCGAACGGCTCGCGCGCCGCGACCGCCGGCGCCGCGGGGTCGGGCGACGCGCTGCTGCTCGGTGCGGGCGCGAGCGCCAGCGCGGGCTTGCGGGCGGCCGGCGCGGACGCAACATGCGTTTCGCTGCGCGACTCGCCGCGCGGATTGTGGAAGACGGCACTGACCATGGTGGCCTCCTGGGGAGAACGAAGCAGATCGCGAGACAGGCGCGGGTACGTCGCCATCAGGCGCTGGCCGCGCGCACCTTGAACGAATCGGCGTACTTGGCCGGCTCCTTGCCGTCCCAGACGCTGCCGTCGACCAGCTTGCTCGCGCGCAGGTCGCTCTTGGGCACGCTGATCTTCAGCGCCGAGGCGGCTTCCTTGTACAGCGCGGTCTGGTTGATCTTGCCGGCCACCGCGAGGTAGTCGGGATGGTCCTTCAGCAGGCCCCAGCGCTTGTGCTGGGTCAGGAACCACATGCCGTCGCTGAGGTACGGGTAGTTCACGACGCCGTCGTTGAAGAACTTCATGTGGTTCGGGTCGTCCCAGGTCTTGCCCAGGCCGTTCTGGTAGCGGCCCAGGATGCGCTGGTTGATCACGTCGACCGAGGTGTTGACGTAGGCCTTGTCGGCGACCGTCTCGGCCATCTTGTTCTTGTTCTGCAGGCCCGCGTCGATCCAGCGGCCGGCCTCGAGGATCGCCATCATCACCGCGCGGCAGGTGTTCGGGTTCTTCTGCACGAACTCCGCGGTGGTGCCCAGCGCCTTCTCCGGGTGGTCCTTCCAGATGTCCTGCGTGGTCACGCCGGTGATGCCGATGCCGTCGGCGATCGCGCGGTGGCCCCAGGGCTCGCCGACGCAGTAGCCGTCCATGTTGCCCACGCGCATGTTCGCGACCATCTGCGGCGGCGGCACGGTGATCATCTTCGCGTCCTTCATCGGGTTGATGCCGTAGGTCGCGAGCCAGTAGTACAGCCACATCGCGTGAGTGCCGGTCGGGAAGGTCTGCGCGAAGGTGTACTCGCGCTTGTCGGTGCTCATCAGCTTGGCCAGGCTGGGCCCGTCGACCGCGCCCTTGTCGGCCAGCTTCTTCGACAGCGTGATGGCCTGGCCGTTGTGGTTCAGGTTCATCAGGACCGCCATGTCCTTCTTCGGCCCGCCGACGCCCAGGTGCACGCCGTAGACCAGGCCCCAGAGCACGTGCGCCATGTCGAGCTCGCCGTTGACCAGCTTGTCGCGCACGCCGGCCCACGAGGCTTCCTTGGTCGGGATGATCTTGACGCCGTACTTCTCGTCGAACTTCAGCACCGAGGCCATCACGACCGAGGCGCAGTCGGTCAGCGGGATGAAGCCGATGCGCACCTCCTTCTTCTCCGGCGCGTCGGAGCCGGCGGCCCAGGCGCGCGGCGCGACACCCATCGCCGCGCCGGCGGCGGTGGCCGCGGCGAGCGCCGAGCCGGCTTTCAAGAACTCGCGTCTGGGTTCATTCGCCAAGACGCCGCGGACCGTGGTGGACATGGATACTCCTCGCGCTGAAAGCCAAGCCGGCAAAACAAAAAGGCGTCTCGACCACGCCGAACCGCGCAGGCACGCAGATGTGCCTCGCCGCTCGGCGGAGTCGGACGCCTTTGCCCGATATCCGATCGATCCGTGCGTCATTGCGCGGACCGCTGATGGTGGAGCCTATGCACGCGCCGTGCCAGGAGTCCGGAGCCTGGAAGAGGATGGCGGGCACCAGCGAGGTGGGGCAGTGTGTGTGTTTCGCCACGCGCAGCGCGCATTTGGTGCGGCGCGGCACCATTTGCTCCCTCTCCCTCTGGAGCTATCCCTTCGGCCCGAGCAGCTCGCGCGCCTCGATCAACCGCTCGGCCACGTCGACCAGCCGCCGGTGCTGGTTCATCGCCGCGTCGCGCAGCGCCTTGTAGGCGGCGTCCTCGCTGATCTTGCGCGAGGCCATCAGCAGGCCCTTCGCGCGCTCGATGACCTTGCGCTCGTTCAGCGCGGCACGGGCCGTGTCGAGCTCGTCGCTCATCGCCTGCAGGCGATGGGACTGGTCCTGCAGCAGCTCGACGATCGAGCGCTCGAGCTGCGGGCCAAGCGGCAGCGCTGTCGCGTGCGGGCCGGCGGGGCGCGTCAGCGCGCGCAGCGTGGTCTGCTGGTCGCGCAGCTCGGCGCGCGTCTGTTCGATGCGGCGCTCGCAAAGCGCCCTCAATTGCGCCGCGAGTGCATCCTCGACCGCGCGCATCGCGTCGATGCGCTGCGTGCAGACGTCGTACCAGGTCGGTCCGAGCTCGGGCTCGAACGACGTGCCGGGCTTCGCGCTGCGGCCGATCCGGCGCAGCCGCTCCAGCTCGCTGAGGCGCGTGCCGTGCTGGCGCGCCTCCCAGACCTCGCGCACGGCCGGGTCGGCGAACTCGCTGAACACCTGGAAGCAGCGCTCCTGCATGTCGATCAGCTGCTGCCACTGCGGCTCGCGGCCGGCGGCGCGGCCGCCGACGAACACCATCGCGCCGAACGCGCGTTCCTGCCCGGCGAATTCCTTGCCCTGCATGAAATTGAACATCGCGACCAGCGCGCGCGAGATCTGCGGGTCGGTCGCGCTGTCGGCGGCCTCGAACACGACCGCGAGCAGCTCGCCGATCAGGCCGACGAACGCGGCGGTCGCGCCTTCGGCGCCCAGGTCGCGCGCTCCGATACGTTCGCGCAGGTGCGGCAGCTCGTCCAGGCCGTGCAGCACCGCGGCGATGCGCCCGAACAGGCGTGCGCCGTTGCGCACGCGCTGCGGTCCGGCGTCGAGTGCGTCGAAGCGCTCGCGCACCTGCTGTGCGATCTCGTCGCAGACCTGCGCCTGCGGCGCGCGCTGCTCGGCGAACCGGGTGCCCTTGGAGCCCAGGTACACATTGGAGATCCCGCGCTCCTTCTGCAGCGCGTGAATCAGCTGGCCGACGAGGCTGACCAGCTCGCTCGTCTGCGCCAGCTGCTCGAGCTCCCGGATCTCGCACTCGCGGGCGGCGACGAGAAAGCTGAGGGCGGATTTCATCGCGGCGGTACGAGGCGGCAACGGCAAGGCCGGGCTGCAACAACCGTGCCGCTCGCCGACTTGGGGCGCCGCCGCTGCGAATTCGTGCTCGAAACCGCGCGCTGCGCACCAGCCCGATGCCGAGGGCGTGCCGTTGCGCCACGGTTATTAGTCTGAGCGCGGGCGGGCGCCCCTGCAAGCGAGCTGGCACGTGGGTTGCATGTATACAAGTGAGTATTCAGCGGACCGCTGCCGCGCCTACCTGCCAACCGACCTGTCGAGGAGCACACGACCATGGGCCATCCCGAAATCAATCGCCGCGATCTGCTGAAGGCACTGGGCGCCGGCGTCGGCACCGCCGCCTGGCCGGGCTTCGCAGCCGCGCAGGCGAGCATCACGGTCGGCTTCATCTATGTCGGCCCGAAGGATGACTACGGCTACAACCAGGCGCACGCCGAAGCTGCTGCCGAAGTCAAGAAGTGGGCCGGCGTGAAGGTCGTCGAAGAGGAGAACGTGCCCGAGACCGCCGGCGTGCAGAAGACGATGCAGGGCATGATCTCGCAGGATGGCGCGACGCTGCTGTTCCCCACGTCGTTCGGCTACTTCGACCCGCACATGCTGGCGGTCGCCGCGAAGAACCCGAACGTGCGCTTCGCCCACTGCGGCGGCCTGTGGACCGAAGGCAAGCACCCGAAGAACACCGGCAGCTTCTTCGGCTACATCGACGAGGCGCAATACCTGAACGGCATCGTCGCCGGCCACATGACGAAGAGCAAGAAGCTGGGCTTCGTCGCCGCGAAGCCGATCCCCCAGGTGCTGCGCAACATCAACGCGTTCACGATGGGCGCGCGCTCGGTCGACCCGAGCATCACGACCACCGTGATCTTCACTGGCGACTGGTCGATGGCCGTCAAGGAAGCCGAGGCGACCAACAGCCTGGCCGACCAGGGGGCCGACGTGTTCACGATGCACGTCGACGGGCCCAAGGTCGTCGTCGAGACCGCGGCCAAGCGCGGCAAGTTCGTCTGCGGCTACCACGCGAGCCAGGCCAAGCTCGCGCCGGCCGCGTACCTGACCGGCGCCGAGTGGAACTGGATCACCGCGTACAAGCAGATCATCGACGCGGCGCGCGGCGGCAAGCCGCACCCGAACTTCGTGCGCGGCGGCTTGAAGGACGGCTTCGTGAAGACCTCGCCGTACGGGTCCATGGTCAGCGCCGCCGCGAAGAAGCAGGCCGACGACGTGAAGGCGGCGATGCTCAAGGGCACGTTCGACATCTTCAAGGGCCCGCTGAAAGACAACAACGGAAAGACCCAGATCGAGGCCGGCAAGGTCTTCAAGCAGACCGATCCCGTGCTCGAAGGGATGAGCTACCTGGTCGAGGGCGTGGTCGGCAAGCCGGCCTGAGGCGGGCAACGGCCGAACGCGCACGATCCTTGCAACGGCGCGGGCGATGAAGCTCTCGGCGCGCAGCCTCGAGGCGATCGAATCGGTCGTGCTGCCGCTGGCCGCCTTGGCCGGCGCGCTGCTGCTGTTCGGCCTGTTCGTCTGGCTCGGCGGCAAGAGCCCGCTGGACGCCTGGGCGCTGCTGTTCAAGGGCGCGTTCGGCGACTGGTTCTCGTGGCAGAACTCGCTGCAGCGCGCCGCGCCGCTGATGCTGACGGCGCTGTGCGTGGCGATCCCGGCGCGTGCCGGGCTGATCGTGATCGGCGGCGAGGGCGCGCTGGTGCTGGGCGGGCTCGCCTGCGCCGGTCTGCCGTACCTGGTCACGCCGCCGCCGAATGCCTTCGGCACCGCGCTGCTGCTGCTCGCCGCGGCGGCGGCCGGCGCGGCGTGGATCGCGCTGGTCGGCGTGCTGCGCCAGTGGCGCGGCGTCAACGAGACGATCTCCAGCCTGCTGCTGGCCTACACCGCGATCGCGCTGTTCAAGCACATCGTCGAAGGGCCCATGCGCGATCCGGCCAGCCTGAACAAGCCGTCGACCCGCACGTTGGCCGAGGGGCTGCGCATCGGCGGGATGTTCGACAGCGACGTGCACTGGGGCCTGGTGTTCGGCATCGTCGCGTGCGTGGCGCTGGGCATCTGGCTGTTCTTCACGACCACGGGCTTCGCGACCCGCATCGTCGGCGGCAACGCGCGCGCGGCCCGGCTGGTCGGGTTGCCGAGCACGCGCATCATCGTCGTCGCCTGCGCGATCGGCGGCGCCTGCGCCGGGCTCGCGGGCGGCATCGAGGTCGCGGCGGTGCACACGAACGCCAATGCGTCGCTGATCGCCGGGCTCGGTTATGCGGGCATCCTGGTCGCATTCGTCGCCCGCCAGAACCCGTGGCTGGTGATGCCGGTCGCGGTGTTGTTCGGCGGCTTCGGCGCGGCCGGCAGCCTGCTGCAGCGCCGGCTCGATGTGCCCGATGCGTCGGTGCTGGTGCTGCAGGGCTTCGCATTCCTGCTGATCCTGGCGAGCGATGCGTTGCGAGGGCGGCTGTTCGCGCCGGCTCCAACGGCTGTGCCTGTGCCTGTGCCTGTGCCCGTGCCTGTCCCGGTGCCGGAGGCGACGCCGGAGCCGGCTTCGGTCGAAAACGCTGCGGCGGCGACGCCGCCTGCGGCGCTACCGACGCGCAACGCCGATGTGGTCCCGGTCCATCCGACGCTCACGCCGGGTCTGACGCCGAAGGAAGCGACATGAGCCCAGAGCCCGGCACCACTGCGCTGGTGGCGAACGTGCTGATCGCGGTACTCGGCGGCGCGATCCGCGTCGGCACGCCGTTCCTGATGGTCAGCCTCGGCGAGTGCATCACCGAGAAGGCCGGCCGCATCAACCTCGGGCTCGAAGGCGTGCTGGTGTTCTCGGCGATGGCCGGTTTCGGCGGGGCGTACTGGAGCGGTTCGCCGTGGGTAGGCGTGCTGGTCGCCGGGTTGTGCGGCGCGCTGCTCGCGCTGCTGCATGGCCTGGTCTGTTCGCTGCCGCGGGTCAACGACATTGCGACCGGCATCGCGTTGATGCTGCTGGGCTCCGGGCTCGCGTTCTACCTGGGCAAGCCGCTGATCCAGCCGCAGGCGCCGCAGATCCCGGCGATTCCGCTGGGCGACTGGAGCGACTCGTCGCAGGTGCGCGCGGCGCTGCAGATCAACGCGCTGTTTCCGCTCGGGGTGCTGCTCGCGCTGCTGTGCGCATGGGGCTTCCGCGCGACGCGCTTCGGCCTGGTGCTGCGGATGGCCGGCGACTCGAGCGATGCGGCGCGCGCGCTGGGCTATTCGGTGAACGGCATCCGCATCGCCGCGACGACGCTGGGCGGCTTCATCGCCGGGCTGGGCGGCGCCTCGCTGTCGCTGTACTACCCGGGCAGCTGGAACGAAGGGCTGTCGAGCGGGCAGGGGCTGATCGCGGTGGCGCTCGTGATCTTCGCGCGCTGGAGCCCGCTGCGCTGCCTGGGCGCGGCGCTGCTGTTCGGCGGCGCCGGGGCGCTCGGGCCGGCGCTGCAGTCGGTAGGCATCAGCCAGGGCTACTACCTGTTCAACGCGGTGCCGTATGTGCTGACCCTCGCGATCCTGGTCTGGACCTGCTCGCCGCGCCGAAGCCTCAAAGGTGCGCCGATGGAATTGGGAGTCTCTCGATGAGCAGCCGGTACGTCGCCGCCGATCCCTATCGCTGGCCGTTCGACGGCGAGCTGACGCCTGCGAACACCGCGCTGGTCGTGATCGACATGCAGGTCGATTTCTGCGGCGAGGGCGGGTACGTCGACAAGATGGGCTACGACATCTCGCTGACGCGCAAGCCGATCGAGCCGCTCAAGAAGCTGTTCGCCGCGATGCGCGCGGCCGGCTATCTGCTGATCCACACGCGCGAGGGCCACAAGCCGGACCTGTCGGACCTTCCGGCCAACAAGCGCTGGCGCTCGCGCCAGATCGGCACGAACGGCATCGGCATCGGCGACCCCGGCCCGTGCGGACGCATCCTGACGATAGGCGAGCCCGGCTGGGAGATCATCCCCGAGCTGGCGCCACTGCCCGGCGAGCCGGTGATCGACAAGCCCGGCAAGGGCTCGTTCTACGCGACCAACTTCGAGCTGATCCTGCGCACGCGCGGCATCCGCAACCTGATCCTGACCGGCATCACGACCGACGTGTGCGTGCACACGACGATGCGCGATGCGAACGACCGCGGCTACGAATGTCTGATCCTGTCGGATTGCACCGCCGCCACCGACCTCGGCAACCACCTGGCGGCTCTGAAGATGGTGACGATGCAGGGTGGCGTGTTCGGCGCGGTCTCCGACTCGAAGGCCGTGATCGAAGGGATCGCGGCGTGACGGCACCGCTGGACCCGGTGCCGCGCGTCGACGGCGCGCTCGCGCTCGACACGCTGGACCTGACCAAGCGCTTCGGCGCGTTCACCGCGCTCGACGGCGTCTCGCTGCGCGTGCGGCCCGGCACCGTGCATGCGCTGCTCGGCGAGAACGGCGCCGGCAAGAGCACGCTGGTCAAGTGCGTGGTCGGCTACCAGCGCGCCGACGAAGGCAGCGTGCTGATCGACGGCCGCGAGCACGACATCGCGACACCGGTGGTCGCGCGCGAGCTGGGCATCGGCATGGTCTACCAGCACTTCACGGTCGTCCCGGGCATGACGGTCGCCGAGAACCTGCTGCTCGCGCGTGGCCGCCTGCCGGCGATGATCCACTGGGGCCGCGCCCGCGCCGAGCTCGCGGCCTTCCTCGAGACCACGCCGTTCAAGCTCGATCTCGACGCGACGCCGCAGGACTTGTCGGCCGGCCAGAAGCAGAAGCTCGAGATCCTGAAGCAGCTGCTGCTGAAGCCGCGCCTGCTGATCCTCGACGAGCCCACCTCGGTGCTGACGCCGCAGGAAGCCGACGAGGTGCTGGGCCTGTTGCGCGACCGCGCGCATGCCGGCGACTGCAGCATCGTGCTGATCACGCACAAGTTCCGCGAGGTCGACGCGTATGCCGACGACGTCAGCGTGCTGCGCAAGGGCCGCCTGGTCGCCGCGCATGCGGTGAAGGACACCAGCGCCGCGCAGCTCGCGAGCGAGATGGTCGGCAGTGCCGACGAGGCGAAGCGCGAGTTCGCCGCGCCCCGGCGCGCCGAGCGGCCGGCGGGCGGCGCGCGGCTCAGCATCGAGAAGCTGGTCGTCGACGGCGACCGAGGCGCGCGTGCCGTCGACGCGCTGGACATCACCGTGCATGCGGGCGAGATCGTCGGCATCGCCGGCGTCTCGGGCAACGGCCAGCGCGAGTTGGCCGAGGCGCTGGTCGGGCAGCGGGCGCGTGTCTCGGGTGCCGTCGTGATCGGCGACGCGCAGGGTCGCCGCGAGGCATACGCCGCAACCCGCGCGCAGAACCGCCGCCTCAAGGTGCGCAGCCTGCCCGAGGAGCCCCTGCGCAACGGTTGTGTCGGCGACCTGAGCGTGGCCGGCAACATCGGGCTGCGCAGCTTCGATGCCGCGCCGGCCGCACGTGCCGGCTGGCTGCGCGCGAGCGTGTTGCGCCAGCGTGCGCGGCGGCTGATTGCCGAGTTCGGCGTGAAGACGCGCGACGAACTCGCGCCCATCCGCTCGCTCTCGGGCGGCAATGTGCAGCGCGCCGTGCTCGCGCGCGAGCTCTCCGACGACGCCGATGTGCTGATCGTCTCGAACCCGGTGTTCGGGCTGGACTTTGCCGCGGTGGCGGAGATCCATCAGCGCCTGATGGACGTGCGCAACCGCGGCGGCGCGGTGCTGCTGATCAGCGAGGACCTGGACGAGCTGCTGGCGCTGTCGGACCGCATCGCGGTGATGAGCGAAGGCCGCATCGTGCACGAAGCCGATGCGCTGGCAGCCGATCGAAACGCGCTCGGTGCCTACATGGGCGGCAGCGCCCACTGAACATTTCCTTACTCTGCTGCTGAGGCAGCGCCGCGTGCGCCCGCATGCGATGGCAACGTCGACATTTCCCCTCGTGAGAGGTGTTGGAACGGTGTCGTGCGTACCTGTAACGACTGTTGCATTCCGTGTCGACGACCCGCTTGTTCAAGTGGTTGTGGCACTGCATCCGCCGCGCAGAATCGAGAACTGCGAGATCTGCATCGCGACCGACAGACGCTGTCGGACCTGCTCCATTTGACGCAATTGGCGTGTTCCCCGGGCTGGCAAGGGGCATGTCACGTTCTCGTTGGGCTGCAACGCGGGAACACATTTTTGTAGCGAGTCAGCAAGGAGACGGTGTTCCCATGGACCTGTGCCAACGCGATTTGCGCGATTGACGTGCCGTTGGCGCATGAGCCGTACACCAACAACTCGGAGTCCTCTCGCAATGAATGCCGAAGCCCATCTAGCCGGAGCGCTTGCTATCAGCCCCCGAAGGCGGCGGATCGACATCGTCACCGACATGATCGCCGTGCGCGTGAACCAGCTGCTCGCGTTGCTCATCCTCGTGCTGCTGTCCCCGTTGATGGGGGTCGTGGCCTTGATGATCATGCGCAGCGACGGCGCGCCCATCCTGTTCGCGCACTACCGCGTCGGGCACGGCGGGAAGCTGTTCCGCTGCATGAAGTTCCGTACGATGTACCGCGACGCCGAGCGCATGCTCGCCGAACTGCTCGAAGCGGATCCGCAGGCGCGCGCCGAATGGCGGCGCGAACAGAAGCTGATGAACGATCCGCGCATCACGCCGATCGGCCATTTCCTGCGCCGCACCAGCCTGGACGAGCTGCCGCAGCTGTTCAACGTGCTGCGCGGCGAGATGAGCCTGGTCGGCCCGCGGCCGATCACGGTGGGCGAGCTGACGCGCTATGGCCGCGTGCGCTGGCACTACCTCAGCGTGCGCCCCGGCATGACGGGGCTGTGGCAGGTCAGCGGCCGCAACAACACGAGCTACGACGAGCGCGTGGCGCTCGACCGGCGTTATGTCGAGGAGCGCTCGGTCTGGATGGACTTGCGCATCCTGATCAAGACCGTGAAAGTTGTCGTGGCCCGCGACGGTGCCCGCTGACGACGCACCGCGGCTGCGTGTCGGCCAACCGATCACGCCCGAGCAGTTCGAGGCGCTGAGCGACACGCAGCTCGAGCGCCTCGTGCCCAAGGCCTACCGCGAGTTCTTTCCCGGCAAGGACTTCTGCGCGGACGGCGCGTTCTACCTGCACGACGGCACGGCCTGGAGCTTTTTCAAGGCCGGCTTCGTCGACGACTGATCCTGCGTGGGCCGCCGATGCGGCGGTCTACACTGCGCGCACCTCGTGTGTGCGCAGTCGCGCGAAGGATCCGCCATGGCCCAGCTCATCGTCGGCATCGTGCTGTTCTTCGGCATCCACTCGGTGTCCATCGTGGCGCCGGCGTGGCGCGATGCGCAGGCCGCGCGGCTGAAGCTGGCATGGCGCGGGCTGTACACCGTCATCGCGATCATCGGCCTGGCGCTGCTGATCCACGGCTTCGGCGTCGCGCGACACGACCCGGTCGTGCTCTACAGCCCGCCGGCCTGGATGCGGCACGTGACCCTGCTGCTGATGCTGCCGGTGTTCCCGCTGCTGATCGCCGCGTATGCACCGGGCCGCATCAAGGCCGCGACGAAACATCCGATGCTCGCGGCGACCAAGCTCTGGGCGTTTGCGCACCTGTTGTCCAACGGCACGCTGGGCGACGTGCTGTTGTTCGGCGCCTTCCTGGTCTGGGCCGTCGCCGATCGCATCTCGCTGAAGCGGCGCCCGGCGCGACCGATTCCGGGCGCGCCGCCCAGCCCCGCCAATGACGTGATCGCGATCGTCGGCGGGCTCGCGCTGTATGCGCTGTTCGTCTGGAAGGCGCATGTCTGGGTGACGGGGCGGCCCATCCTCGTCTGACCATGCCGGTCGCCGCATTCCCCGGCCCGGTGCTCGTGATGGGCGCCGGCAGCATCGGCTGCTACCTCGGCGGAGCGCTGGCCGCCAGCGGCATCGCCGTGACCTTCGTTGCCAGGCCGCGCGTCGCGACCGCGCTGGCGGAGTACGGCCTGACCGTGACCGATCTCGATGGCGGCCGGGCGGCGCTGGCACCCGAGGTCCTGAACGTCGCGAGCGTGGTGCCGGCCGATGCGCAGCCCTCGCTCGTGCTGCTGACCGTCAAGAGCGGCGCGACCGCGAGCGCCGCTGCCGAGCTCGGGGCCGTGCTGCACCCCGGCACGCTGGTCCTCTCGATGCAGAACGGCGTCAGCAACGCGGCCGTCGCCCGCGCCGCGGCGCCGCACCTGCGCGTGCTGCCGGGCATGGTGCCGTACAACGTCGCCGAGATCGGGCCGGGCCATTACCACCGCGGGACGACCGGCGGGCTCGCCGCCCAGGACGATCCGGAGCTGCGCGCCTGGCTGCCGGTCTTCGAGCGCGCCGGGCTGGCGCTGACGCTGCATGCCGATCTGCGTCCGGTGCAGTGGGGCAAGCTGCTGCTGAACCTGAACAACCCGGTCAACGCGCTGTCGGGCCGCTCGCTGCGCGACGAGCTGCTCCAGCGCGGCTACCGGCAGTGCCTGGCCGCGCTGATGGCGGAAACCTGCGCGGTGCTGGAGCGCGCCGACATCACGCCAGCCCAGGTGGCCACGGTGAAGCCGGCGCTGCTGATCAAGCTGCTGCGGCTGCCGACGCCACTGTTCAAGCTGGTGGCCGCGCGCATGCTGCGCATAGACCCGCAGGCGCGCTCGAGCATGGCCGACGATCTGCAGCTGGGCCGCGTGACCGAGATCGATGCGCTGTGCGGCGCGGTTGTCGAGCTGGCGCACGAGCACGGCGTCGATGCGCCGCTGAACCGGCGCATGGTCGAGCTCATCAAGACCGCGCCCGGCGCGCTGGCGCCCGACGAATTGAAGCGCCGGCTCGGCGTGGGTTGACTCGTCGCTGAACTCTCGGCTGAATTCGTCGATTAGTAAGATCGATCTTATAATCGGCGCATGAACGCCGACGTCCAGCACACCGCGATCCGCTTGCGCACCTCGCTGTTCGCGCTGATGCGCCAGCTGCGCCAAGCCCAGCCGGCGGATGCGATCGGCACGGCGCGGCTGGGCGTGCTGGGCGCGCTGTACCGCCTCGGGCCGATGACGCCGACCGCGCTGGCAGCGCACGAGCGCGTGCGCCTGCAGACGCTGACCCGGCTGCTGGCGGAGCTCGAAGCCGAGGGCTGGATCGTGCGCGAGCCGCACCCGGACGATGGGCGCCAGACCCTGCTGTCGCTGGCCAAGCTCGGCACGCAGCGCCTGAGCGCCGAGATGCGGCGGCGCGAAGCCTCGCTGGCCCGTGCGATCGAGACGGCGCTGACGCCGGCGCAGCAAGCGGCGCTGTTGAAAGCATGCGCGGCGATCGATGCGGTGACCGAGGCGTTGGCCGCATCGGCGCCGGTTGCGGCTTCAGCGGAGCCGCGATGAGTGCCGCATCCGAGCTCCCGGGGCCGCGCACGCCGGCGGGCACGCGCATCGTCGCGGCGCTTGCATG
>DATCSE010000580.1:0-2960 GCA_036568605.1 Burkholderiaceae bacterium | reverse complement strand
GCCCTCGGTGATCTGCACGATGTCCAGCCCGGGCCGATAGCGCGCGTAGCGGGGCTGCACCCCGTCGTGCACCGGATCGCCCAACGAGGCACGGGTGAACGACGTGCTCAGGTCACCGGTCTGCCGCGTGCCGTTCAGCTTGACCTCGACATCGGCCGCGTAGACGTCGACGCGCAGCGCATTCGCCAGTTCCTGCGCGAACTGGACCTTGCCATCGCCGGCGTGGCAGACGGTGAGGAAGACGTCCTGACCCTTCCACTTCGGATCGGCCCGGATCATCGCGGCCACCTCGCGCGCGGTCAGCGCGCTGCCGTCCTCGCCCTGCACCCAGCGGCCACCTTCGGCGCCGTGCATTTCCGCGGCGTACATGCCTTCGGGCACCGGGATCGCCTCGCGCACCGGCTGTCCGTCGTTGCCGCGAGGCCGGCCGGCCTCGGTGTAGATCGACAGATCGGCGAGCCGCCGGCGGAACAGGTTCAGCCCGAGCCGCCCGCGACCCGAGGCAGCATTCAGCAGATCGACGTCGCCCTCGCGGGTCGTGCGGATCGGCGACTGGCCCGGCAGGTAGTTCTCGGGCCAGGCCACGCGCACCGGGCCGCGATAGGCATCGTTGGGTTTCCACGCGGTGACCTGCGCGTTCGCACCATCGCCGTTCAGGGGCAGGTCCGCGTAAACCGCGTCGGCCGGCACGCTGCCTTGCGCGTCGACACGATCGAGCGCAACGATCGCGATCCGGTCGCCGAACGTTCCCATGTGCGAGCCATCGAGCGCGGAATCGAGCGCCGGGCGGGTCGCCGCGAGCGCTTCGTCCAGCGTGCGATACAGCGTGGGCGACGGCAACGTTGAATCATCCGTTGCACACACGGGCGCGCCGCTGTCCGCATCGGTGCGCACGATGCCGTCCAGTCCCGCCTCGGTCGGGTCCGCGGCCATGCCGGTCACCTCGTCGATGGCGCGCGAGTACGTCACGTAACCCATCCCGTCGAGTCGGCCGCCGGCTTCGTGCACGACCTGCAGCGTCTTGCGCACGTTGGTGTCACCCATGTGCTCGGTGGGCAGCGTCCAGCCGTCGGCGTCGACCTCGGCTAGGCCGCCGACCCCGTGGTCATGCAGGGCTGCTGTCACGGCCTCGCCGTAGCCATGCTTGTGAATGCCGGGATAGACCGCCGTGTAGTCGCCCTGCGGTCCGCTCTTCTCGCCCCAGACGACGAAGTGCGGACGCGGCGCGGCCTCGGGGTCCTGCGCGAGCGCCTGGTCGTGCCGGGCGTTGAGCATGTCCATGTCGCCGGGCGACGCGAAGCGCTGATTTGAATGCGGTGTCGGGTGCGTGTGCGCCACGGGCCGGGCTTCGTCAGGAAGCGGCACGTGCCTGTCGCTGCCGCTGTACAACCGTCTCACCCGTTGGCCCCCGACGTTTTCGAAGGTCAGCGCGAACTCGATGCGCCGTCCGTCCAATGTGCTGAGGCGGTAGAGATCGCCATAGCTGAAGCGGCCCTTCAGCGTGACCCCCTCGGGGCCGGGCAGCGCGCCGCTCTCGAGAAGTTCGGCCATGGTCGCGTGCGTGCCCAAGCCTTCGGTGCGTGGCGCCACCTCGGGAAGGAACATCCCTCGTTCGCCTTGCACCAGCACCTTGCGCTCGTTCGAATGCGCGCGTGCGAGCGGACTCGCGGCGGCCTGCTTGCGCTGGCTCGTGCGCCCGGCCTGGCGGCGGTCGAGCACGCGCTGCTCGTGGGCGGTGTCGTCGCGCGAGTTGCGGCGGCCTGATCGCCGTGCACCGCTTGCGGCGGCGAGGGGATCGCCGCTGCTGCCGGTCGGATCGTCGCTTGTGCTGCTCGAGCTGAGCAGGTCGATAGGCGCAGGGTCGCGCGTGTTCCCGTGTGGCGACGGCAGATCGAGGTCGATCGGGTTGTCCGCTGGACCCGTGTCGACCGTCGTCGTGGTCGTCATGCTCGGGTTGGTTGTGTCGACTGGCGCGCCGTGCGGATCGGCAACTGTCAGCAACGGCGGCGCGCCGTCGCCGGTGACCAGCGGTTGCGTGCTCGCGCCCTCGGTGTCCAGCGTGCGCACGCCGCCGGTCGTGGTCGTCGTGTTGGCTGCGGTCTCGACAAGCGGCGACCCATCGGCATTCGTCTTCGCGCCGGACGCGACCGTGTCCACGACCGGCTGCGTGCCGCCGTCGACCTTCACGGCTGCGCGCTGCTTGAACGCCTCGGCCGCCGGATGCGTGCCGAAGCTCGCGAGGTTCAGCAGGAACATGCCGCCCTGCTCCCAGCGCTCGGCATCGTTCATCTGGTCCCAGTTCTGCGCCATGTAGACGCCGCCGTCGGCCATCGCCGCGGTCCCGGTGACCATCGCGCCCTTGCCGGTCAGCGAGGCGAACGTGCTGGTGGTCGTCGTCATCAGCTTCGCGCTGCCGGCGGAGGCGCGTTCGGCCTCGAACATCAATGTCGCGGCGCGGCCGGCCGAGCCCAGCGACGGCAATGCGAGTGCCGAGGCACCGAGGTTCAGCCAGTCCATGCCCGCCTCGCGGTCGGTGAACGGGTTGATGCTCAGGCCATGCTGGGCGCGGTTGGTCAGCGACTGCGCCGCGGTCGTCACGCCGTACAGGCTTGCGCCGCCGAGGATCAGCGCGCCGGCCACCGGCGTCAACGTGCCGGCCGAGCCGAATTCGAGCAGCACGCCGCCGACGATCGCGAGCCCGCCGACGATCGCGTCGAGGTGCGTCTTGCGGCGGAAGTGCTGCCAGTCGGTCTCGGTGCGCGCATCGCCGGTGAACAGCTTGACGTTGCCGTTGCTGTCCAGCGTGAAGTCGCCGTCCTCGGGCATCGCGAGGTTCACGCCGTCGACCGGCAGGTTGTTGTTCGCGCGGTAGTCGTCGACGTCGTCGTAGCGCTCGCCGTATTCGTCGACCAGGTGCGTGCCGCCGTCGTTCTGGTTCTCGACCTTGAACACCGCCGTCT
>DATCSE010000579.1:0-3085 GCA_036568605.1 Burkholderiaceae bacterium | reverse complement strand
CGGCAGCGGCGCAGTCGGCCGCGTCGCCGGTCGAGCTGACCGGCACGCTGCGCAAGGTGCGCGACAGCGGGACCATCCTGCTCGCGCACCGCCAGTCGTCGATCCCGTTCTCTTACATGTCGCCGCGCGGCGAGCCGGTCGGTTATTCGATCGACCTGTGCAAGCTGCTGGTCGAGGCGATCAGCGAGGAAGTCGGCCGCGAAATCGCGATTCGGTGGGTGCCGGTCACGTCCGAGACCCGGATCGACGCGATCACCTCGGGCAAGGCCGATCTGGAATGCGGCTCGACGACCAGCAACCTGGAGCGCCAGAAGGTCGTCAGCTTCTCGCCGACGATGTTCGTCTCGGGCACCAAGCTGCTCGTGAAGAAGGGCTCGCCCATCAAGTCGTTCCGCGACCTGCCGGGCAAGAAGGTGGTCGTCACCGCCGGCACGACGAACGAGAAGGCGCTGCGCGACCTGATCGCGAAGTTCAAGCTCGACTTCGTGCTGGCGGTCGCGGCCGACCACGCCGCCTCCTTCGAGATGCTGAAGAGCGGCCAGGCCGACGCATTCGCGACCGACGACGTGCTGCTGTACGGGCTGATCGCGCAGAACAACGTGCAGGCCGACTACGTGGTCACCGGCGAGTACCTGTCGTACGACCCGTACGGGATCATGTTCCGCAAGAACGACCCGCAGCTCGCGAAGCTGGTCAACGACACCTTCCACAACCTCGCTGAGGACCGCGAGATCGAGCGCCGCTACAACCGCTGGTTCCTGCGCAAGCTGCCCGGCTCGACCGTCAGCCTTGATTTGCCGATGAGTCCGCAGCTGGAGACGGTGATCCAGACCATGATCGCGCGGACCGAGTAGGCCCGGCGCTTCCCCGGATTCCGTTCGCGCCCGCATTCCGTTCGCGCTGAGCTTGTCGAAGCGTTCTGCCCCTGTGCGACAGGGCTTCGACAAGCTCAGCCCGAACAGGGTGTTCGGGCACTGATAACGACGACTAGGAGAGACTCCCATGTTCCCGATGACCCAGACGCTGCGCGCCGCCGCGGCCGCGATCCTCGCCGGCCTGATCGGCACTGCCTGTGCGCAGACCACGGCGCCGGCCGGCACGGCCGCTGCGAAAGCCAAGGCCAACGTCGTCGTGCTTGCGACCGGCGGCACGATCGCCGGCGCCGGCGCGAGTGCCGCGAACAGCGCGACCTACGCGGCCGCGAAGGTGCCGGTCGACAAGCTGATCGCCGGCGTGCCCGAACTGGCCGACGTCGCCAGCGTACGCGGCGAGCAGGTTTTCCAGATCGCCTCCGAGAGCTTCACGAACGACCGGTTGATCACGCTGGGCAAGCGCGTGGCCCAGCTCGCGAAGGACCCGGCGGTCGACGGCATCGTGATCACGCACGGGACCGACACGCTCGAGGAGACCTCGTACTTCCTGACGCTGACCGTGCACACCGACAAGCCCATCGTCGTCGTCGGCTCGATGCGCCCCGGCACCGCGATGTCGGCCGACGGCATGCTGAACCTGTACGACGCGGTGGTCGTCGCGGCCGACAAGGACTCGCGCGGCAAGGGCGTGCTGATCGCGATGAACGACGACATCCTGTCCGGCCGCGACGCGAGCAAGCGCATCAACATCAAGACCAACGCGTTCGGCAGCCAGTGGGGTCCGCTGGGCTCGGTCGTCGAGGGCAAGACCTACTGGTTCCGCGCGCCGGTCAAGCGCCACACGATGAACAGCGAGTTCGACATCGAGAAGATCGAGACGCTGCCGCCGGTGATGATCGTCTACGGCTCGGGCGAGATGGGCACGACGATGGCCGATGCGGCCGGCAAGGCCGGCGCCAAGGCGATCATCCACGCCGGCACCGGCAACGGCTCGGTCCCGAACTACGAGGTCGACACCTTGAAGGCGCTGCGCGCGCAGGGCATCCAGATCATCCGCTCGGCGCGCGTGCCGGACGGCTTCGTGCTGCGCAACTCGGAGCAGCCGGACGACAAGTACGACTGGGTGGTCGCGCATGACTTGAACCCGCAGAAGGCCAAGATCCTGGCGGCGCTGGCGCTGACGAAGACCAGCGATACCAAAGAACTGCAGCGCATCTTCTGGCAGTACTGATTTCCCCGATCCGATCCAACACCGTTCGGGCTGAGCCTGTCGAAGCCCTGGTCCGAGTCAGCAGCACGGGCCCTTCGACAGGCTCAGGGCGAACGGGTGCTTTTTTTGAGGAGTTGAAGCAATGAGCACCCGCCGTGAGCACGATTTCCTCGGCGACATGGACATCCCCGCCGACGCCTACTGGGGCGTGCACAGCGCCCGCGCGGTCGACAACTTCCCGATCAGCGGGCAGACGGTGGCGACGATGCCGGCGCTGATCCGCGCGCTCGCGTTCGTCAAGAAGGCGGCGGCGTTGACGAACGTGGAACTCGGCGTGATCGACGCGAAGCGCGCCGACGCGATCGTGCGCGCCTGCGACGACCTGATCGGCGGCGCGCTGCACGACCAGTTCGTCGTCGACGTGATCCAGGGCGGCGCCGGCACCTCGACCAACATGAACGCGAACGAGGTGATCGCGAACCGCGCGCTCGAGCACCTGGGCCGCCCGAAAGGCGACTACGCGGCGCTGCACCCGAACGACCACGTCAACGCGTCGCAGAGCACGAACGACGTGTACCCGACCGCGCTGCGCCTGGCGGCCTGGTTCGGCATCGATGAGTTGATCCAGGCGATGGCCCGGCTGCGCGGCGCGTTCGAGGCGAAGGCGCGCGAGTTCAAGGACGTGCTGAAGATCGGCCGCACGCAGCTGCAGGACGCGGTGCCGATGACGCTGGGCCAGGAGTTCATGGCCTTCGCGATCATGATCCACGAGGACGAGCAGCGCCTGGCCGAGGCGCGGCTGCTGATCACCGAGGTCAACCTCGGCGCCACTGCGATCGGCACCGGCATCAACGCGCCGGCCGGCTATGGCGAGCGCGTGGTGGCGCTGCTCGCACAGGTCAGCGGCGTACCCGTGGTGAAGTCGCCCAACCTCGTCGAGGCGACGCAGGACACCGGCGCCTTCGTGCAGCTGTCGGGCGTGCTCAAGCGCGTGGCCTGCAAG
>DATCSE010000578.1:0-2457 GCA_036568605.1 Burkholderiaceae bacterium | reverse complement strand
ACGCTGCTGCGCATCATGGCCGGGCTGATCGGCGTCGATGCCGGCGATGTGCGCTACCGCGACCAGCCGCTGTATGCGCCGGCGCGCGGCGTCGGCATGGTGTTCCAGTCGTTCGCGCTGTTCCCGTGGCTGACCGTGCAGCAGAACGTCGAGCTGGGGCTGGAGGCGCGCGGCATTGCGCCGGCCGAACGCGAGCGCCGCGCCGAGGCGGCGATCAAGCTGATCGGGCTGGCCGGCTTCGAGGGTGCGCTGCCGCGCGAGCTGTCGGGCGGGATGCGGCAGCGCGTCGGCATCGCGCGCGCGCTGGTCGTCGAGCCCGAGGTGCTGCTGATGGACGAGGCGTTCTCGGCGCTGGACGTGCTGACCGGCGAGCGTCTGCGCGACGACATCCTCGAGCTGTGGACGCGCCGCGAGATGCCGACCAAGGCGATCCTCGTCGTCTCGCACAACATCGAAGAGGCGGTGCTGATGGCCGACCGCGTGCTGGTGTTCGCGAGCGACCCGGGCCGCGTGCGCTTCCAGCTCTCGGTGCAACTGCCGCGGCCGCGCGACCCCGACAGCCCCGAAGTGCGCGAGCTGATCGACGAGGTCTACGCGCTGATGACCGCCGGCGCCGCCCGCGTGACCGGCCGGGCCGCCGAGGAGCCGGTGCGGCGCAGCATCGCCGAACGCCTGCCCGAGGCGGACATCGGCCGCATGGAAGGTTTGCTCGAGCGCCTGGCCGGCGAGCCGTTCGACGGGCGTGCCGACCTGCCGAAGCTGGCCGAGGACACCGAGCTGACCGACGACGAGCTGCTGCCGCTCGCGCATGCGCTCTCGCTGCTGCAGCTCGCACGCATCGCCGACGGCGACCTGCACCTGACGCCGCTGGGCCAGCGTTATGTCGACGGCGACCACACGCTGCGCCAGGAGCTGTTCGGCCAGCAGTTGCTGAGCCACGTGCCGCTGGCCGCGCACATCCGCCACAGCCTCGAGCAGGAGCCCAGCGGGGCGCTGCCCGAGGAGCCGTTCGTGCAACTGCTCAGCGAGAGCCTGCCGGCCGAACACGCGGAGCGTGTGCTGCGCACCGCGATCGAATGGGGACGCTACGGCGAGGTATTCGAGTACGACTACAACACCGGCGTGATCCACCTGCCGGAAGGCGATTCAGGCGAAGCGGCGAAGGACGAGGCCGACAGCTGAGCGCGCATCGACCCCGGCATGCCGCCGGTTATTCCGCGCCGGCCGTCTCGCCGAACGGCGCAATCGTGCCGTCGTGAATCGCCGCCAGCGTCTCGGCCCTGACCTCGGCACGCGACTGCGTCGAGGGGACCGCCAGTTCGGCTCGGGCCCTGCGATCGCCGCCGATGTCGCCCGCAGTCTGCAGCCCGCCGCGGTTGCGCGCCTCCAGCGTCTGCTCCCTGACGGCCTCGCGCGTCGTCGTGCTCGTGTCGGGCGGGGCCGTGACGGGGTCGACGGCTTCGCCGGCCGGTATCCAGTGATACGTCGGGGCGGCCTGCGCGCTGGCGCTCAGCACGGCGAACGACGACGAAACAGCCAGAGCGATGAGGGAAATCTTGGTCTTCATTCGTGAACTCCTCGATGAATGCAACATACGGGTCCATCAATCAGGCGGCGCAACACGGCGCGCAACTTGATCGCCCGGTCCGATTCGCTGCGATGCAACATCGATCCGTCGAAACACAAAAATTTACCCGCGGCGCGGGGTACGCTCATGTCGAGCTGGCAGTCGCCGATTCGTCGTGACATGCAGGCGCGCAGCAGGCGTACAACGCTGCTGCACCTTCCGACCAGCGACGCTTCGCACGACCCCGCCGAACCTGGAGACAGACCGATGCGATTCACGAGACTCACGACAGCGCGCCCCGCGGGCGCTGCCGCAGCATGAGCGACCCGCACCCCGAATCGGCGATCCACCGCACGATCTCCGCGGTCTGGCGGATCGAGTCGGCGAAGATCATCGCGGTCGTCGCGCGCATGGTGCGCGACGTCGGCATCGCCGAGGAGCTCGCGCAGGACGCGCTGCTGACCGCGCTCGAGCAATGGCCCGAGAAGGGCGTGCCCGACAACGCGGCCGCCTGGCTGACGACAGCGGCGAAGCGGCGCGCGCTCGACTGGCTGCGCCGCCAGCAGATGCTGGAGCGCAACCACGAGCAGCTCGGCTACGAGATGGAGCTGCGCCAGGAGATGGCCGACCCGGGCATCGAAGCGGCCGCCGAGGACGACATCGGTGATGACCTGCTGCGCCTGGTCTTCACTGCATGCCACCCGGTGCTGTCGACCGAGGCCCAGGTCGCGCTGACCTTGCGCCTGCTCGGCGGCCTGACGACCGACGAGATCGCGCGCGCGTTCCTCGTGCCCGAGCCGACGATGGCCAAGCGGCTCACGCGCGCCAAGAAGAAGATCCGCGCCGCCGGCATCCCGTTCCGGGTGCCGCCGCCGCACCTGCTGCCGGAC
>DATCSE010000577.1:0-3680 GCA_036568605.1 Burkholderiaceae bacterium | reverse complement strand
GGCCGCGGCCGCGTTGTACGTCGGTTGGAGCAGCTATGGATGGCGGGGTGTCGCGCTGGCGTTCAGCGTGATCGTGTTCTGGCTGCTGCTGCAGTTCAGTCGCAGCCTGCGCGTGCTGCGCAACGCCGGCGAGTCGCCGGTCGGCCGGGTCGACAGCGCGGTGATGCTGAACGCGGCGTTGCAGCCGCGCATGAGCATGCTGGAGATCGTCAAGCGCACGCGCAGCATCGGCCGCCGTGTCAGCGGCGGCGACTCGGGCAAAGGCCCCGAGGTCTGGGCCTGGGCCGACGACGGCGGGTCGCGGGTCGAGGTCACGCTGGTCAACGGCCGCTGCACCCGGTGGGTGCTGCATCGTCCCTCAGACTCCGAGGCCGAAGCCGCCGTGGTTGTCGCCGAACCGGCCGCGACCGGGGCGCCGGCAGCGGACACCCTGCCCCGCGCCTGACGCGCCGCGCCGATGCGGATCGTCGACGCCGCCACGACCCGCCGCCACCTCGGCTTCGCCGAGCTGATCGCCGCGCTGCGCACGATGTTCGTCGCCGGCTGCGAGGTGCCGCAGCGCCATGTGCACACGATCGCCGACGCCGAGAGCGGCGCCCCGCGCGGTACCGTGCTCGTGATGCCGGCGTGGCGCCCGGGCCGGCGCTTCGGGCTGAAGACCGTGATGATCTTTCCGGGCAACGGCGCGCGCGGCCTGCCGGGCCTGCACTCGACCTACCTGCTCTACGACGCCACCACCGGCGAGCCGCTCGCGCAGCTGGACGGCGACGAGATCACGACCCGGCGCACGGCGGCCGCGGCGGCGCTCGCCGCGTCCTACCTCGCCCGGCCCGACGCACGCCGCTTGCTGATCGTCGGCAGCGGACGCGTCGCCGCCCTGCTGGCCGACGCGATGCGGGCGGTGCGCCCGATCGCCGAGGTGATCGTCTGGAACCATCGGCATGCAGGCGCCGAACGGCTGGCCGCCACGTTGCGCGCGGCCGGCTTCGCGGCGCACGCCAGCGCCGATCTCGCGGGCAGCGTCGCCGCGGCCGACATCGTCAGCTGCGCGACGCTGTCGAATGCCGCGCTGATCGAAGGCCGCTGGCTCGCGGCCGGCACGCATCTGGACCTGATCGGCAGCTTCACGCCGCAGATGCGCGAGGCCGACGCGGCCTGCTTTCAGCGCGCCCGGGTCTTCGTCGACACGCCCGAGGCGCTGGGCAAGTCGGGCGATGTGCTGGCGGCGATTGCCGAGGGCGCCTTCGCCCCGGCTGCGCTGCAGGGCACGCTCGCGGATCTGTGCGCCGGCCGCTGCCCTGGCCGCGGCAGCGCCGGCGAGATCACGCTGTTCAAGGCTGTCGGCAGCGCGCTCGAAGACCTGGCCGCGGCCGAGTTGGTCCACGAGCGGCTGTCGCCATCGACGGCTTATCCTTAGCCCTTGGGCATCACCCTGTCGCGTCACCGTGTCCGACCTGTCACTCGCCTCGTTCCGATCACGTCCGATCCGCTGGTACTGGGAAGACTTCCCGGTCGGCAACGTGCGCGAGTTCGGCGCGTACGCGGTCACGCGCGAGGCCGTGCTCGACTTCGCGAAGCAGTTCGACCCGCAGCCGTTCCACGTCGACGACGAAGCCGCGAAGGCCGGCCTGTTCGGCGCGCTCTCGGCCAGCGGCTGGCACACCTGTGCGATGGCGATGCGCATGATGTGCGACGACTACCTGCTCGAGTCGAGCAGCCTGGGGTCGCCCGGCATCGACAACCTGCGCTGGGTCAAGCCGGTGTTCCCCGGCGACACCTTGAGCGTGCGCCTGACCGTCTTGCAGGCGCGGCCCATGAACAGCCGGCCGCAAGTCGGCCTGGTGCAGTCGCAGTGGGAGGTGCTGAACCAGCACCGCGAGATCGTGCTGACGATGACCGGCTGGGGGATGTTCGGACGCCGCGAGCCCGGTGCGCCGGTGCCGCCATCATCAGCGCCCGAGGCCGCCGCGTCGCGCTGAGCGACGCCGCCGCACGCCGCGTGCCATGGGCGTCGACTCGAAGCCGTCGCCCCGGGATTTCGTCTCGAGCTCATCGCTGACCTCGCACACGCTGCCCGAAGGCACGCGGCTGCACGACTACGAGATCAACGGGCTGATCGGCGAAGGCGGCTTCGGCATCGTCTACCTCGCGTTCGACCATTCGCTCGGCCGGCGCATCGCGATCAAGGAATATCTGCCGGCGTCCATGGCCTCGCGCGCGCAGGCCTCGAGCACGGTCGTGCTGAAGTCGCCGCGCCACGAGGAGACCTTCCGCCTCGGGCTGAAGAGCTTCGTCAACGAGGCGCGGCTGCTCGCGCGCTTCGACCATCCGGCGCTGGTCAAGGTCTACCGCTTCTGGGAGGAGAACGGCACCGCGTACATGGCGATGCCGTACTACCAGGGGCCGACGCTGAAGGCCACGCTGGCCGAGCTCGGCCGCGCGCCGACCGAGGCCGAGCTGCGCGGCTGGCTGCGTCCGCTGCTGGACGCGCTCGCGGTGATGCACGCGGCGCACTGCTACCACCGCGACATCGCACCCGACAACATCCTGCTGACCGCGACCGGCCCGCTGCTGCTGGACTTCGGCGCCGCGCGCCGCGTGATCGGCGACATGACGCAGGCGCTGACCGTCGTGCTCAAACCCGGCTTCGCGCCCATCGAGCAGTACGGCGAGGTGCCGTCGCTGACCCAGGGCGCCTGGACCGACCTGTATGCGCTGGCGAGCGTGGTCTACGCGGCGATCACCGGCAAGGCGCCGATCTCGGCGGTCGAACGGTTGATCGACGATCGGCACGTACCGCTCGCCACCATCACCGCAAGTACACCCGGCCGCTACAGCGAGTCGTTCGTGCAGGCGATCGATGCCGCGTTGCAGCTGAAGCCGCGCGACCGGCCGCAGACCGTCGCGGCGTTTCGTGCGCTGCTCGACGGCGAGCCGGCCGACTTCGGATCGCATGCGCAGCCGGAGGCGATCGTCTCGACCTTCGGCAGCTCGCTGCCCGAGCCGCGGCTCGATGCGACGCTGCCGCCGCCGCTCGACGAGCGCACGCTGCCGGGCCTGCAACTGCCGTCGCAGCCGGATGCGATCGCGGTCGGCGACGTGGCAAAGACGACCTCGCCGCGCCAGGCACGGCCGCGGGCCGCGCTCGCGGCCGCGCTGGGCTGCGTCACGTTATTGGCCGCCGCGGCCGCGTGGTGGTACGGGGGGCATTGGGATTCGGGAGACGCCGTAGCGCCGGCGGCCGTCCAGACACCACCGCCCACGGTCCCGACGCCGACGCCATCCCCCGTGCCGGACACTCGCCGCGCGAACCCGACGCCGGCCCCGGTCGACGTGGAACCCGTGACACCGCCGTCACCGCCGCCCTCGTCTCCCAGCACCGAGACCGCGTCGGCGCCGGCCGCTGTACTCGAACCGTCGCCGGCGCCGTCCGAGCCCGTCGTCGCGGCACCGGTCACGCCGTCGAAGGCCAAGCCGGCGCCCTCGCCGCGCCCCGCGCCTGCACGCAACGCACCCCCCACGAATGCAGAAGCCGTGCACGCGAAGTGCAGTGATATTCTGCAAAAGGCCTCGCTGGAGCCGCTGACGGCCAGCGAAGCGGCGTTCTTGCGCAAGGAGTGCCGATGAACCACAAGATGGAGACCACGCCGATCCGGATGCGGATCGTGATCGCAGCACTG
>DATCSE010000576.1:0-6988 GCA_036568605.1 Burkholderiaceae bacterium | reverse complement strand
CACACTGATCGTCACGCTCGATACCGCCGCGGTGTTCGCCGACAGCCGCTATTGGGTCCAGGCCGAAGCCGAGCTGACCGGCAGCGGCACCGAGCTCGTCAAGATCGCGACCGCCAACAGCACGCAGCACGCCGAATGGCTCGCGGCGGCGCTGAAACCCGGCGACACGGTGGGCGTCGACGGCAACGTGCTCGGCGTCGCGGCTGCGCAGTTCCTGCGCGAGGCGCTCGGTCGCGCCGGCATCGGGCTGCGGACCGACGTGGACGTGCTCGCCGAGGTCTGGCCCGAGCGCCCCGGCCTGCCCGATGCGAAGGTCTACGAACACCGGGCGCCGCAAGCGCCGCTGCCGCGGGCCGCGAAGCTCGCCGCGGTGCGCGAGGCGATGTCCCGGCACGGCGCGACCCATCACTTCGTCTCGACGGTCGACGACATCGCGTGGCTGTTCAACCTGCGCGGCGCCGACGTGGCCTACAACCCGGTGTTCCTCGCGCACGCGCTGATCGAGCGCGATCCTGCGAACGGCGTGCGCTTGTTCGTCGGCGCAGGCAAGGTGGACGCAGCGGTGCAAGCCTCGCTCGCCGCCGATGGGGTGCGCCTGGAGCCGTACGCACAAGCCGGCAGCGCGCTGGCCGTGCTGCCGGCCTCGTCCGTGCTGCTAGTCGACCCGCGCCGCGTGACCCACGGGCTGCTCGCGAACGTCGCGGCCGGCATCAAGGTCGTCGAGGCGATCAACCCCAGCACCTTGTTCAAGAGCCGCAAGACCGAGGCCGAAGCCGTTCACGTGCGCGAGACCATGGAGCAGGACGGCGCGGCGATGTGCGACTTCTATGCCTGGTTCGAGCAGGCGCTGGGCCATGAGCGCATCACCGAGCTGACGATAGACGAGAAGCTCAGCGCGGCGCGCGCGAAGCGCCCCGGCTTCGTCGGGCTGAGCTTCGGCACGATCGCCGCGTTCAACGCGAACGGCGCGATGCCGCACTACCGCGCCACGCGCGAATCGCATGCGGTCATCGAGGCTGCGTCCGGCGAGGGCGGGCTGCTGCTGATCGACTCGGGCGCGCAGTACCTCGGCGGCACGACCGACATCACGCGGGTCTGGCCGATCGGCACGATCACCGCCGAGCATCGCCGCGACTACACGCGGGTGCTGAAGGGCACGATCGCGCTGTCGCGCACGCGCTTTCCGCGCGGCACGCTGTCGCCTATGCTCGACGCGATCGCGCGCGCGCCGCTGTGGGAACAGGGGCTGGACTACGGTCATGGCACCGGCCACGGCGTCGGCTACTTCCTGAACGTGCACGAAGGGCCGCAATCGATCTCGCGCACCATCCCCGACGCGAACATGGCGATGGAGCCGGGCATGATCACCAGCGTCGAGCCCGGGCTGTACCGGCCGGGGCGCTGGGGCGTGCGCATCGAGAATCTCGTGATGAGCGTGCCGGCTGCCTCGCTGGGCGGAAACGGCAGCACCGAGTTCGGCGAGTTCCTCGAGTTCGAGACGCTGACCCTGTGCCCGATCGACACGCGCTGCATCGAACGATCGCTGCTGCGCGACGACGAGATCGCCTGGCTCAACGCCTACCACGCGACGGTGCGCGCGCGGCTCGCGCCGCGTGTAGACGGCCCCGCGAAGGCCTGGCTGATCGCGCGCACCGAGCCGATCTGACCGCGCGCTGAGCGCCCGCCGCGCGGGGCTCGCAACCGATCGGCGCCACGCGCGCTTCATCCGGGCTGCAGCGCAGTTCGTCGCATCCGCGTTGGCGCACGCCGCATGCGCTCCTAGAGTTCGTTCCATCGCAAGCCGAACGCCACTCACCGCAGGAGCCCATCATGATCAGCCGCCTCAGCGCCTATGCCGCCACCTTCGCCGTGATCGCCACCGCGACGATCGCCTTCGCCGCGAGTGCACAAGCCCGCTTCGATCAGCAACAAGCCGCGAAGGCCATGCCAGTCGTGCAGCTCGAGACCGTGGTCGTGACCGGCCACCGCACCGCGCTCGCCGACGTGAAGTAAGGCCCTTTCATCAAGCCGTCATCCACGCGCCCGAGGCCCTTGAGACTCCTGGCCTCGGGCGTCTTTTTGATCGCATGGCGCAAACGTTTGGCGCAACGCCGCGATCACCGCGCACCGAGCTTCATCCCGCGCCATTGCAGATCGGCCCGGCAAAACAGCCGTTCGTCGCGCGCCGGTTTCAGTATGGCGACGGCGCTCCTAAAGTTCGAACCGACAACACCGAGCACGCACCGCGCTCGTGTTGCCAGCAGCAGGAGGATCACCATGTTCGACCGCATCTTCTCCGGCCTTCTCACGTTCAGCCTGTTGATGGCCGGCACGCTGGCCGTCGGCTCGGCGCTCTTCGGGCACGACTTGCAGCTCGCGCGCACGCCGGCCGCCGTCATCGAGCTGCCCCGGGTCACGGTGACCGGACAGCGCACCGCACTGATGATCGGCGGCAGCGCGACGCTCGCGACCGCACAGGACTCGACCGACTGCGCGGTCACGCGAACCACCACGCCGACGGCAGCGCCGGCCGCCATCGCCGCGCCGACGCCGACTCACATCTGACGGAACACGTGCACGAAGCTGCGGCTCACCGGCAGCACGTCGCCGCGGCCCTTCAGGTGCACCTCGGCGGTCTCGTTGAGCCCGCGCTGAACCTGCGCCACCTGGTGCAGGTTGACGATCACCGAGCGGTGGATCTGCGCGAAGCGCTGCGGGTCCAGCTCGTCCACCAGCTCGCGTATGGTCTTGCGGATCAACGCCTCGCCGCCTTCCCAGACGACCAGCGTGTATTTTTCGTCGGCACGCAGGTAGGCCACCTGCTCGACCGGAATCAGCCGCACGCTGGTGCCGACCGACGCGCGTATCCATTGCAGGTGGGACTTGCCGGCCGGCGCAGTCGATGCCCCATCGGCTGACGACGCCTCGGCCGCGCGCACGCCGCGCCGCTGCAGCTCGGCGGTCAGGCGATCCAGCACGCGGTTCAGCGCATCGTCGTCCTCCCGGGCCGGAACCGCTCCGGCATCGATGGTCGTCGCGCGGCGCGACAGGCCGTCGCGCAGACGGCCTATCGTGTCGGTGAGGCGCGCTTCGTCGAACGGCTTGACCAGGTAGTCGATCGCACCGTGCTCGAATGCCTCGACCGCGTACTTGTCGTGCGCGGTCACGAAGACGATCTGCGCGCGCCGCGCGATCGCACGCGCCGCATCGATGCCGCTGCGCCCCGGCATGTGCACGTCGAGAAAGACGATCTGCGGTGCATGCGCCTCGAACAGCTCGATCGCCTCGCGGCCGTTGCGCGCCTCGGCCACGATCGCCAGCTCCGGCCACAGCCGCCCCAGATGCGCGCGCAGCCGCTCGCGCAGCAGTGGTTCGTCGTCGGCAATCAGGGCAGTCGCGGCGGCGCTCATCATTGCGACATCATCATGCCCGGAACGCGATCACCGCGCGCACGCCGTGCGGCACGTTCTCGGCCAGCTCGAGGCGTGCATTGCCGCCGTAGAAGACCTGCAGCCGCTCGCGCAGGTTTGCGAGCCCGGTGCCGGGCGTCGCGGTGTCCTGCAGCCCGACGCCGGTATCGGCCACGCTGACCCGCACCTCGCCGGCCGCGCTGGAACGTTCGGCACGCACCTCGATTCGACCGCCCTGCTCGGCCGGATCGATGCCGTGGCGCACGGCGTTCTCGACCAGCGTCAACAGCGCCATCGCCGGGAACGGCAGCGCGCCGAGCTCGTCGGGGATGTCGATCGCGAACACCAGCCGATCCGGCATGCGCAGCAGCATCAGCTCGAGGTAGGCGCGCACCAGCGCGACCTCGCTCGCGAGCGTCGCATCGCCATCGTTGAGGCGCGGGATCGCGGCACGCAGGTAGGCGATCAGGCTCGCGAGCACCGGGCCGGCGCGGCTGGACCCCGACTCGACCAGCTCCTGCACGTTGGCCAGCGTGTTGAACAGGAAGTGCGGTTCGATCTGTGCGTTCAGCAGCTTCAGCCGTGCGTCCAGCGCCTGCTTCTCCAGCGTGCTCTTCTCGAGCGCGAACGCGAGTGCATCGTGCTGGGCCTGCGCATCGCGCTCGCGGTACAGCGCACCCAGCGCCATCGACGGCGCGAACACCAGCACCAGCACCGTCACGGCATAGAAGCCGTGCAGCATCCCGTGGTTGTGGACGAAGGCCGACCAGCTGCCGCCGACCAGCGCGAGCTGCAGCAGCAGCGTCGCCAGCGGCGCCGCGAGCACGACCGCGATCACCTGGCTGACCCAGCGCGGCACGCGCGGCAATGGCCACTCGCCGGCCGCGCTGAACGCGAACTGCACCAGCAGCGCGACCGCGAACAGCTGCCACAGCAGCTCGAGAAAGGGGGTGATGAAGATGGGCTGCACGAACGTCGTGATGACGACGACCATCACGAGCGTCAGCAGCAGGCGCCGCCAGCGCAGGGTCGCGAGCAGCGCCTTCATGGGCGAACGGGAAGCAGCGCCGGAGGGGCAGCACTCATGGCGCGAGCGTAGCGCGGCCGCCGCGCGCCGGACACGGCCGGCGCCCCATCATGGGGACGAACGACGGGAATCGCGGCATGAGCCGCGGTCCGTCCGCCCGGCGACTACGCGCCAGCCCGCATCAGCCGAGCCGACAGCGCCTGGTTCAACGTGTCCGCGCTGTCCTGCAGGTGGGCGCGTGCATCGGCGCTGAGTCCGCCGCGGTGCAGCGCGCCCTGGATGCGCGTCAGCAGACCCTGCGCCTGCACCCGCACCAGGCTGCGCGTCTCGACTCGGCTGGCCGCGCTCGGCTGCAGCACCAGGCGCGCGACCCGGTTCAGGTGGTCACGCTGCAGTTCGCGGCGCGCCGGCGTGATGTCGCCGCCGCTCGAGAGCTCGCTCCAGATGTCGCGCTCGAGCCGCCCGTACAGTTCGGACAGCTGGAACGCGCCGGCGCCGCCGCCGCTGCGCGCACGCGCCGCGGCCACGGTCGTCTGGTTGTCGACGATGCGCGCCGCGACGGTGTCGCTCATCAGGTGGCTCAGCAGCGCGCGCTGCACCGCGAGCACGCGCTGCGGGATCGCGAACTCGGTCGCCACGGTGACCGGCCCGCCGCCCGCCGCGATCGCCTCGCTGCGCTCGAGGAAGTCGGGCGCGAGCCGGTGCTGCAGCGCCGGCGTCACGCGCAGGCTGTTGGCCGCGAACAGGCCGCCGGACAGCACGTCCAGCGCCTCGCGCTGGCTCGCCGCCGGCACCGCCTGCAACGGCTCGCGGCCGCTGCCCGGGTAGTCGCGCAGCGTGCGCACGCCGCCGATCTGCCGCGCCAGGACGCCCACCGAACGCGCGACGTCGTTGATCGCGTAGTTCAGCGAGCGGCGCAGCACCGCGTAGTCCTGGTCCTGCGGCAACGTGCGCGTCTCCTGGCGCTTGAACAGATCGCGCGCGATCGCGAAGCGCTTCTTCGCATACGCGATCGGGTCGCTGCCGAGGTCGAACCAGAGCGCCTCCGGGTCGATGCCGAGGAAGTTGTCCTCGTCGGTGCCGAACGCGAGATCGGCTTCGTTGCTGCGCGCCGCGATGCGGTCGAGCTCGGCTTTCTCGGTGTCCGGCGCGATCGGCTTGTAGGCGTATTCGATCGCCCAGTAGTCGTACGGGCCCAGCGTGGTCTGGAACGGCGCAACCGATGCGGCGCCGGGCGCCGCGAGATTGATCGGCGCGTACTCCATCACCGAGCCGGTCAGCGCGTGCGTGTTCGTGAACGCCGGATCCGACAGCTGCTTGTCGCTGTAGGTGCGCGACGCGCGGAAGTTGTGGCGCAGGCCCAGCGTGTGGCCCACCTCGTGCATCGTCGTGTCCTTCAGGTACGCGCGCACGAAGGCCTCGGCCTCGGGGCCGGCCGGGTCGAGATCGCCGCGCGCCTCGAGCACATCGAGCCCATAGGCCAGCTGCTCGGCGCCGATGTCGGCGGCCTCGCAGGCTTCGGCATTGAACGCGGCGCGCGTCTCGGGGATGCTGCCGCCGGTCTGCATCAGCTTGCTCAGGTCGGCGCTGCTGGTCGACAGGATCTGCGAGCGCGCCGCACGCAGGTTGCGTGCCGACAGGCTCTCGATGCCGATGTTCGCGCCGAGGATCTCGCCGCTGCGCGGGTCGACCCGGCGCGGCCCGATCGCACCGAACACCGGCGACGCGTTCGTCATCCAGCGCACCGAGGCGCCGCCGTCCAGCGTGTCCCAGTCGGCATCGTCAGGTTGCACCTTGACCTGGATCGCGTCCTTGAAGCCTATGCGCTCGAAGGCCTTGTTCCATTCGAGGATGCCGGCGCTGACCGTGTCGCGATACTTGAGCGGAATGGTCTTGTCCAGCCAGAACACGATGGGCGCGACCGGCTCGGACAACGGCGCGCTCGGGTCCTTCTTCTCGAGGCGCCAGCGCTGCACGTAGCGCACGGACGGCGTGCGGTTGAGGTCATCGCTGAAGTCCAGATGGCTCGCGGTGAAGTAGCCGATCCGCGAATCGGCGCGGCGGCCGCGCATGGGCTCGTCGGGCAGCTTCTGAATCGTGTAGTGCAGCGTCATGAACAGGCTGCGCACGTCGGGCAGCGTCTGCGGCACGGTGGGCACCGGCGCGCCCGGCGGCGTGCCGGGCTGCGGCACCGCGATGTTGCCGGTGGCGTAGTGCGCGAGCACCTGCACCTGGACCGAATCGGGCCGCCCGCGTGCCGACGTGATCGCCGAGTTGCGGCCGTCGAACGCATAACCCTGGCGGTAGGTGCGCTGCAGCTGCATGCCGATGCCGAACATGTCGTTGACGAACAGCGCGGCGGCATCGACCAGCACCGACTTGTGCTCCGGGTGCGCCGCGCTCGCGACCGGCGTGCTGGCCAGCAGGCTGGGCGAGAACGCCGCGGCGACCGCGCGGCCCTCCGGCGTGCCGGTCTTCGCGACGTAGTCGGTGTTGCGCGCGATCATCTGCACCTGGTTGTAGACGCGGCGGAATTCGACGACCTGCGGCT
>DATCSE010000575.1:0-4946 GCA_036568605.1 Burkholderiaceae bacterium | reverse complement strand
CATCGAGACCGTCCCGGCCGCGATCGCCGCATCCGGGTTGTTGGCCATCGCTTCCTGATACGGGTCCATCCCGCCGAGGATCACGTTGCGCCCATCGGGCAGCGTCAACATCGTGGCGTACCAGCGCTGGTCGGCCATCGGCGAGCTGTCCGTCACCGCGCCGCCGGTCGAGGGCGTGAGCAGGCTGCTGGCCAGCGGCGAGTTGCCGCCCGTGAGCATCAGCCGACCGTCGACTAGCCAGGCCGCGGTGTTGCAGAAGCTGTTGACGCGCGTCGCGTCGTAGCTGGTCGCGTGGCTCGCGTCGACAAAGCCCAGAGACGGCGTCCACAGGTCATAGGTACGGCCATCCTGCGTGGCCGGGGTGTTCTTCGGCGTGCCATAGGTGAGCACCTTGCCGTCGGGCAGCAGCACCGCGTGCAGGCCGTTCATCGGCCAAGCCTGCGTGGCCGACCACATGCCCTTGCTGGCCGCATCGGCCGGTATCGCGAGGCCTTGGAAGAGTGGATCGTCCGACTGCGGCAGCACCACGGACAACTCGTTGCTTGCCGACAGCGAACGCGCCTGCTTGAGCGAGCCGTCGGACGAGCTCGCGACTTCGCTGTCGCCGCCGCCGCAGCTCGCGAGCGCCGCCATCGCGGCGGCGACGGTCACGCGCGTGGCCCATCGTGTGCGGGGAAAGGTCGAGGCGTTCGGGTCCATCGGCTTCATGCTTTTGTTCTCGTCGAGTTGTTGTTGTCCGGTTCAGGCGCCGCGACGAGGCCGCCGGCGCGCCAGACGGCTCAATTCGTCGGCAAGGCGGGTTCGGTCGACCGGCACGCCGGCAAAGCGCTGCACCAGCGCGCCGCCGGCATCGAACAGGTAGAGCGACGTGCGGTGGTCCTGCGGCTGAGCTGGGCCGCGACGCAGATCGAACGCCTGCATGCGAGCAGTCAGCGCCTCGATCTGCGAGGGCGAGCCGGTGGCGAATTGCCAGCCCGGCAGGTCGGCACCCATGCGCCGGGCGAACTCGGCCAGCGATTGCGGCGTGTCGTGGACCGGATCCACCGTGATCGACAGGAACCGCACCGCGGTGCGCACGTCGCCCGGCAGCGCGCGATGCAGCTCCGCGAGCTCGTGCACTTGCACCGGACAGGTCGACGAGCAACCGGTGAAGACGAAGTTCAGCAGCACCGGTCGGCCCTGCAGCGACGAGGCGTCGATCGCCAGACCTCGCTGGTCATGCAGCTCGACTCCCTCGAGCACCGCGGGTTGTGCCTGCGCTGCCAGCGCAAAAAAAACGGCGCCGAGCAGCGCCATCAGAGCGGACTTCACGCAACAGGCCCGGGGGGGGGCAGAGTCAACAACAATCTGTTACGTTAGTGGGATCGGGAGCGAGCGTCACCTCCCTAGTCAAGGGATTCGACCGCAGCGTGTTTGGCGACAACGTCACCAATCCGGCGATGCGACCGTGACTTGCGGACCGCGGCTCTCGATCGCCTCGCCAGCCGCCAGACACAGATCCTCGCGAAACCGCCCGGCCAGGATCTGCACGCCGACCGGCCTGTCGTGGACCGCGCCGGTCGCTAGCGACAGACACGGCAAGCCGGTGATCGGCAGCCCGACCATCGTCGCCTGCGCGCGCCAGCAGCGCTCGTACGACGCGGCATCGCGCAGGTCGAGGTCCGCATCGAACGGCAGCTCGGCGCTGACGGGCAGCAGCACCACCGGGTACCGCTCGAGGAACAGCTGCCACGCGCGCGTGACAGTGGCGCGCAGCTTCAGCGCGTCCGAGTAGCTGCGCAGCGTCAGCGCCTGCGCGACCGCTTCCTGGCCCGACAACGCGGCGATCGCGCCGGCGTCGCCGTCTGCCTGTGCGGACTGGAGCAGCGCGTCGTAGCCATCGCCCATCCACAGGCCGATCTGCGCTTCGCAAACCGATCGGATCGCCGGCAGCTCGTCGAGCTCGACCACCTGCCAGCCGGCATCACGCAGGCGCTGCGCCGCTTCGAGCAGCGCAGTCACGACCTCGGGTGCGGTCTGCATGTCGTCGGGGTGCGTGCACAGTGCCGCGAGCCGCGGCACGTCCGGCCCATGCAGCGGCGCGGGCACCCACCAGGGGTCGCGCGCATCGGGCGCCGACATCGCGGCCAGCGCGAGCCTCAGGTCCTCGACGGTGCGGGCCAGCGGCCCGGAGACCGCCATGATCTGGCCGCCGATATTGCGCTCCGGCAGCGACGCGTTGTACGCGGCAACACGCCCCAGCGACGGGCGCAGGCCATGGATGCCGCAGGCATACGCGGGGTAGCGGATCGACCCGGCGATGTCGGTGCCGTGGGCGATGTGGCCGATCCCGGCGGCCGTGGCCGCGGCCGCGCCCCCTGACGAGCCGCCCGGGGTCAGCGCGCGGTTGCGCGGATTCAGCGTCTCGCCATGCAGCCGGTTGTTCGTGAACCAGCGCAGGCTGAAGGCCGGCGTATTGGTCTGGCCGATGATCGTTGCGCCGGCCTTCAGCAGGTTGTCGACGACCGGGCTGTTGCTCGCGGCCATCAGCTCGCGCTGCAGCACCGTGCCATTGGTTGTCGCGTGGCCCGCCCAATCGATGTTGACCTTCACGGTGACCGGCACGCCGGCCAGCGGGCCGAGCGGCTCATCGCCGCGCACCACGGCGGCGTCGATGGCCTGGGCACGCTGCATCACCTCGTCGGGACGGTGCGAGATCACCGCGTTGATGCGGCCGTTGACCGCATCCAGCCGCTCGAGCGCGGCCGTCGCGGCCTCGGCGGCCGAGAGGCGCCGTTCGCGGATCAACGCGGCGACTTGCGCGGCGGAGAGTTGCCAGATCTCGGGCATGGCCATCCTTCTTGTCGAACTGCGGCCGCCGATTATGGGGACCCGACCCACGGGCTTCGATGCACCGTTCGCGCGCATCACGGGCTCTCGAAACCGGGCCCGCGACTTGCTAAACCGTGCCTAGCGTCAACTGTCGACAGTTTGGACTGTCGACCGACGACACCGAAAGGAAGCCCATGCCCCAGCTCTCGGATGCCGAGCGCCACGTCCGTGCCGACCTCGCGGCCGCCTACCGGCTGCTTGCGCACTTCGGCATGGACGACAGCATCTACACGCACATCTCGGCGCGCGTGCCGGGCACGCAGGACCAGTTCCTGATCAACCCGTTCGGCATGCTGTTCCGCGATGTCACGGCGTCGTCGCTCGTGAAGATCGACCTCGACGGCCGCATCGTCGGCGACTCGCCGTACGACGTGAACCCCGCCGGCTTCACGATCCACAGCGCGGTGCACGCCGCGCGCCACGATGCGGCATGCGTGCTGCACACGCACACGCTGGCCGGCGTCGCGGTCGCGTCGCTCGCGTGCGGGCTGCAGCCATGCAACCAGTGGGCGCTGCAGTTCTACGACCGGGTCGTCTACCACGCGTTCGAAGGCATCGCGCTCGACCATGCCGAGCGCGAGCGCCTGGTGGCCGACCTGGGCCCGACCGCGAAGGCCATGATCCTGCGCAACCACGGCCTGCTGACGCTGGGCAGCACCATCTCGGAGGCGTTCATCCTGATGCTGAACCTGGACCGCGCCTGCCGCGTGCAGATGGCGATCCAGGCGAGCGGCCAGCCCATACACCCGGTGCCGGAGGCCGTGTGCGAACTGACCGCGCGCCAGTACGAAAGCGGCGACAGCACCCGCGAGCCTGGCGTCAGGGACCCGAACGCACGCGAATGGCGCGCACTGCTGCAACGCCTGGAGCCGCCGCCGGTCTTGTCGTACCGCGACTGACCCTCACGGCCCGCGTCCTCGTTCTCCCGTTCCCCCATTCCAGCCTAGGAGTCCGATCCGATGAAACGTCGCAACCTGATCCAGTGGGGTGCCTCGACCGCGGGCCTCACGTTGGCGGGCGTTCCGCTGCACCTGCTGGCCGCGGGCAAGAAGGGCGGCGTGATCAACGCCGTCGTGCAGCCGGAGCCGCCGGGCCTGATGCTCGGCATCACGCAGAACGGGCCGACCCAGCTCATCGCCGGCAACATCTACGAAGGCCTGCTGCGCTACGACGACAAGATCACGCCGATGCCGTCGCTCGCGACCTCGTGGACGTCGAACAAGGAAGGCACGGTCTACACCTTCAAGCTCAAGCCCGGCGTGCTGTGGCACGACGGCAAGCCCTTCACCGCGGACGACGTCGTGTTCTCGGCCGACGTGTTCCTGCGCAAGACCCACGCGCGATTGCGCGCGAACCTCGCGGCCGTCGAGAGCATCCGGGCGATCGACCCGCTGACCGTCGAATTCAGGCTGAAGTACCCGTTCGGCCCGTTCATCGGGATCTTCGAGGTCGGCACGATGCCGATGCTGCCCAAGCACATCTACGACGGCACCGACTTCCTCTCCAACCCGGCCAACGCGACGCCGATCGGCACCGGCCCGTTCAAGCTGAAGGAGTGGGTCAAGGGCTCGTACATCCAGCTCGTCGCGAACGACAAGTACCACGTGAAGGACGTGCCGCTGGTCGACAGCATCTACTTCCACGTGATCCCCGACGCGGCCTCGCGCGCGGCGGCGTTCGAGTCGGGCAAGGTCGACCTGGTGCCGGGCGGCGCGGTCGAATACTTCGACGTGCAGCGCCTCGCGAAGCTGCCCGGCGCCGCGCTGACGACCAAGGGCTGGGAGTTCTTCGCGCCGCACGCCTGGCTGTGGATCAACAACCGCAAGGCGCCGATGAGCCAGGTCAAGTTCCGCCAGGCGCTGATGCATGCGATCGACCGCGAGGCGATCTGCAAGGTCGCGTGGCAGGGCTTCGCGAAGCCGGCGACCGGGCCTTTCAACAGCAACATCAGGTTCCACAACAGCACCGACGTCGCGAAGTACCCGCGCAACGTCGAGGCCGCGAAGAAGCTGCTCGCCGAGGCCGGCTACAAGGGCGAGACGCTGCGCATGCTGCCGCTGCCGTACGGCGAGACC
>DATCSE010000574.1:0-7197 GCA_036568605.1 Burkholderiaceae bacterium | reverse complement strand
GCGGGGGGCGTGGCGGTCGACTGGCTCGTCACCGCCGGCGTCGCGGAGACTGCGGGCACTGCGACGGGTGCCGGCGGTTGTGTGGCAACGGCGGGCATCGCCGGCGCTGCGACCGGCACCGCAGCGGCGGCTCCACTGAGCAATGCGAGCTGGTGCGCCATCAATTGCATCTGCTGCGCGATGACCTGCTGCATCAGGTCGCCGGCAACCGGCGCGAACGCCGGCACGGCCAGCGCCGGCATCGCGGACACCGGCATCGTGACCGCGGCGGTCGCAACGACGGGTGCGGCAGCCGGCATCGCCGTGGCTGCGGCGACCGGCACCGCCGGCGCGGCCTCGGGCGGCAGGCTCGCATCGACGAACTCGGCCAACGAGTCGAAGCTGCGGTATTGCTCCATCAGCTGCCGAAACGTCAGGTTGACGCTGAACTGCTTCTTGACCTGCAGCGCCGCCTGCGTCAGCGTCAGCGAGTCCAGACCCAGCTCGACGAAGCTGACCGACGCGTCGCTGTCGGCCAGGTCCATCCCGGCGACGTCCTCGAACAACCCGCGCAGCTGCGAAACGAGCTGGGGTCGGCGTGATGCGGCTTGTGTCGACATGGCAGTGATAGGAGGTGTTTGGATCTGTAGGGGTGCGATCGGTACTGGCGGCGCAACCGGCGAGGTGGCCCGCGCCGCAGCCGGTGGCATCGCCAAGGGCAGAGGCGATGACGCAATCGCAGACACGGGCGACGCCGCCGCGACGAGCGGCCCGCGGCCCGCCTCGACCCAGTGGCGCTTGCGCTCGAACGGATAGGTCGGCAGCGGAATGCGGCGCCTATCGTGGGCCGGCGATGCGACCGATACCGGCAGCTCGATGCCCATCGTCCACAGCCGGCCATGTGCGAGCGTCAGGCTCGTCGCTTCGGAGTCAGGCGTTTCCTGCAGGCTCGCGATCGCGACCGGTGCCGCCTTGCCCGCGCCCGCGGTGAAGTGCTGGCGCGCGAGCGTCGCGAGCGTGCCACGCGGGCCGATCTCGACGAACACGCCGGCATCGTGCTGCGCGAGCGCCGTGCGCAATGCCGGCGAGAAGCGCACCGGCTCGCGCAGATGGCGGGCCCAGTAGTGCGGATCGGTCGCATCCGCCGCGGTCAGCCACGTGCCGGTCAACGTCGAGACGATGGGCATCTGTGGCGCCGCGAGAGCGACCCGGCGGACCTCGGCTTCGAACGGCGGCACCGCCGCATCCATCATGGCCGAGTGGAACGCATGCGAGGTCTGCAGCAGGCGCGCGACGATGCCATCTGACTCGAGCTGCTGGCGCCAAGCTTCGATCTCGGCGGTCGGGCCGGCGACCACGCAGGCGGTCGGTCCGTTCTCCGCGGCGAGCGACAGCGAGGCCGGCAGCAACGGCATCAGCTTGTCCGCTGCGAGCCGAACCGACAGCATGCTGCCGCCCGGCAACGCCTGCATCAGCGCGCCGCGCTTCGCGACCAGACGGGCCGCATCGGTCAGCGTGAACACGCCGGCCAGCACGGCGGCGACGAACTCGCCGACGCTGTGGCCGATCAGCGCAGCCGGCCGCGCACCGCGCGCGAGCCACGATTGCGCGAGTGCGTATTCGAGGCAGAAGGTCGCGGGCTGGGTCGTGCCGGTCGCGACCAGCGCCTCGGCGCCGCCGTCGAACATGCGCTGCTTCAGGTCGAACGGCAACACGTCGCGCAACGCGGCCAGGCATTCGTCGAACGCGGCGCGGAATGCCGCGTCGTGCTCGTACAGGCCGCCGCCCATGCCGGCGTACTGAGCGCCCTGCCCCGGGAACATCCAGACCAGCGGCGGCACCGCGGCGCCCAGCGTGCGCTGAGCGCGCTGCGGGTCGTCTTCGGTGCGCAGCGCGGTGACCGCACGCGGCAGCGACTCCGCCGCGACGCAGAGCCGGTTCGCATAGCGGCTGCGCCCGACCTGCAGCGTGTGGGCGACGTCGGCCAGGTTGATCGACGGATCGGCTTCGAGGCGATCGGCGAGCTGCCGCGCCATCGCCGCGAGCGCGGGCTGCGACTTCGCCGACAGCAGCAGCAATTGCGGGCCGCGCGCCGGCGACGACGGCTCGCGCAACGGCGCTTCTTCCATCACGACGTGCGCGTTCGTGCCGCCGACGCCGAAACTGCTGACGCCGGCGCGGCGCGGCTGCCGGGCACTGCGCGGCCACGACGTCAGACAGTCGTTGACGACGAACGGGCTGCGGGCGAAATCGATCTTCGGATTCGGCCGCACATAGTGGATCGACGGCGGCAGCGTTTCGCGCTCCAGCGCGAGCGCGGTCTTGATCACGCCCGCCGCGCCGGCCGCGATCACCATGTGACCGACGTTGCTCTTCAGCGAGCCGATGCGGCAGAAGCCGACGTCATCGGTGTGCGCGCGGAACGCGCGGGTCAGCGCCTCGACTTCGATCGGGTCGCCGAGCGGCGTTGCCGTGCCGTGCGCTTCGACATACGAGATGCTGCGCGGATCGACGCCCGCCGCGCGCTGCGCCGCGCTGATCACAGCGGCCTGGCCGTCGACGCTGGGCGCGGTGAAGCTGGCCTTGTCGCGGCCGTCGTTGTTGATCGCGGCGCCGCGGATCACCGCGTGAATCGTGTCGCCGTCGGCCAGCGCATCGCTCAGGCGCTTCAGCAGCACGACGGTCGCGCCGTCGCTGAACACCGTGCCTTGCGCGCTCTCGTCGAAGGTGCGGGTGTGCGCGTCGGGCGACAGCATCGCGCCGTCCTGGAACAGGTAGCCGCTCTTCGGGGGGCAGGTGATCGACGAGCCGCCGGCCAGCGCCATGTCGCACTGCCCGGCGCGCAGGCTCGCGAACGCCTGCGCGATCGCGACCAGCGAGGTGGAGCACGCGGTGTGCACGCTGACCGCCGGGCCGGTCAGGTTCAGGCGATTGGCGACACGCGTCGCGATGTAGTCCTTCTCGTTCGCGAGCATCACCTGGAACTCGCCGACCTTCTCGACCAGGTCCGGCCGGTACATCACGTGACGCTGGAAGTACGTCGCGTTGTACATGCCGGCGAAGATGCCGACCGGGCCGTGGTCCTGCCCATCGGGCGCATGGCCGCCGCGCTCCAGGCACTCCCAGCACAGCTCCATGAAGATGCGCTGCTGCGGATCCATCAGCTCGGCCTCGCGCGGCGAGATGCCGAAGAAGCCGGCATCGAACAGCTCGACGTCGTCGATCACGCCGCGCGCCTTCACGTAGCAGGCGTCGCCGCGCAACGCGGGCGGGATGCCGGGGTCGAGCTCGCCGTCCTGGAAGAACGTGATGCTCTCGCGGCCGGCACACAGGTTGTCCCAGAACTGCTCGACATCGCGCGCGCCCGGGAAACGCCCGGCCATGGCGATCACGGCGATCGGCTCGGCGTCGTTCATCGCGTCGCCGCTCGCACGGCGCGACAGCCGCTTCGCATCGACCAGCGCCGCGCTGGCGTCGCCGCTGGCGATGGACGCGAGCGCCGCGGCTGTCGGCTGGCGGAAGAACGCATTGGTGCCCAGCCCCTTGACGCCTCCGCGCTCGAGCCGCGCCAGCGCCTTCAGCACCAGCAGCGAGTTGCCGCCCAGCTCGAAGAAATTGTCGTGGCGCCCCACCTGGTCCAGGCCCAGCAGCGCCGCGAACGCGGCGGCGATCTGCGTTTCGAGATCGCCTTGAGGGGCCTGATACGGCACGCTCAGATCCGGACGTTCGGCCGAGGGCTGCGGCAATGCGCGCCGGTCGAGTTTGCCGTTCAGCGTGATCGGCAGCGCGGCCATCCAGACATACGCCGTCGGCACCATGAACTCGGGCAGCCGCTCGGCGAGGAACGCACGCAGCTCGGCCGCAGGCACCTCGGCCGCGTTCGCCACGAGGTACGCGACCAGACGCGCGTTGCCGGCCGCATCCTTCTGCGCGACGACGGCACCGGCCTTGACGGTCGGGTGCGCCGCAAGCGCGGTCTCGATCTCGCCGACCTCGATGCGGAAGCCGCGGATCTTGACCTGGCCATCGGCCCGGCCGATGAATTCGATGTTGCCGTCTGGCAGATAGCGGACCAGATCACCGGTCTTGTACAGGCGCTCGCCGCTTGCGCCGAACGGGCTCGGCACGAAACGCTCGGCGGTCAGCTCGGGCCGCTTCAGGTATCCGCGCGCCAGGCCGCGTCCACCCACATAGAGCTCGCCGACCAGACCGATGGGAACCGGATGCATCGACGGGCTGAGCACATAGGCGCTCGTGTCATTGATCGGCCGGCCGATCGGAACCGAGCGCGCGTCGGCCGGCAGGTCGTGCGGGATCCGGTAGGTCGCGGTGAAGGTCGTGCACTCGGTCGGACCGTAGCCGTTGATCAGCGCGATGCCGGGCAACGCGGCCAACGCGCGGCGCACGTGAGGCACCGACAGCGCCTCCCCGCCGATCAGCAGCTGACGCAGGCCCTGCAGATGCGTGGGGCTGTCGTCGACGACCGCGTTGAACAGCGCGGCGGTGAGCCAGGCGGTCGTGACGCGCTGTTCGCGGATCGTGCGGGCCAGGCCCGCCGCGGTGGGCAAGTCCTCGTCGTGCAGCACGCAGCAGCCGCCGTTCAGCAGCGGCCCCCAGATCTCCAGCGTCGACGCATCGAAGCCCAGCGGTGCGGCGTGCAGCACCGCCTCGCCGGCCGGCAGCGCGACGAAGTTCGGATCGGTGACCAGCCGCAGGATGGAGCGGTGGCAGATCTCGATGCCCTTGGGCGTGCCGGTCGAGCCGGACGTGTACATCACGTAGGCGAGGCTCTCGCCGTCGGTCGCATCGACCGGGGCCAACGATGGCTGAGCCGATGCAGCGGCATCGTCGACTCGCAGCACCGGCAGCGCGGAGGAGCTTGTGGAGGCGAATGCTGCGGCGTGGCGCTCGTCGGTCACGATCAGGCACGCGTCGGCGTCGCTCAGCATGAAGGCGAGGCGCTCCGGCGGGAAACTGGTGTCCACGGGTAAGTAACCGGCGCCAGCCTTCAGGATGCCGAGCAACGCGACGATCGCGTCGATCGAACGATCGAGCGCGATGCAGACCACGGTGCCCGGCACGACGCCGGCCGCACGCAGGCGGGCAGCCATGCGGTCGGAGCGATGGTCGAGCTCACGGTAGCGGAGCCGCTCGCCACGGCACGCGAGCGCGATCGCGTCGGCGTGTCGGCGCGCTTGCTCCGAGAAAACCGCGTGCACGGTCAGCGCCGGGTCTTTAGGCCGTAGCGGCGGGTTCCATTCGGTGAACAAGCGCCGGGCGTGGTCCGGCAGGATCGTCTCGACCTGCGCCAGAGGCCGGTCGAGCTGCACGAGCAGCGCTTCCGCGACACCGGTCACGCTGTCGACGACGGCTTGCGCCTGCGGCGCTTCCATCATGGACGGCGGAAAGCTGGCGACGAGGCGCGGGTGCCCGGCAGACGACGCGGCCAGCGTGATCGTCAGCGGCGCGGCCGGCGTGAGCGAGGCGAGTTGTGGATCCACCGCCGATTCGTCGGCGGGGAGCCAGCAGCTCTCGATGCCTGACAACGGTGCCAACAAGCGCGACGCCGGCATCGCCAGTGTCTGGTCGACCTGCCCGAGCCAGTCGACCACCGTTGCATCCGGCGGCATCGCGAACGAGCGTACAGGCGCCAATTCGCCAGCCCTCGCGGAAATGCCGATCGTCAACTCATCGGCGCCACGCCATCGATGCTGGACCAGCAGCCATGCCGCAAGACAGAGGGTCTCGATTCGCTGCGCCGGGTGGCCCACTTGCGGCGCAAGCTGCGCCCGCACCTCGCTCGTGACAACGAGCCGATCTGCTGCAGCCACCGCCGAGGTCGGCGGGACAAACAGATCCCGCAGTGGACAGCCCTGCGCGGCCCGATTTGGTTCGCTGCTCATGGCCCAACAGTGTTGCTCAATGTTGCTGTGCCTTATCGAGATTCCGACAAGAGCAACGGTGCAACACGACGGCCGGCCCTGCTCGATTGTCGATCGCGGGACTCAAAAACGCCCCGAAAAACCCTTGACTCTCCGCGCAAGCCATCAGGCAAGCCCGCTGGTGCGCGGTATTCGTTCACCTCCAACACGCGGCCCGCTTGCCTCGGCTCACGAGCAGCTGCAAGGGCCACGCCCGAGGCGAGCATTCGCCAACCGTGCACACCGGACATTCTCTATGAGAGATCTGGCGACATCGTCGGAACGTGTCACTTTCTTGTCTGCAGATGCCCGAAGTGCGATCGATTCTAGGTTGCGCATCCCCGGCGTCGCGCCCCTTGAGTCGGGTGTGAGGCCGTGACGAATTAGGTGTTTGGCTATCGCGAGAAAGCGACAACTATCAGACGCCCCGTGAGCTCCCCGCTCCGGCCGTGATGTCAAGCGCCGCCGCGCGCTCACTTTTGGTGCGCCCCTGACCCGGCGGCCGTAACTTTGTCATCGGCTTGTTGCGACTGCCGACTGCACGTGTCGACCTTGTAAGTCGCCGCAACCGCCAGGCCCAAATGGGCGACGAAATTCGGACCTTCCCGCATCTGGCCCCCCTCATTTGGGGTGGTTCGGATTCTGCAAACCAGCCGGGCGTTCGGGGCCACCGCTTCGAACGGAAGTTCTGAATCTGGACCGCGAGAAGCATGCAGTTACAGACCAGGAGCTTCGCTTACAGACGACACCTCAATCTCTATCCGAACAGTGACGAATTGCCTCTCAGCATCTCGGCGAAAGCTGCCCCGACTGACTTGTCGGGCGACGTCCAGTTGCAGCAGTGTTCAAGCGCTTCCCACGCACCTGCGTCATACCGACCTCGTCGGTTCCTCGCTTCCCGCACTGAAAGAGCACCGGTTTTCGAACCGGTAGTAGCCCACCTTTGCCTGCGAGATCCGACATGATTGATATCTCTTCCCGTTCGACCGTTGCGTCGACCCTCCGTCCTCCCCTCGAGTTCAGCTTGGCCCTTCTGACCGCGGCCGTGCTTGCCGCTTGCGGCGGCGGTGGCGGTGTCAGCGAAGGCAGTTCTGCCGACGCCTCCTCGGCCGCCTCGACAGAAACCGCTAGTGCGGCCGATGCCGACTCGAAGTCGGCTTCCACCCTGGCCACCAGCACAACCTCGTGGGTCAAGGTTGCCGGCGAGAATGCGTCCTTCACGCTCAGCTCGTCTCAGATCGTTCGCTTCGGCGCCGGATCGGAGCCGAAGAACGTGTTCGTGCACTGACCGGTGCCG
>DATCSE010000573.1:0-10770 GCA_036568605.1 Burkholderiaceae bacterium | reverse complement strand
GCCGCCTGCTCCGCGCCGGCCGGTCGCCGCGTGCGCAGCGTCAGCGTGCCGCCGGTCGGCATCGCATCGACGGCGTTGAACACCAGGTTGATCAGCGCTTCGCGCAGCTCGGCTTCGATGCCGAGCACGGGCGGCAATTCGGCCGCGAGATCCAGCTTCAGCGTGACGACCGCGCCGCGCTGTTGCGGCATGTCGTGCCAGCGCGCGCGGGTCATCTCGACGACGTTGCGCACCAGCTCGTTGAGCTTCACCGGCCGCAGATCGGCCTGCGCCTCGCGCTGGCGGTAGAACTCGCGCATGCGGGCGACGGTCGCGGCCACGTCGTCGATCGCCATCGCGATCGTCTGCAGCTGCGTGCGACCGCGATCGCTCAGGCCGGCCTCGCGCTCGAGCAGGTTCTCGGTGTACAGCGCGATCGGCGAGATCGCGTTGTTGATGTCGTGCGCGATGCCGCTGGCCATCTCGCCCAGCGCGCGCAGCCGCTCCTGCTGCATCACGCTCTGCTGAGTCCGGCGCAGGTCGTCGTAGGCCTGCTGCAGCGAGGCATGCAGCTCGGCCTGCTTGGCCGCCAGCGCGACATGCGAGCTCAGCTGGCGCAGGAATTCGCATTCGCCGCTGTCGAACCCGTTGGGCGCATGGCGCGCGGCGATCAGGATGCCGAACACGCGGCTCTCGGTCTGCAGCGGCGCCGCGACCAGCGAGCGCAGCCCGGCGCGCAGCAGGCGCCGCGGGAACGCGAACGCCAGCTCGGCGGTGTCGGCCTCGTAGACCAGGTGCCCGCGCACGCAGCGCGACAGGCCGTTCTCGTCGAGGGGCACGCTCGCGTTCTCGGGCATCGCGAGCTCGAGCGCCAGTGCCGCGCTGTGCGCGCCGACGCGCGTGACCGTGAGCCGGGCGTCCAGCGCGTCGTAGCGGCAGATGCAGCTGAAGTCCACCGGCAGCCGCTCCTCGAGCCGGCGGATCGCGACCTGGTAGATGCTCTGCAAGTCCTGCCGCTCGCCGATCGCGCTGGTGATCTGGTCCAGCAGGCTCAGCCGCTCGAGTTGCGCCTGCAGCCGCAACTCGGCGCGCTTGCGATCGGTGATGTCGGTCGAGATGCCGAACACGCCGTGCACGCGGCCCTCGGCATCGCGCAGCGGGCATTTGACCGAGACGTACGTGTGCGGCCCATCGTCCAGCGGCACCTCCTCCTCGGCCACCACCGGTTCCTGCGCGTCGGCGACCCGCAGGTCCACTGCACGCATGGCCGCGGCGGTCTCGGCCGGGAACAGTTCGTCGTCGCGCCTGCCGATCACATCGTCGTCGGCGAAATGGAACAGCTCGCGGTAGCGGCGGTTGACCATCAGGTAGCGGCCTTCGAGGTCCTTCACGTAGATCACCGCCGCGGTGTTGTCGATGATCGCGCGCAGCAGCTCCTGGCTCTCGCGGATCGCCGCCTCGGCGCGCTGCCGCTCGCGCACTTCGGCGCGCAGTCGCTCGGTGGTCTGCGCGAGCTCGGCGGTGCGCTCGACGACGCGCTCCTCGAGCTCGTCGCGCGAGCGCTGCAAGGCCTGCGATTGCGCCTGGATGCGTTCGGCCATCGTGTTGAAGCCATCGGCCAGCTGCTTGAGCTCGCCGTGTCCGCCGCGGTCCAGCGCGCGCGCCGACAGGTCGCCACCGGCGATCGCCGAGGCGGCCGCGCCCAGCGCCCGCAGCGATCGCACGATGCTGCTCGCGAACACCAGCCCGAACAGGGCCGCCACGGCGATGATGGCCAGTGCCAGCGCGATCCGGGTTTGCGTCTGACGTGCAATCTGCGCTTCGACGTTCGCCTCGGGAACCACATAGAACAGCGTCCACGGCACGGTCTCGAAGCGGCGCGCGACGACGTAGCCCGGTCCCTTCAGGTACGGCGAGTAGCCCCGGAACACGGCCGGATCGGGCGACGAGGCGCGGGCCCGCTCGAACTGTTCGGGAAAGGCGCGCACGTCCTCGAGCACGGCGCGCGTGCGCGGGCCGAAGCGGCGTTCCGCGACGAGCTGATCGATGGTTTGCGCGGGCAGTGGCCCGGTCGGATGGAAGACCATCTCGCCGCCGCGGCTGTACGCGATGCGGATGCCGCGATCGTCGAGCAGCACGCCGTAGCTCCCCGGCCCGGCCAGCCCGTCCGCAGCCTGGATGCGTTGCCACAGCGCGCCCGCGCGCCCGATCAGCACGGCGGCGCACGCGACCTGCCCGTCGGGGCCGCGCATCGGCGCGGCATAGGCGATGGACGGCGCCTCGTTCGCCTGCGCCACGGTGATGTAGATGTCCGACACCGTGGTGCGGCCTTCCAGCGCCGCACGCACGTAGGGGCGGAACGACAAGTCCACGCCGTTGATCGCCGGGTTGTTGGAGATCAGCACGCGGCCGCTGCGGTCCAGCAGCGCCGCGCCGCCGATGCTGGGGTCGCTGGCCGGGTAGGTCGCCAGCAGGCCGCTGACCGTCGAGAACGCGGCGGCCCGTTGTTCCGCGTCGCCCAGGCAGAACGACTGCGTGCCGGGGAAGTGCGCGATGCGCTCCACCGCCTGCAGGCGGCCGCGGTGGAATTCATCGAGCTCGGCGGCGATCCGATCGACGCTCGCATGCAGCAGCGCCTTGGTGCCGTCCAGCAGCCGTTCGCGCGACTCGCGGACTTCGATGAAGGCGGACAGCGTCAGCGGCAGCAGCGACGCCGCGACGAACAACGCCGCCAGCCGCGTGCGCAACGGCAGGTCCGACAGGCGATGCACGCGCGTGGCGAGCCAGCGTAGCGGCGACATGAGGCGCATCTTTGGGCAAACGTTGCCGTCATGCAAGGCCGGCATTACTTCATCCTGGGGGCATTCAGGCGGCTCCGCACGCCGATTGCCTGCGCTGGGCGGTCCACAACAAGCGCCCCCGAGACGCACAGGGAGCAAGCCTCATGATGCCCGTGTCCCCAGACCTGCAAGCCGCGCTCGTCGACGATCCGGCCGCGCCCGTCGCCGTGACCGGCGGCGCCGGATTCCTCGGAAGCCATCTGTGCGAAAGGCTGCTGGCCGCGGGCCGGCGCGTGATCGCGATCGACGACTTCTCGACCGGGCATCCGCTGCACATCGAGCACCTGCGATCGAACCGGGCGTTCCGCTTCGAGCACGCGGACATCGTGCGCTCGCTGCCCGACGCCGTGCACGAGGCGCAGTTGATCTGCAACCTCGCATGCCCGGCGAGCCCGTCGTACTACCAGCGCGAGCCGGTCCAGACCACACTGACGAGTGCGCTGGGCATGTGGCGCGTGCTCGAGGTCGCGCGGCGCAGCGGCGCACGCGTGCTGCAGGTCTCGACCAGCGAGGTCTACGGCGATCCGCAGGTGCATCCGCAGACCGAGGCGTACGTCGGCCACGTCAACCCGATCGGGCCGCGCTCGTGCTACGACGAAGGCAAGCGTTGCGCCGAGGCGCTGTGCTTCGCGTATCACCGGCAGTACGGCGTCGACGTGCGCATCGCCCGACTGTTCAACAGCTACGGCCCGCGCCTGCGGCCGGGCGACGGCCGCGTGGTCAGCAATTTCATCGTGCAGGCGTTGCGCGGGGAGCCGCTCAGCGTCTACGGCGACGGCGCGCAGACGCGCAGCTTCTGCTATGTCGACGACACGGTCGAGGCGCTGCTGCTGCTCGCGCGCGCGGACATCACCGGCCCGGTCAACATCGGCAACCCGGTCGAGCACACGGTGCTGGAGCTCGCGCGCAAGGTGCTGCTGCTGACCGGCAGCCGCAGCGAGCTGCGGCACCATCCGCTGCCGGCCGACGATCCGCAGCGCCGCCGTCCCGACATCGCCCGTGCGCGCCGCGACCTGGGCTGGGCGCCGCGCGTCGCGCTCGACGACGGTCTGCGCAGGACGATCGCGTACTTCCGCACCGAGCTCGGGCTGGCCCGTCCGGCGACCGTGCCGATGCCGCGGACCGGCACGGTGCACGACGGCGCGACGGCGGTCGCGATGTCAGCGCGTGATCTCCCGTAGCGCGCGCATCCAGTCGTCGACGAAGCGCTCGATCGTGAAGCGCTCGAGCGCGGTGCGTCGGCCGGCAGCGCCCAATCGCCGCGCCAGCGCGATGTCGCCGAGCAGCCAGCGCATCGCTTCGATCAGGTGCTCGACGCGCGTGTCGACGAAGCCGTTGCGGCCGTTGCGGATCACGCTGACCAGCTCGGTCGTTGCGAGGCCGACGACCGGCACCCCGACCATCATCGCCTCGATCACGGCCAGGCCCAGGCTGGTGTAGCGGATCGGGTTGAACAGGAAGCGGTGCTGCGCCATGCGGCCGGGCAGCTCGGTGTGCGGCACTTCGCCGGCCCCGCCGACGCGCTCGCTGTCCATGCCGACCAGCGTCAACGGCACGTGCGCGGCGACGTCCTGGTAGACATCGAGACCGAGCCGCCGCCCGCGTGTCGCGAGGTTGTTGACGACGACGATGCCGCTGGCGCGCTCGCCGGTGTAGGCCGCATCGGCCAGCGGCCGCACGCCGTGCTCGATCACGCGGGTGGTGGCCTGGCCGCTGTCCCACATCAGCGCATTGAACGGCGTCACATGGACCAGCAGCACATTCGGTTCGCCGGCCCAGTGGCGCGTGTCGGTCGGGTGCTGCTGCGGCGGGTCGTGCTCCAGGTACACGGTGGGCAGCTGCCGCTGCGTCTCGCTCAGGTAGACGAAGCGGTCGTGCTCCCAGGCATCGCGCGACTGGTACAGCACCACGTCGAACGGCAGGCGGCGGATCTCCTGCGCCGGCGCCTCGTGCACGTTCGCGCCCCACGGCAGCACGCCGCTGCGGCCGCTGCGGTGGGGCGATCGCTCGGCATCGGTGACCAGGTAGAAGTCGTGCGGAACCTGGGTCAGGTAGTACAGGTAGTTGCCGTGCACATGCCAGGTGAGGATGCGCAGGCGCGAGCGCGACAGCCGGTCGAGGGAAGCAGGATGGGAGAGGGGGCGGTCCATCGGAGCGCTGTTGTCCATGGCGTTTGGTCCGCACGGTCGTCTGAAGTCGTCGGAACCCGCTCGCGGGCAAGCGACGTGCCGCGTTCGGCAATGGCGGCGCGAGGTATGCCGGCACTGGGTATGTCGTTTGCCGAACCGCTCGCACCCACCCCTTGCTGCGGCGCTGCGCGCCGTTCGACCATGCGCATCGCGTTCGTCACCGAAACCTATCCGCCCGAGATCAACGGCGTGGCGGCCAGTGCCGCCCGCGCCATCGGCTACCTGCGCGAGCGTGGACACGAGGTGCGCGTGCTGCGGCCATGTCAGGATGGCGAGGACGCCGGCGCGAGCCCCGAAGGCCCGGAGAGCGAGTCGGGCGGCGAGTGGCGCAGCTCGGGCTGGCCGATCCCGATGTACCGCAACCTGCGCTTCGGAACCGCGTGGCCGGCGACGCTGGTGGCGCAGTTCCGCAGCTGGCATCCGCATGTCGTGCACGTGGCCACCGAAGGGCCGCTGGGCTGGGCCGCGGTCGCCGCGGCACGGCGCCTGGGCCTCGCGACGAGCTCGGACTTCCGCACCAATTTCCACGCGTACAGCCGCTACTACCACGCCGGCTGGCTGGCGCCGGTGATCGAGCGCTACCTGCGCCGCTTCCACAACCGCACCGAACGCTGCTTCGTCGCGACGCGGCAGTTGCGCCGCGAGCTGCAGGAGGCGGGTTACGCGCATGTCGAGGTGGTCCCGCGCGGCGTCGACCTGGACCTGTTCACGCCGGAGCGGCGCGACGAGCAGCTGCGCGAGCGCTGGTCCGCGGCGGGCGCGCCGGTGCTGCTGTATGTGGGCCGTCTCGCGGCGGAGAAGAACGTCGAGCTGGCGCTGCGTGCATACCGCATGGCCCGGCGCTTCGTGCCGCAGGCACGCATGGTCGTGGTCGGCGACGGCCCGCTGCGCGCGCAGCTCGAGCACCGCTATCCCGATGCGCTGTTCGCCGGCATGCAGACCGGCGCCGCACTGGCCGCGCACTACGCGAGCGCCGACGTGTTCCTGTTCCCGAGCCTGACCGACACCTTCGGCAACGTCACGCTGGAGGCGCTCGCGAGCGGCGTGCCGGTGATCGCGTTCGATTGCGCCGCGGCGTCCGAGTACGTCGCCGACCGGCTCAACGGCCGCCTGCTGATGCCGGGCGACGAGGTCGGCTTCATCCGCGCCGCCTGCCTGCTCGCCTGTCACTTCGGCGCACTGGGCCGGATGCGCCGAGCTGCGCGCCACGCGGCGTTGCGGGCCGACTGGGACAGCGCGCTGCACCGCTTCGAGCGGCAGCTGTACGAGACCATCGATGCGCACCGGATCACCGATTCGACGTACGCCCGCATGGCATAGGTGGAAGCCGCAGTGGGTCGCGCGCGACCGCTCTTGGTCGCAACGGCTGCACCAGCGCGCTGCCGCACGGCCGCTGCTGCTGCGCACGATGGTGGGCGTCAGCGCCCTTTCGGACGGGATGATCTGGTACGCGGCGGTCTTGCTGCTGCCGTGGCTGGGCGGGCCGGCCGGCACGCCGTGCGCGCTGCGCATGGTGGGTCTGGGCACGCTGAACCTGATCGTCTACACGATCCTGAAGCGGCACTTCGCGAGGCCGCGCCCGTACGTGGCCTGCCCGGACATCCGCGCCTGCGCGCGCTCGCTCGACGAGTACAGCTTCCCGAGCGGCCATGCGATGCATGCGGTCGCGTTCGCCAGCGTGCTGAGCGCGTACTACCCGATGCTGGCCTGGGCGCTGTGGCCGTTCGCGGTCGTCGTTGCGCTGTCGCGGGTCGTGCTGGGCCTGCACTACCCGAGCGACGTGGTGGTGGGCGCGGCGCTGGGCTGGCTCAGCGCGAAGGCGATGCTGGTGCTGCTGTTCTGAGGCTGTCGGAGCGCAGCAGATCCCCCAGGGCCTTCAGCGTGCACGGTTGCCGGCCCCGCAGCTGCAGCGCCGCGGCGCGCTGCCACGAGCGCTGCACGCGGGCATGGCTCGCATCGTTGGGATGCAGCTCGAGCCGCACGACCGGGGACCGGCGCTGCACGTCGAGCAGTGCGCGGTTCCACAGCACCGAGAGGGCGCGCCGGGTGGGCGTCGCGGTGCTGTAGACCTGGCCGCGGCAGCCGATGTTGACCAGCTCGGGCAGCAGGTAGTAGCGCCGCAGCGTGCAGGTGTAGCGAAACGGCATGCGGCGCAGCGCGCGCCATGTGCCTTCGCCGAGCAGCCACGCGGGCGCGACGAAGCCGCTGGGCGACAGGCCCATCGAGCGCATCCACAGCACGCCGGCGGTCAGCCGCCGTGCGGCCTCGGCGGCCGGCAGGTCCCAGAACTCGCCTTCGCCCCGCGTGTAGTGCTCGCGTCGCACGCGGTCGATCCAGCCATGCGGCGTGCCGTCGTCGACATGGGTGTAGCCGTGCAGCGCGACGTCGTCGCCGTGCGCGGCGCGTTGCGCCAGCCAGGACTCGAATGCGGGGTTGCGCTCATCGCCGTGGTAGCGCGGGACGGCGAGCAGCGTGATCGGAAAGTCGCCGATCTCGGCGAGCAGATCGACGATGCGGCGGCACGCGGTCCAGGTCGACGGCGCCACGTCATGCACGACCACGCAGAGCCATTGCATCTCGACTCTCCCCCTCGGGGCTCCATCACCCTGTCGCACAACGTCTCTCGCAAAGATCGAGCCAAGTGGGCCGGCCACGGCAGTGTCAGGGGTCAGAGCACAGCGTCGCCGCCGAGCACGCGCAGGTAGCGCCGCGCCAAGCCCGGCAACACGCGTTCCCAGTCGGATGCCTCGGCGCGCCGGCGTGCCGCGGCCGCGAGCGATGCGCGCGTATCGCCATCGAGCACATCGGCAATCGCGGCGGCAAAATCTTCTGCGCGCGGCCGCTCGACGGTGCGGCCCACCGAGTCGTCGACCAGCTCGGCCAGCCCCTCGGCGCGGCGCGCGACGACCGGCAGCCCGCACGCCAGCGCCTCGAGCGCCGCCAGGCCGAAGGTCTCCTGCGCGCCGGCGTGCACGAACAGATCGCAGCTCGCCAGCACCGTCGCGAGCAGCACCGGCTCGCTCAGCGCCGACACCGTGATGATGCGATCGCCGCGCAGCTGCAGCGGCCCCGACCCGACCGTGAGCAGCCAGTAGCGCGGCCCGAGCCGGCGCAGCGCCGCGGCCAGCAGTTCGAGGTTCTTCTCGGGCGCGAAGCGACCGGCATACACCAGCAGCCGCGCGTCCTCGGGCAGCCCCAGCGAGGCGCGCCAGCGCGGGTTGCGGCGGCGCGGGTGGAAGGTGGCCGTGTCGACGCCCAAAGGCTGGTGCACGACCCGCGTGATGCCCCAGTCGCGCAGGTGCGCGGCCATGGCCCGGCTCGGCGCGAGCACCAGCTCGAAGTGGCGGTAGAGGTGTCGCGCGTAGCGTCGCGCCGCGCGTTGCGCGGCCCGGCCGAAGCGCGGCCCGGCGGTCTCGCCGGCGAGCGCTTCCAGGTTCGAGTGGCAGAACGCGATCGGCGGGATCGCCAGCGCGTCGGCCGCGTCGAGTGCGGCCCAGGCGAGGCGGTACGGGTCGCCGGCCTCGATCAGGTCCGGCCGTGCCTCCTGCAGCAGCCTCGCCGAGGCGTCACGGCGCCACGGCAGCCGATAGGCGCCCCCGCTGCCGGGCAGCGGCAGCGCCGGGATCTGCACGGTGGTCGCGTCGTCTCGCATCGGCGTCGCGACGCTGTGGGTCCAGCCCATGTGCCGCTGGGTCCAGCGGCGCTTCGCGTCGATGTAGCGGCGCACGCCGCCGCTGACGCTCCAGAACATCGTGACGTCCAGCAGATGCATGGCAGCAGGGTCAGCGGGATGCGGCGAGGCCGCGGACCGGCGCGGCATCGTCGGCCATCGCCAGCGCCGTCTCGATGACGTCGGCGCTGCCGACGCCCCAGGCGCACGGGTGCCCGATCGGGCACGTGCGGTGCAGGCAGGGCCGGCACGGCACGTCGTGCCACAGCACGCGGTGGCGCTGCGTGTCCAGCGGGGCCCAGCGCGTGGTGTCGGCGCCGCAGCTGACGACGACGCTGCGCGTCCCCAGCGCGGCCGCGACGTGCGAGACGCCGGTGTCGTTGGAGACCAGCAGCCGGGCCCGCTCGATCAGCGCGCCCAGCAGGCCCAGGTCGGTGCGGCCGCAGGCGTCGATGGCGTCGGCCTGCATCGCCGTGCGGATGCGCGCGGCCAGTGCCGCCTCGCCGGGTCCGCCGGTCAGCACGACGCGGTAGCCGCGATCGGCCAGCGCATCGGCGACCGCCGCGAAGCGCTCGGGCACCCAGCGCCGCGACGCGAGCTGCGCGCCGGCATGCACGCAGGCATAGCGGACGTTGTCGCGAACCAGCATCGGCCACGTGCAGGCGAGGCGCGCGCGGTCGTCGTCGTCGATCGGGAAGTCGAGCCGCGTGCCGCAGCGCGCGATGCCGAGCAGGTCCACCACCTGCAGCAGCCGCTCGATCTCGTGGCCATGCTCGGGCCAGTCCGCATGACGGGCCGGCTCGGCGCACCAGCCGTCGGGTTCGCGGTGGCCGGCGAGGTGGCGCGCGCCGAAGGTCGCGAGCAATGGGTTCGTGATGCGGCCGCTGCCGTGCAACTGCACCAGCAGGTCGTAGCGTGCGCGTTGCATGCGCGCGATGAAGCCGGGCAGGGCGGCCGTGTCCGGCTCGCGCTCGGGCAGCCCGGGGTAACCGGGGAACGGCTCGAAGCGGTCCACATAGCCCCAGCGTGCCGCGAGCTCGCGCGCCCACGGCAGCCCGATCAGCGTGAGCTCGGCGGCCGGCCACGCGGCCTTCAGCGCCCGCAGCACCGGCGTGGCGCACAGCAGGTCGCCCAGGCCCAGCGCGCGGAAGACCGCGATGCGCCAAATGTCGCCGTCCTCAAGCGGCGCTGCGGTGTTCATCGTCCGCGTGTCGTGCATCGAAGAGCTCCAGTGCCGCGTGCGCGACCGCCTCGGGCTCGACCCGCAACAGGCAGGCATGGTGCCCCTGCGGGCAGACGCTGCGCAGGCAGTTGCGGCACGGCACGTCGTGGTTCAGCACGCGCGAGGCCACCTGCCAGGGCGTGTGCTGCGGGTTCGTCAGCGCATACAGCACGACCACCGGGGTGTCCAGCGCCGCGGCGATGTGTGCCGGCCCGCTGTTGTTGCAGATCAGCACGCGTGCGCCGGCAATCAGCGCGGCGAGCTCGCCCAGATTCAACGCGCCGGCCAGCGAGACGCTGGGCACGCCGCCCATCGCGGCGCGCGCGCTGTCGACCTGCGGCTGCTCGCCGGCGCCGCCGGCGTAGACGATCTGCGCGCCGGTGGCCCGCGCGACGCGTGCCGCGGCGCGGCCGAAACGTTCGGCCGGATAGCGGCGCGATGCGGCCGAGCTGCCCGGGTGAACCACGACATACGGCCGGCCGCGCTGCGCGCCCGCATCGTGCAGCTTGCGCTGCATGCTGGAAGCTTCGGTGCCGTGGCAGGCGAACGTGAGCCGGCATTCGCGCGTCTCGAAGCCGACCGAATGCACCAGGTCGAGCTGCCGCTGGACCTCGTGGCGCATGCCGTCGGCCAGCGTCTCGGTATCGCGCACGCAGTCGGTCAGCAGCGCGTACGGGTTCTCGCGGCTGTACGCGAGGCGCAGCGGAATGCCGGCGAGCCGGCACATCAGCGCCGCCGGCAGCGCGCTCTGCGTGCAGACGCTGAAGACGATCGCCGCATCGAAGCGGCGCCGCGCGAGCGCGGCGACGAAGCGGCGGTCGGCGATGCGGCCCAGCGGCTCCTCGGTCACGTCCGGCGCGCTGTCCGCGC
>DATCSE010000572.1:0-11223 GCA_036568605.1 Burkholderiaceae bacterium | reverse complement strand
GTTCGCGCGTGATCTCCGCACTGCCGTCGATGCGGGGCTTGCGCGCAGCCTCCGCCGCGTCGGCGACGGCTGCCGCGCGTTCGATGCGCGCACGCGCCGTCGCGAGATCCGGGTTGGATTGCAGCGCGCGTTCGACGAGTGCGTTCAGGCGCTCGTCACCGAACGCCTTCCACCACGTATCGGCTACCTCGACCGACGCGGGCGCGTCCGGCGCCGGCGTCACGTCGATCTTGCGGGCGGGGGGAGCGATCGCACCGGGGCTCACGCATCCGGCGAGGACGATGGCAGCACAGGCCATCGCCAGTGCCATGGTCATCGCGGTGATGTATCGGCTCGCTTGCTTCATGGTTCTGCACCTCGTGGTTCGTGCAGAACTCTAGGAAGCGCGGCCCCGAAGAAAAAGCGCGTACGCGCCAATGCTTTGTTGATGCGGCGACAAAAACGGTTCGCCGCGTCTGAGCGGGATCAGGACGGCGGGGCGCTCTGCTGCGCTCATGCTCCCCGGACCGGGCTGCGCCCGGCCCTCCTCTCTTACTTCGCATCGGACAGGGATTGTTCCCCAGCCCGCAACGCCGCATTGGCGCGGGTCGCCTTTTTCGAGCGGGTCTGGCCGTCTAGATTGGGTACATCAAGCCACCCACTGGAGATCGCGATGACATCCCTCATGACCCGCGTCGAAGGCAGTGCCCAGTACCTGATCCGGTTCCGGTCCTTGTTCAACGAGGGCCGCGGCCTGGCATTCCCGTGCGACGTGAAGGGCCGGGTCGACCTCGATGTGCTGTCCGAGAACGGCCGCGACAACTACCTGTTCGCCCGCGCCATGGTCGGCCGCGAATTCGCGACGCCCCGCGTTTGCGCCGCTTGAGTCGATGAGCCGAGCACGGGCCGGCCTTGGACGGCTCTGATGGAGACTGCGATGAAGACGATCTTGCGATATGTGGACCAGCATCACCGGGAGTACGGCGTCGCGTTGTTCCTGCTGCCGGCGCTGCTGCTGCCTTGCTCGGTGATCGCGATGGTCCAGGCCTTCCTGTGGATGATCGCCTGAATCCAGCCCCGCCCCGCGCCGCGCTATTCTTCGCGGTATCGAACCAGGCTTGGGTGTCCATGTTGCCGCGCCATCTATCGACCCACCGATGCGGCACACGTGCGTCGGCGGGGCCGCTGCGGTAACGCTGCGCGTCCGGGGGCGACGTGAGACGACGGATCGCCGCGATCGTTCTGGCCCTGGCGGGTCTCATGCCTTCGAGCGGCCGCGCCGAGCTGTGGGCGTATGTCGATGGTTCCGGCGTCGCGCACGTGGCCGACAAGCAGCTCGACTCCAGGTACCGCCGCGTGCTAGGGACCGATGACGGCAGTTCGCCGCGCGTGCCCGGCAAGACCGATCGTGTCGGCGGGCTGCTCACCTGGCTGGAGTTCGCGCCGGAAGTGCAGGCGTTGAGGCCCGCGTTGCGCGAGGCGGCGCGAGAAGCCGGTGTGGACGTCGAACTGCTGATCGCGGTGGTCACCGTGGAGTCGGGCTTCCGGGCGAGTGCGGTCTCGCCGCGCGGTGCGATCGGGCTGATGCAGCTCACGCCGGAGACGGCGGACCGTTACGCCACCAAGGCCGAACGGCAGGTGCCGGTGGCCAAGCGCCTGCTGGATCCGCGAACCAACCTGCTGATCGGCGCGCGCATGCTGGCCGACCTGACGCGCCGATACCGCAGCATCGACGTCGCGCTCGCGGCCTGGAACGCCGGCGAGGGCACGGTGCTGCAGCACGGCAGCAAAATGCCGCCGATCGACGAGACGCGTGCCCATGTGCAGCTGGTGCTGGAGCTCTACTGGGCGCTGCTGCAGAACTCGCTGGCGCGCCACGCCAAGCGGATCAACATGCGGTGACGCTGCGAGTCGCCGCGCCCATCGGTCAGCACAGGCGCTGCGCGACGATGCTCCTCGATCCGGAGCAGGCTGCTGCTATTCGTGCACGCCGTCCACCGGGCCTGCGCCCTGCTTCTGGCTCAGCAGCGTGACCGTACCGCGCTGCTGTTGCAGCAGCGCCTGCATGGCGTCGGCATAAATCGGTGCGCCGAGGTAGTGGCCCTGCACCTCGTCGCATTCGAGCTGCTCGAGGAAGCGGCATTGCTCCTGCGTCTCCACGCCTTCGGCGATCACCGTCAGCCGCAGGCTGTGGCCCATGCTGATGATCGCGCGGGTGATCGCGGCGGCGTCGGCGTCGGTGTGGATGTCGGAGACGAAGCTGCCGTCGATCTTCAGCGAATCGACCGGGAAGCGCTTCAGGTAGCTCAGGCTGGAGTAGTGGGTTCCGAAGTCGTCGATCGCCAGCTTGACGCCGTGCTCGCGCAGGATGCGCAGCGCCGACACGGTGTTGTCCGTGTCGTGCATCAGCGTGCTCTCGGTCAGCTCGAGCATCAGGCCGTGACCCGGCAGGCCGGTTTCGCGCAGCACACCCAGGACCTCGTCGGGGAAGCCCTTGCGGCGCAGCTGGATGGCCGACAGGTTCACCGCCATCGTGCCCGCGATGAGGCCCCGCGCACGCCAGGCCTGGGCCTGCAGGCAGGCAGTGTGCAGCGCCCACTTGCCGATGCCGACGATCTGGCCGTTCTCCTCGGCCAGCGGGATGAACTGCTTGGGAAGCAGCACCCCGCGCTCGGGGTGATGCCAGCGTATCAGCGCCTCCAGCCCGACGATACGGCCGGTCGCCAGCGAGATCTTGGGCTGGTAGACCAGGCGGAACTCGTCGCGGTCCACGGCTCGCCGAAGATCGTTCTCCAGCGACAGGCGGCTGAGCGCGCTGGCGCCCATGTCCTGCGCGTAGAACTGGAAGTTGTTGCGGCCCAGTTCCTTGGCGCGGTACATCGCGGCGTCGGCCTTGCGCATCAGATCGTCGACCTCGGTCGCGTCGTCGGGGTAGACGATGATGCCGATGCTGTGGGTCACGCTGAGCTCGTAGTCGTCGACCGCGTAGGGCTCGGCCACCACGCTGAGCAGCTGGTTGGCGATCTGGGCCACCAGCTCGGTGCTGTCGATCTGCGTCAGCAGGATGACGAACTCGTCGCCGCCCTGGCGGCTGACGGTGTCGGACTGCCGGACGCAGCTGACGAAGCGGCGGCTGACCTCGCACAGCAGCCGATCGCCGACCGAGTGCCCGAGCGAGTCGTTGATGTTCTTGAAGCGGTCCAGGTCGATGAACATCAGCGCCAGCTTCTTGCCGCTGCGCTCGCACTGCCGCATCGCCTGCTCGAGGCGCTCGAGCAGCAGCACGCGGTTCGGCAGCCCGGTCAGGGCATCGTTGAGCGCCAGGAACCGGATGTGCTCCTCGGCCTGCTTGGCCTCGCGCAAGGCCCGCTCGGCGGCATCCTTCGCGGCGACCAGGTCGGCGGTCTGCTCGCGCACCAGGTCCTGCAGGTGGTCGCGGTGGCGCCGCAGCTCCGACTCGGCGAGCTTGCGCTCGGTGATGTCGACGATCGCGCCGACCAGGTCGTATCGACCGCTGTCCGATTGCGACAGCAGCCGCATGCTGTCGTGGATCCACAGGTCGTGGCCCGCCGCATGGCGCACGCGGTAGATGCGGTCCAGCGCGCCTTGCGCGAAGGCGTCGGCGTGGTTGCGCAGGGCCGCCTGCGCCAGGTCGTCCGGATGCATCAGCTCCTGCCAGCGCGCCGCGGGGTCGTCCGCGAAATAGGCCTTCTCGAGGCCGACGAGCTTGCCGATGTTGTCGCTGATGTAGGTGATGCGCAGCGTGCTGCGCACCTGCCGCGGATCGACCGTGGCGCTGTAGATGACCGCCGGCGACACCGCCAGCACGCTCTCCAGGTGCTGGCGCACCTCGACGGCATCGGCCCGGCTGACCGACAGGTCGCGCAGCAGCTGGTCGCGCTGGTAGGCGAAGCCCACCTGGCGCAGCACCGCCTCGACCAGCTCGGTCTGCTGCGCATCGGGCTGCTGTGCCGGCCGGGTCCAGGCCAGCGTGAGCACCCCCGTCACGACGCCGCCGAGCCGGATCGGCGCCGCAAAGCCGGTGCAGACGCCGGCTTGCAGGAAGCCGGGCAGGGCGCCTGCATAGTTCGTGTAGTCGGGCACATACACGCACTTGCCGCTCTTGAACGCGGCCGCGGTGCCCGGCGTGATGCCCGGCAGCGCCGCGGTGTCGATCTCGGGCGGGAAGCCGGAGAAGTAGCGAAAGCGCAAGCCGTGCTCCGCGTCCGCCGCGGGCAGCGCCAGCGCGGAGAGGTTGGCGCCCAGCAGCTCCATCGTCACCTGGGTGGCGAACTGGCACATCTTCTCGAAGTCGCTCTCGAGCGACATCGTCTCGATGACCCGAGCCAGCACGTGGCCGTGCGGAGCGTTCGGGCCGTTCGGCATCGTCACACTTGCCGCCCGATGAATCCCAGGCGGCGCCGCCAGCCGGCCGCGACCGGCGGCCGCTGCTCCAGCCGCCGCGCCACCAGGTGATACGCCTGCAGCAGCTCGGGAAAGGCCTGCGAGCCGCCCCACAGGTAGAGGCGGAACGCGCGGTACAACGGCTCGCCCCAGCGCTTGACGATCGCTGCGCGGTTCAGCTCGAGCCGTTGTGCCCAGTGGTGCATGGTGCGTCCGTAGTGCTCGCTCTCATTCTGCACGCGCAGCACTTCCAACCCGCCGCGCAGCAGCTCGCCGACCAGGTCCTGCAGGCACAGGAAGGTGTGCGTGCCCGACCAGATGTAGCGCCGGGCGAAGCCGCTGACGTCGTACTTGACGATGGAGGCCGAGGCATCGAGGAACAGCCGTCCGTCCGGCTTCAGGCAATGCCAGACCTGCTCGGCGAAGCGCCGGTAGTTGATGATGTGCTCGATCACGCCGTAGATGACGATGGCGTCGAAGGGCTCGTCGGGCTCGTAGGTCAGGAAGTCCTGCAGCAGCACGGTGCACGGAAGCCGGTGCTCGCGGATCAGCTCGTCGATGTAGCGGTAGGAGTCCGTGCCCAGCGTCAGCTCGGTCACGTGCACGCCGCGGCTGCCGCAGTATTGCGCCACGCCGCCCCAGCCGCCGCCGATGTCGAGCAGGCGCATGCCGGGTTGGAGCTGCAGCGCCTCGAACATCTGCTCCAGCTTGTGCTCGGAGGCATCCTCGAGCGGCTCTTCCGGGAACTTGAAGATGCCCTGCGAGTAGAAGCGGTAGCGCTGGTCGATGAACGACAGGTACAGCTCGTCGCCGAACTGGTAGTGCGATTCGATCGCCTTGCGGTTGATGTCGGTCTCGCGCTTGAACAGCAGCCCGCCCAGGAAGCGCAGCCACGGGCCCAGCCGCACCTTGTCCTGGATGCGCGTGCGCAGCTGCAGCAGCGCGGCCATGTCGCCCTCGATCTCGATGTCGCCGTTGACGTAGGCGTCGGCGAACGCGAGCTCGTCGAAGCTCTTGCGCAGCCTGCGATCGTCCTTGAACGTCACCGTGAAGGCCGGCGCGCCGGGGCCGAAGCGGCGCACCTCTCCCGACGGTAGCCGGATCTCGCACGAGATGCCGCTGCTGGCGACGACTGAGTCAAGGAAGCCTAGGATCTTGTTGGTATTGGCCAGGGCAAACATCAGACCTCGTCAATGTCCCGGTGGGAGCGGCTTGGGAAAGCCGCCGCATAACGACTAGCAGGTTCCGGGCCGGATTATCTGGCCTTTGTCGAACTTGCGCCGTCCCGCGTATCCCGAAGGCATCGGATTAGGGATGCGTCCGGCAGACGGCGGCGGCTCACCGGCGCGCGGCCGGATGACCGTGACCCTGCCACACGACTGACATGGTGCGCTGGCAACCTCGCGCGTTTTTCATTTCCGAAGATCGCACATGTCATCCAAGAACTCGAGCGTCACGCTTCCCCTGGTCTCATCGCTGCGCGAGCTGGAGGGCTTGCCCGATCGTCAGCGCAGGCTGCTGCTGCGTGCGGGCCTGGGCCTGTCCTTGGGCGGCTCGACCTTGCTCGCGGCCTGCGGCGGGGGCGACGACGGCAACAGCACGGGGAGCTCCGGTACCACCGGGAGCACCGGAACCACCGGGAGCACCGGCGGCACGTCGAACCCGACAAGCACCACGGTGTCGAGCTTCGCGCTGGCCGTGTTGCCCGACACGCAGTTCTACTCCCGCTACGCGACCACCGACGAGAACCTGCAGTTCCAGCGCAAATACGGCTCCACACCCTATGTCGCGCAGACCAAGTGGATTGCCGAGAACGCCGCGGCGCTGCGCATCCCGTTCACGATCCACCTCGGCGACGTGGTCGACCAGCAGGGCAAGCCGCTGCAATGGCAGGTCGCCGATTCGGCGATGAAGGTGCTCGAGTCGGCGAAGATGCCGTACTCCATCCTGGCGGGCAACCACGACGTCATCTCCGACGTGGACTATGTCGATGCGAGCAGCCAGTCGGCCAACACCGATGCGCAGCGCAACCTCGCCCGCGAGCCCTATCTGCAGACCTTTTCGACCACGCGGGCGCAGCAGCAGGCCACCTTCGGCGGGCGCGACCCTTCGGGCTTTCACGAGTACCACGTCTTCAACGTCGACGGCAACGCGTTCATGGTGTTGTCCATGTCGTGGCGTGCCTCCGATGCCGCGATCGCCTGGGCGCGCGGCGTGCTGGCCCAGCATCCGACGCTGCCCACCATCCTGTCGACCCACCAGCTGCTCAGCATCGCGGCCGACGGCGTGAGCCCGCTGGAGGTGCCGTACGGGCTGATGCTGTGGGACAAGCTGATCCGCGACAACGACCAGATCTTCATGACCTTGAACGGCCACTACCACGGTGGCGCGCATCTGACGAAGACCAACGACTTCGGCAACGCGGTCGAGGAGATGGTCGTCGACTACCAGATGGCCTACATGGGCGGCAACGGCCTGATGCGGCTGTACGAGTTCGACCTCACGCACAACAAGATCAAGGTGCTGTCGTTCTCGCCGTGGGTGACGCAGAAGCCCACCGACACGCTCAACGAGTTCGACGTGGCCGTGCTGACCGACGCGAACCACCAGTTCGAGATCGGCATCGACTTCAAGAAGCGCTTCGCCCGCTTCAATCCCAACTTCACGGTGCCGTCGGCCGGCAATGCGCCGATCAACGAGCGCGCCAAGGCCGCGTTGCTGTCCGACTTCACCGAGCCGGCCGCCACCACGAAGACGCCCGCGGCGAACACGGCGGACTATCCGGTGGTGGCTTCCACGGTCGCGCATTGGCGCTTCTTCGGCGGCGCGGACGGTGCCGTCGTGCCGGTGGGCCAGGTGATCGCGGACGAGGCGGGGTCCAACCCCATCACGCGCCAGCCGCTCGCCCAAGGCGGCGCCGCGCAGGATGCCGATCTCACCTGGTCGAGCGACCACCACTACCTGTCGGCCGCGCCCGGCAGCGTGCGCTTCGCGAACTCGGTCAACTCGCCGCTGCGGATGAGCTCGTTCGCGACCGACGTCAACGCGCCGCTCAATTCGCAAGCCTTCAGCGCCGGCTACACGGTCGAAGCGTTCCTGAAGATCCCCGCCGGCTGGACGGCGGCGAACAACGCGTGGATGAACATCATGGAGCGCGAAGGGCGCCGCGGCGACGTCAGCGGCATCGATACCGGTGCCGACGGTGACGAGAGCGCTCTGATCTTCGCGATCTCCAGCCTGCGCGAAGTGCAATGGGAGGTGACGCCGAGCACCGCGGGCACCCGCTCGCCGGCCGCCAACTTCTCGGGCGAGATCGTGACCGAGCGCTGGATTCACGTCGCGATCGTCAACGACCCGGCGCAGAACAGCACCATCATGTACGTCGAAGGCGCGCCCATCCTGCGCAACGCGTCGAACACGAACGGCATCGCCTTCACCAGCGCCACCGACCGGATGATCGTCGGCGGCGGCGTCTATGCGAACGCGCCGTCGAACGGCTTTCTGGGCAACATCGGCGAGATTCGCATCTGCAGCGAGCCGTTGACGGCCGACAAGTGGCTGACCGCCCGTAAGGGCTGAAGTCCGACCGGGCGCCGGTCTCGCGTGCTGTCGCGTCGGGCGGCGATGGAGGCCATCGCCGATTGACGCGACAATGCGCGCATGACGAATCACACCGCCGAAGAGGAGCTTTGGCGCGACGCGCTGCAGCGCGCCGTCTTCGGCGTCTGGGACCTGAACCCCAGGAACGAGGTGGTTCGCTACTCGCCGCAGTGGAAGGCCAGGCTGGGCTTCCCCCGGATCGATTCCCCCGACAGCACGTCGTTCTGGCGAAGCCGGGTGCACCCCGACGACTTCAACCCGATGCTGCGGGCGCTCCAGTTGCATCTGGACGGCTACACGGACACGTACCAGATGCAGTTTCGCCTGCGAGCCGGCAACTACCGATACCTGACCGTGCTGTCTCGAGGCCGCGTGGTCGAACGCGATCAGCGAGGCGATGCGCTGCGCATGATAGGCACGATGGTGGACCTGACGCGGCGATGGCCCATCCCCGTGCTCGCAGAAGCCTCGGTCGGAACCAGCCCGGACGGCCCGTCGGCCGTCGATCTCGCGGGCACGCCGTTGCCGCTCCAGGTCAGCGACCTGCTGGACATCGCGTTGCGGGACGGGCGCGAGTAAGGTGTCGATGCCGAGCTAGTCGGACCGACCCAGGAAGTCGCGCACCAGGGTGATCGTGGCCTGCGGGTTCTCTTCCATGATCCAGTGGCCCGAGTCCGGAACGATACCCTCGGTGACATTGGTCGCGCCGGCCCGCATCACCGTCGCCATCATCGGCCCGAACGACTTCTCGCCGCCCAAGGCGAGCAGCGGCATCTTGAGCTTGTCCTGCGCGAGGTAGGCACGGTTGTCGATGGCGTCCTGGTCGAAGGCGGCGAATTGCGCGAAGCCCGAATGCATGGCGCCGGGCAGCGCATAGAGCTTGGCGTAGTGAACACGCGCGGCCTCGCTGAATCGGCTGGGGCTGGCCGAGAACTCGTTCCAGAAGCGGTCGAGGTAGATGCGCTCGCGACCGGCCACCAGCCGCTCCATGTCCGGCCCGCCGAAGCGAAAGTGCCACAGCAGCGGGTTCTTCAGGATCTCCTCCCACGGTCCGACGCCAGGCACCGGCGCATCGATCAGCACCATTCGGCGCACCCGTTGCGGGTGCTGGGCCGCGAACTGGAATGCCACCATGTTGCCGATGTCATGGGCGACGACATCGGCTTGGGCGATGTCGAGCGCATCCAGCACGCCTGCCACGTCATTGGCCTGCGTCTTCTTGTCGAAGCCGCCGGCGGGCTTGGAGGACCGGCCCAGTCCGCGGAGATCCGGTATCACGACGGTGTGATCACGTGCGAACTCGGTGGCCATCGGGACCCACATGTCGCCGGTCTCGCCGTAGCCGTGCAGCAGCACGACGGCAGGACCGGAGCCGCCGTGGCGCACGTGAATGGTGGCGCCGCTGGTCTGGATGTCGCGGCTTTTGAACGCGGCTGGAAAGTCGAACGATTCGCCGTACGACAGGCTGAAGGCCAATGCCAGCCCGAGGCCGGCGAGGAGTGAACGCAAGGTGGACATGGTGAAGTCCTTTGGGATCGGTGGATGACGGGTCGCGGTCGGCACTGCCGTCACAGCTGGCTCATGCCGCCGTCGACGATGATTTCGGTGCCGACGATGAAGGCCGATTCGGGCGCGGCCAGGTGCAGCACGGTGGAGGCGATCTCGTCGGGCTGTCCGAACCGGCCCACCGGCACCTGGCCCTGGATCTGCGCGGCCACCGTCTGCAGGGTCGCGGCATCCATGCCGAGCTTGCCGTACAGGGGCGTTTGCACCGGGCCGGGGCTGACCACGTTGACGCGCACGCCACTGGGCAGCAGCTCGGCCGACAAGGTCTTCGCCAGCGAGATCAGCGCCGCCTTGCTGGCCGCGTAGACCGAGGAGTTGGGCATGCCGATGCGCGCGTTGATCGAGCCGTTGAGGACGATGGCAGCGCCGCGGTTCAGCAGCGGTCGCAGGGCCTGGATCTCGAAGAACGCGCCCTTGACGTTGATGTCGAAGGTCTGGTCCCACAGCGCTTCGTCGACGTCGGGCAGCGCCGCGAACTTCGCGATGCCGGCGTTCAGGAACACGGCGTCGAGGCGTATGCCTTCGCGGGCGATCGCATCGGCCAGGTCCTGGGCGGCGGCGATGTTGCCGGCATCGTTGCGCAAGCCGATGGTCGAGCGACCGATCTCGTCGCGGGCGCGGTCCAGTGCGGCCGCGTCGCGCCCGCTGATGACCACGCGCGCGCCTTCCGCGGCGAAGGCCTTCGCCGCGGCCAGGCCGATGCCGCTGGTGCCGCCGGTGACGAGGACGGATTTGTTGGCAAAGCGATTCATGTCGAGCTCCAGGAGGTTCGGCGGATTGCCGTGAGCGCATGGTGACCGCAGCGGCCGTTCCTGCCGTGCCGGCTTTACGATGCAAACGTTCGACGCCGTCGAACGTGTTCGGCGCAGTCCGCCGGCGCCGGGTTGGAGGAGGACGTGCATGCTGTCCGAAGAGGAGCTGGCCTTGCTGCAGGCCATCAGACGAAGCGGAAGCCTGACCCGTGCGGCGGCCAGCCTCGGCAAGGCGCCGTCGACGATCTCGCACGCCGCGCGGCAGCTGGAGGCCCGCTTCGACGCGTTGCTGTTCGACCGGCGCCGCTACCGGCTCCAACTCACGCCGGCGGGTCAGTTGCTGGCGGATGGCGCGGTGCGGGTGATGGACGATGTGTCGCGTCTCACGCGCCGCGTCAAGCAGGTGGCCAGCGGCTGGGAGGACCGGCTGTGGATCGTCACCGACGAGCTGCTGGAATTCGATACCCTGCTGCCGCTGGTGCGCGATTTCGACGCGCTGCAGTCCGGCGTGAGCTTGCGCATCACGCATGAAGTGCTCAGCGGCACGTGGGAGGCCCTGAGCGACGGCCGGGCCGATCTGGTGATAGGGGCCACCAACGAACCGCTGGCCACGCCGGGCCTGCGCTGGTTCGAGCTGGGCGTGATGGAGTGGGTGTTCGCGGTGTCCGCGCGGCATCCGCTGGCCAGTGCGCGCGAGCCTCTCGAGCATGACGCCATCACCGCATACCGTGCCGTGGTCGTCGCCGACACGTCTCGCAAATCGCTGGGACGCTCCTATGGCGTCCTGGGCGGGCAGGAGGCTTTGGCCGTGCCGTCGATGCGGGCCAAGATCCTCGCCCAGCGCGACGGGCTCGGCGTCGGGTGGCTGCCCGCGCGTCGCGTCGCCGCACTGCTGGCGCGCGGCGACCTGGTGGCCAAGCGG
>DATCSE010000571.1:0-2580 GCA_036568605.1 Burkholderiaceae bacterium | reverse complement strand
CTCCCTCTCCCGCTTGCGGGAGAGGGCCGGGGTGAGGGTGCGCGCACCGCCGCCGCCTCAGTACCGGTACGTATCCGGCTTGTACGGCCCGCTCTTGCTCACGCCGATGTACGCCGCCTGCTCGTCGGTCAGCTCGGTGAGCTGCGCGCCCAGCTTCGAAAGCTGCAGCCGCGCGACCTTCTCGTCCAGGTGCTTGGGCAGCACATAGACCTTGCCGGCCTGGTACGCGTCCGGCTTCGTGAACAGCTCGATCTGCGCGATCGTCTGGTTCGCGAACGACGAGCTCATCACGTAGCTCGGGTGCCCGGTGCCGCAGCCCAGGTTCACGAGCCGGCCCTTGGCCAACAGGATGATGCGCTTGCCGTCCGGGAAGATCACGTGGTCGACCTGCGGCTTGATCTCTTCCCACTGGTACTTCTCGAGCGACGCGACGTCGATCTCGTTGTCGAAGTGGCCGATGTTGCAGACGATCGCGTTGTTCTTCATCGCCGCCATGTGGGCATGCGTGATCACGTCGCGGTTGCCGGTGGTGGTCACGAAGATGTCGGCCTTGTCGGCCGCGTATTCCATCGTGACGACGCGGTAGCCTTCCATGCAGGCCTGCAGCGCGTTGATCGGGTCGATCTCGGTGACCCAGACCTGCGCACTCAAGGCCCGCAGCGCTTGCGCCGAGCCCTTGCCGACGTCACCGTAGCCGGCCACGACCGCGACCTTGCCGGCGATCATCACGTCGGTCGCGCGCTTGATGCCGTCGACCAGCGACTCGCGGCAGCCGTACAGGTTGTCGAACTTGCTCTTCGTGACCGAGTCGTTCACGTTGATCGCGCGGAACAGCAGCGTGCCCTTGGCCGCCATCTCGTTGAGGCGGTGCACGCCGGTCGTCGTCTCTTCGGTCACGCCGATGATCTCGGCCGACTTGCGCGAGTACCAGGTCGGATCCTCGGCGAGCTTGGCCTTGATCGCGGCGTAGAGGATGCGCTCTTCCTCGCTCTTCGGGTCGGCGAGGACCGAGAGGTCCTTCTCGGCCTTCTGGCCGAGGTGCATCAGCAGCGTCGCGTCGCCGCCGTCGTCGAGGATCATGTTCGGGCCTTCGCCCTTCGCGCCCTTGGGGCCGAAGTCGAAGATGCGGTGCGTGTAGTCCCAGTAGTCGGTCAGCGTCTCGCCCTTGACCGCGAACACGGGCGTGCCGGCCACCGCGATCGCCGCGGCGGCGTGGTCCTGCGTCGAGAAGATGTTGCACGAAGCCCAGCGCACCTGCGCGCCCAGCGCCTGCAGCGTCTCGATCAGCACCGCGGTCTGGATCGTCATGTGCAGCGATCCGGTGATGCGTGCGCCTTTCAGCGGCTGGGTCTTCGCGAACTCCTCGCGGATCGCCATCAGGCCGGGCATCTCGGTCTCGGCGATCAGGATTTCCTTGCGGCCCCACGCGGCCAGCGAGGCATCGGCGATGGCGTGGTCTTGGGACGGTTTGAGAACGGCAGCGTTCATGTCGGGCTCCAGAAAGTGAAGGAACCCGCACGCGGCGGCGATGGAAGGTTGGACCTCACCCACGTAGACCGAACGTGCGGGTGAGCGCGGTTGCAAGCTGTCTCCGAGCCTGGGGCCACCCGCGAAAGACGACAGCGGGCGGGCCTTGCAACGCTCCTCGGAAAGTGCTCGTGATTCTAGTCGCTGGCCGGGCGCTTTTCCAGCACGAGCTGTGCAAGACTCCCCGGCGATGACGACCACACGCCCGCTTCCGCTGACCGACCTGCCGCCTGAGCTCGCGCGTCGCGTGCAAGGCGTGTTCACCGACATCGACGACACGCTGACCTCCGACGGCGCGATCACGCCCGATGCGCTGGCCGCGCTTCAGCGGCTGCACGGAGCCGGCGTGCACGTGATCGCGATCACCGGCCGGCCGATGGGCTGGAGCGAGCCGTTCGCGAAAGCCTGGCCGCTGGATGCGATCGTCGCGGAGAACGGTGCGGTCGCGCTGATCCACGACGAGGACAGTGACGGTAACGGCGGCGGTCGAGTCCGCATCGAATACGCGCAGAACGAGGCTACTCGCGTACGCAATGCGCGGCGGCTCGCCGAGGTGGCGCGGCAGGTGCTGCGCGAAGTCGAGGGCAGCACGCTGGCGCGCGACAGCGCCGGCCGCGTCACCGACATCGCGATCGACCACGCGGAATTCACGCAGCTGCCGCCGCAGCGGATCTCCCAAGTCGTCGAGCTGATGCACGCGAGCGGCATGAACGCGACCGTCAGCTCGATCCATGTCAACGGCTGGTTCGGCACGCACACCAAGCTCAGTGGCGCGCGCTGGATGGTCGAGCGGCTGTACGGCCGCGCGCTCGACGCCGAGCTCGAGCGCTGGGCCTATGTCGGCGACTCGACCAACGACCAGCAGATGTTCGGCCATTTTCCGCTCAGCGTCGGCGTCGCGAACCTGCTGGACTTCGACGCGCAGCTGACGACCTGGCCGCGCTACCTGACGCGGTATCCGCGCGGGCGCGGCTTCGCCGAGCTGGCGGACGCGTTGCTCTCTGCACGCGAGCACGGCTGAGCGACACAGCCGACTCAAGTCGGCCGCGGCGG
>DATCSE010000570.1:0-19098 GCA_036568605.1 Burkholderiaceae bacterium | reverse complement strand
CGGCTGGAGTCCTCGAGGCCGTTGCGCGTCTCGTTCGTGAACTTGCAGAAGTTGACCTTCCAGGCATGCGAGCTCTTTCCCAGCATGAAGATGTTCGCGCCCGAGCAGAACACGCGGTCGCGGCCGCTGGTGATCACCACCGTGCGGACCTCGGGGTGCTCGAAGCGGATGCGCTGGATCGCATCATTCAGCTCGATATCGACGCCGAGGTCGTAGCTGTTCAGCTTGAGCTTGTAGCCCTCGCGCAGGCCGCCATCCTCGTCGATCGCCATCACGAGCGTCGCGACCGGACCCTCGAATTGCAGCGTCCAGTGCTTGTAGCGGGAAGGATCGGTCCGGTAGTCGACGGGTGCGGCGGAAGCGACAGGGGTCATGGGCAGCCTCGCGGAACTATGTTGCATTCAATCAGATGCAATATACTGCACATCCTCGCTTGCCGCAAGCAGGGTCAACCCGAGTCTGCGGCGAGCATCCGCGTCAGCCCGTCCAGCGCCTGGTCGAAGCTCTTGCCGCTGGTGTCGAAGGTCGCGTCGGCTTTCGAATAGAACGCGGCGCGGCTCTCGAGAATGCGCCGCAAGTCGTTCATCGCCTCGACGTTGCCGCGGTTCCCGGCCATCGGCCGGGTGTCGCCCTGCGCGAGCACGCGGCCCATGTGTTCCTCGGGCGTGGCCTGCAGCCACACGGTGCGGCAGTGCGCCAGCAGCAGGTTGAACGCACCGGGGTCGGAGACGATGCCGCCGGGCGTCGCGATCACCGCGCGGGCGTGGCCCTGGATCGCCTCCTCGAGCGCGCGCCGCTCGTAGCGCCGGTACGCGGCCGGGCCGTACAGCGAATGGATCTCCGAGAGCGTGCAGCCGGCCAGCGCCTCGATGCGCCGGTTCAGCTCGACGAACGGCACGCGCAGGCGCTCGGCCAAGGCTCGCCCGAGCGAGCTCTTGCCAGCGCCGCGCAGCCCGATCAGCGCGATGCGCTGGCGCCGCGCCGCCGCGCTGGCCGGCGCGCCGAACATCGCGGCCAGCGCGGCGCGGGCCTCGGCCAGCTCGGCATCGCTGCGGCCGCGCAGGATCTCGCGGATCATCAGCCATTCGGGCGAGCTGGCGGTCTCGTCGCCGATCAGCTCGGCGACCGGGCAGTCCAGTGCATTCGCGAGCTGGCGCAGGAACTGCACCGAGGCGTTGCCGACGCCCATCTCGACATTCGCGACATGCCGCTCCGAGACGCCGGCCGCCTTGGCCAGGCTCTTGCGCGTCATGCCGCGGCGCGCGCGCAGCGCGCGGGTGCGCTCGCCGAGCGCGGCGAGCAGCGGGTCCTTGGCCTCCGCCGCGACGGCAGACGCGGCGGCCTCCAGCGATTCGGGGCGGGCGGAACGATCCAAGTCGGTCACCTTCGGGTTTGCGCGGAGCAGCGGCGTCATGTTCGGCCGCTATAGTGCCAGAACATGCAACATATTACATCCGCAGTGATGTAGTGATTCTGCGAAGCGGAGAAAGGCCATGTCGGAAACCCCTGCCCCCGGCGCACCGGCGGAGCCGCCGCCCGAGCGGTTCAACGCCGCCGCGCACCTGCTCGCGCTGAATGAACGGCGCGGCGCGGTCACCGCCTACCTCGACGATACCCGCCGGCTCAGCTACGCCGAACTCGCCGACAGCGTGCGGCGCTGCGCAGCCGGGCTGCTGGCACTGGGGCTGCGGCGCGAGGAACGCGTGCTGATGGTGATGCACGACAGCGTCGATTTCCCCATCGCGTTCCTGGCCGCGCTGTACGCGGGCATCGTGCCGGTGCCGGTCAACACGCTGCTGACCGCCGACGACTACGCGTACATGCTGGACCATGCGCGCGCGCAGGCGGTGCTGGTGTCGCGCGCGCTGTGGCCGACCGTGCAGACGGCGCTGGCCCAGGCCGGGCGCGACGTGCCGGTGCTTGTCAGCGGCGGCGACGCAGGCGAGCCGGCGCCCGCCGGGACGCGCCCATTCGCATCCCTGCTCGCCGGCGATCCGCTGGCGCGGGCCGTCGACACCGGCGCCGACGACATGGCGTTCTGGCTCTATTCGTCCGGCTCGACCGGCCGGCCCAAGGGCACCGTGCACACCCATGCGAACCTGTACTGGACCGCCGCGCTGTACGGCACGCCGGTGCTCGGGCTGCGCGAAGGCGACATCGGCTTCTCGGCCGCGAAGCTGTTCTTCGCGTACGGGCTGGGCAACGCGCTGACGTTCCCGCTCTCGGTCGGCGCGACCACCGTGCTGATGGCCGAGCGGCCGACGCCGGCCGCGATCTTCAAGCGCTGGATCGCGCACGGCGTGACCGTGTTCTTCGGGGCGCCGACCGGTTATGCCGGCATGCTCGCATCGCCCGACCTGCCGCAGCGCTCGCAGGTCAAGCTGCGGCTGTGCTCGTCGGCCGGCGAGGCGCTGCCGCGCGAGATCGGCGAGCGCTTCACCGAGCGTTTCGGCTGCGAGATCATCGACGGACTGGGCTCGACCGAGATGCTGCACATCTTCCTGTCGAACCGGCCGGGTGCGGTGCGCTACGGCAGCACCGGCGAGGTCGTGCCGGGCTACCGGCTGCGGCTGGTCGACGAGAACGGCGCCGAGACTCCGCACGGCGAGATCGGCGACCTGTACGTCAGCGGGCCGACGTCGGCGCTGATGTACTGGGGCAACCGCGAGAAGTCGCGCGCGACGTTCCAGGGCGCGTGGACCAAGACCGGCGACAAGTACTACGTCGACGAGCGCGGGTCGTACGTCTACGCCGGGCGCAGCGACGACATGCTGAAGGTCAGCGGCATCTACGTCTCGCCGTTCGAAGTCGAGGCGACGCTGATGCGCCATCCGGCCGTGCTCGAATGCGCGGTGATCGGCAAGGAAGATGCCGACGGGTTGACGAAAACGAAGGCCTACGTCGTGTGCAAGCCCGGCCAGTCGGTCGCCGAGGACGAGCTGAAGGCCTTCGTGAAGGAGCAACTCGCGGCCTACAAGTACCCGCGCTTCATCGAGTTCATCGCCGAACTGCCGAAGACTGCGACCGGCAAGATCCAGCGCTTCCGCCTGCGCGAGCGCGAGGCCTCGGCGGGCAGGGACCGCGGGTGACGTCCGCGCTCGTCGAGATCGCCTGGCGCGAACGGCCGCTGACGCTGGAGATCGCCTGGGTCGGCGCCAGCGCCGCGTCGGCCATGGCGCGGCCCACCGTCGTGTTTCTGCACGAGGGCCTGGGCTCGGTCGCGATGTGGAAGGACTTTCCGGCGCGCCTGTGCGATGCCCTGGGCCTGCGCGGCCTGGTCTACTCGCGCTACGGCTACGGCCGCTCGACGCCCAAGCCGCCCGGCGAGCGCTGGGCCCCGGACTTCATGCACCGCCAGGCGCACGAGGTGCTGCCGGCGCTGCTCGCGGCGCTGCAGATCGAACGCCCGGTCCTCTTCGGCCACAGCGACGGCGGCTCGATCGCGCTGCTGCACGCCGCGCGCTTCGAGACGACCGCGGTGGTCGCGGTCGCGCCGCACCTGTTCGTCGAAGACATTTCGATCGCGAGCATCGAAAAGGCGCGCGAGGCCTATGCGACGACGGACCTGCGCGAGCGTCTCGCGCGCTATCACGACGATCCGGACTCGGCGTTCCGCGGCTGGAACGACGTGTGGCTGTCGAGCGCGTTCCGGACCTGGAACATCGAAGCCGACATCGCGACGATCCGCTGCCCGGTGCTCGCGGTGCAGGGCGAGGACGACGAGTACGGCACACTCTCGCAGATCCGCGCGATCGGGCGGTCCCTACCGAAAACCCGCTTGCTCGCGATCGCCAAATGCGGGCACTCTCCGCACCGCGATCAGCCCGACGCGCTGATCGCCGCCACCCAACGATTCATCCACGGAGTCCTCGAATGAGACACCCTGTGTCAACCTTGCTTTCGCGGGCCGAGCGCCGGGCCGCTCCCAAGCCGGCCCGCATCCCCTCGGGGGATCGGCCGATGTACTCATCGGACGAGGGGCTGTCATGAGCATCCGCGCGCACGCCCCGTTCGGGCCGAGCCTGTTGTCCAAGCCCCTGCTGGCCGCATTCGCTGCGGCGGCCCTGTCGTCGAGCGCGCACGCACAGGGTGCCAGCGCGCCGATCAAGGTCGGCTTCATGCTGCCGTACACCGGCACCTATGCGAGCCTGGGCAACATGATCGAGAACGGCTTCAAGCTCTACGTGCAGGAGCAAGGCGGCAAGCTCGCCGGGCGCGAGATCCAGTACTTCAAGGTCGACGACGAGTCCGAGCCGTCCAAGGCCACCGACAACGTCAACAAGCTGATCAAGCGCGACAACGTCGACGTGCTGGTCGGCACCGTGCACTCGGGCGTCGCGCTGGCGATGGCCAAGGCGGCGAAGGAGAACAACACGCTCTTGATCATCCCGAACGCCGGCGCCGATGCGATCACCGGGCCGATGTGCGGCGCGAACATCGTGCGCAGCTCGTTCTCGAACTGGCAGCCGGCTTACGCGATGGGCAAGGTCGCCGCCGAAAAGGGCGCGAAGAAGGCGATCACGATCACCTGGAACTACGCGGCGGGCGCCGAGTCGGTGAAAGGCTTCAAGGAGGCCTTCGAGAAGGGCGGCGGCGCGGTCGTGAAGGAGCTGAACCTGCCGTTCCCCGGCGTCGAGTTCCAGGCCCTGCTGACCGAGATCGCGGCGCAGAAGCCCGACGCGGTGTATGCGTTCTTTGCCGGCGGCGGTGCGGTCAAGTTCGTCAAGGACTATGCGGCCGCGGGCCTGAACAAGACGATCCCGCTGTACGGCCCCGGCTTCCTGACCGACGGCACGCTGGAGGCCCAGGGCGCGGCCGCGCAGGGGATGCTGACGACGCTGCACTACGCCGACAACCTCGACACCCCGCGCAACAACACGTTCCGCAAGAACTTCGCGCTGGCCTACAAGGCCAACGCCGACGTCTACGCGGTGCAGGGTTACGACGCCGCGCAGATCCTGGGCGCCGGCCTCGCCGCGGCGAAGGGCGACATCACGAAGCGCGACGTGCTGACCGCCGCGATGCGCAAGGTCACGGTCGACAGCCCGCGCGGCAAGTTCACGATCTCGCCGGCCGGCAACCCGGTGCAGGACTTCTACCTGCGCGAGGTCAAGGGCAACAACAACGAGTACCGCGCGATCGCGGTGAAGGCGCTGGCCGATCCGGCACGGGGATGCAAGCTGTGACGCGCGATCGTCGCCGCAGCGGCGCAGAGCCCGATACAATCTGACCAGTTCAGCTGACCAGTCCGCATCTCCATGCACAAGAGTACCTGGCCCCTTCAGGACGCCAAAGCCCAGTTCAGCGCGGTCGTCGAGGCCGCGCTGAACGGCAAGGCGCAGGTCGTGACCAAGCGCGGCAAGCGTGCGGTGGTCGTGCTGGATGCCGTCGAGTACGACCGGCTGCGCCAAGCCGAGCGGGCACGCGCACCCGGCTTCATCGATCATCTGCTGGCGATGCCGCGCCGCACGACCGCCACGCGGCGAGGCGAGGGCACGTCGACCGATCGGCTGTCCATCAAGCTGCGCGACGTGGTGCTCGAGTGATCCTGCTCGACACCGTCGTGGTGTCGGAATTGCGCAAGTCGCGTCCCAATCCGCAGGTGATTGCCTGGATGCGCGGCTTGCACGAAGCCGACGTCTTCCTCAGCGTCGTCACCATCGGTGAGATCGAACGCGGCATCCGCAAGGTCCGTGACAACGACTTCGCGAACGCGCTGACCCGATGGCTGGAGGACCTGCTGCGTTTCTACGGCGATCGCGTCCTGCCGGTCACGCCCGATGTCGCACGGCGCTGGGGCCGGCTCTCGGCCGACCTCGGCCACGACGGCGCCGATCTGTTGATCGCGGCCACCGCGGCGGCACACGGCCTGACCGTGGCCACGCGCAACGCGCGGCACTACGCGCCTACCGGCGTACCGGTGTTCGATCCCTTCAAAGCCGGCGCGACCTGAAGCGCGCCCCGACTGCCGTGGACCTCGCCACCTTCCTCGTCCAGTGCCTGAACGCCGTGCAGTACGGCCTGCTGCTGTTCCTCGTGGCCAGCGGGTTGACGCTGATCTTCGGGATCATGGGCGTGATCAACCTCGCGCACGGCAGCTTCTACATGGTCGGCGCGTACCTCGCGTTCGCGCTCGCGCCGTGGTTCGGCGACTGGTTCCTGCTGCGGCTCGCGGTCGGCGTGCTGCTCGCCGCGCTGTTCGGCTACCTGCTCGAATGGGCCTTCTTCAGCTTCCTGTACCAGCGCGAGCACCTGCAGCAGGTGCTCTTGACCTACGCGCTGATCCTGGTGTTCGAGGAATTGAGAAGCCTGCTCGTCGGCAACGACGTGCACGGCGTGCCGGCGCCGTCGTGGCTGTCGGGCAGCTTCCCGCTGGGCGGGCTGATGTCGTACCCGTGGTACCGCGTGTTCGCATCGGTTGCCTGCATCGTCGTCGCGCTGATGCTGTACTGGGTCGTCAACCGCACGCGGCTGGGCATGATGATCCGCGCCGGCGCGAGCAACCGCGACATGGTGCGCGGCCTGGGCATCGACATCCGGCTGCTGTACCGCATCGTGTTCGCCGGCGGCGTCGCGCTCGCGGCACTGGCCGGGATGATCGCGGCGCCGCTGTCGTCGGTGTACCCGGGCATGGGCGGCAGCGTGCTGATCATCTGCTTCGTCGTCGTCGTGATCGGCGGCATCGGCTCGATCACCGGCGCGCTGATCGCGTCGCTGCTGGTCGGCTTCGTCGACACCTTCGGCAAGGTGTTCTTCGCTGAGTACAGCGGCGTGTTTGTCTATCTGCTGATGGCGGTGATCCTGGTCTGGCGGCCCGAGGGGCTGATGAAGCGAGGGTATTGAGATGCGCCACCTCGCCGTTCCGCTGATCGCGCTCGCCGTGCTGCTCGCGCTGCCCGCCGCGCTGACGCCGTACACGCAGGACCTGGTCGTGCGCATCGCGGTCTATGCGATCTTCGCGCTGAGCCTGCAGCTGCTGGTCGGCATGACCGGGCTGGTCAGCCTGGGCCACGCGGCGTTCCTCGGCATCGGCGCGTACGCGACCGTGCTGGTCTCGGGCGACGCCGGCGCGTCGCTTGCGAAGGTGCTGCCGGCCGCAATCGGCGCGGCCGCGCTGTATGCCCTTTTCGTCGGAGCGTTGAGCCTGCGCACGCGCGGCGTCTACTTCATCATGGTCACGCTGGCATTCGCGCAGATGGCGTACTTCGTCGCGCACGACACCAAGCTCGGCGGCGGCAGCGACGGCATCTTCCTGTACGTGAAGCCGGCGCTCGAGCTCGGCGGCGCGACGCTCGTCAACCTCGACGATCGCCAGCATCTCTACTACACCGTGATGGCGGCGCTGGCGCTGACCTACGCGCTGCTCGCGCTGATCGCGCGTTCGCGCTTCGGCCACGCGCTGGCCGGCATCCGCGTCAACGAGCAGCGCATGCGCGCGGCCGGCTTCGCGACCTACCGCTACAAGCTCGCCGCGTTCGTGATCGCGGCGTCGCTCGCGGCGCTGGCCGGCGTGCTGCTGGCCGCGAAGGACGGTGCGGTCAATCCAGAACTGATGAGCTGGCATGAATCGGGCGCGGTGCTGCTGATGCTGATCCTCGGCGGCATCGGCAGCCTGAACGGCGCGGTGATCGGCGCGATCGCGTTCACGCTGCTGAAGGAACTGTTCCAGTCGGAGGCGCTGCTGGGGCCGCTGGCGCCGCATTGGCAGCTCAGCCTCGGCCTCGCGATCATCGGTTTCGTCGCGCTGCTGCCCAAGGGGCTGATCGGGCTGCGCGTGCGGCTGTCGGGAGTGCCGCATGGCTGAGCCGATCACCCCGGCGCCGGACGCATCCACGCCGCCGCTGTTGCGCGCGACCGCGCTGACGCGCCGCTTCGGCGGGCTCGCCGCGGTCAACGGCGTCTCGCTGGACTTGCATGTCGGCGAAGTGCACGCGGTGATCGGCACGAACGGCGCCGGCAAGTCCACGCTGATCAACCTGCTGTCGGGCGAGCTGCCGGCCAGCAGCGGCCGCATCGAGCTGGCCGGTCGCGACATCACACGCATGCCGCAGCCGCGGCGCGCCCGCCTGGGCCTGGGCCGCAGTTACCAGCGCACCACGGTGTTCCCCGAGTTCAGCGCGCTCGAGAATGCACGGCTGTGCGCGCAGGCAGCACGCGCCCGGCCATGGGCGCTGTGGCAGGCCGCACAGGCCTGCGACACCAGCCTCGCGGCAGCGCGCGCTGCGCTCGCGGCGGCCGGCCTCGCCGAGCATGCGACGCAGCGCGCCGGCGTGCTGAGCCACGGCGGGCAGCGCCAGCTCGAGATCGCGATGTGCCTGGCGACTTCGCCGCGCGTGCTGCTGCTCGACGAGCCGCTCGCCGGCATGGGCGCCGAGGAGACCGACCGCATGCTGGCGCTGCTCGCCGCGCTGAAGAGGGGGCATGCGGTGCTGCTGGTGGAGCACGACATGGACGCGGTGTTCCGGATCGCCGACCGGATCACCGTGATGGTCAACGGCGAAGTGATCGCCAGCGACGTGCCGGAGCGCATCCGCACGAACCCCGAGGTGCAGACCGCCTACCTGGGCGCCGGCCTGGACGACGACGCGCACTGAACGAAGACCACCGCGATGCTGCAGCTCGAAGGCCTCAACACCTATTACGGCGAAAGCCACATCCTGCGCGGCGTCGGCCTCGAACTGCCGGCCGGCACCGCGCTCGGGCTGCTGGGCCGCAACGGGATGGGCAAGACGACGCTGATCCGCACGCTGATGGGCTATGTACGCGCGGCATCGGGCCGCGTGACGTGGAACGGGCGCGACGTGACGAACCAGCCGCCCGAGCGCATGGCCCGGCTGGGCATAGGCTACGTGCCCGAAGGCCGCGGCATCTTCCCGAACCTGTCGGTGCGCGAGAACCTCCTGATGGCCGCGCGCCCGGGACCGGACGGCCAGCTCGCGTGGACCTACGAACGCGTGCTGGCGACCTTCCCGCGGCTCGCCGAGCGCCTGTCGCACGGCGGCCAGCAGCTCTCCGGCGGCGAGCAGCAGATGCTCGCGATCGGCCGCGCGCTGATGACCAATCCGCAGCTGCTGATCCTCGACGAGGCGACCGAGGGCCTCGCGCCGCTGATCGTCGCCGAGATCTGGCGCGTGATCACGCAGATCCGCGAGACCGGCATCAGCACGCTGATCGTCGACCGCAACCACCGCGCCGTGCTTGCGCACACCGACCGCGCGGTGCTGCTCGAAAAAGGCGTGATCGTCGCGGCCGGCCTGTCGGCCGACCTGGCGCACGACGAGGCGCGGCTCGAGCGCTACCTGGGCGTCTGAACCGGCGCGTGTTGAACCTACGCCGCGGCAGCGCATCGAACGCGCCGCGCGTCGGGCTGTGTAGACTGCCCGGCTTCATCCCCGCTCGAGCAGAAAGCCGCCCATGATTCTCGAACTTGCCGACATCCGCATCGCCGCGGGCAAGCAGGCTGAATTCGACGCCGCGATCCAGCGCGGCGTCGAGACCGTGATCGCGAAGGCCCAGGGCTTCCGCGGCTACAAGGTCAACAAGGGCGTCGAGTCGCCGGAGCGCTACATCCTGATGATCTACTGGGACACGCTCGAGAACCACACGGTCGATTTCCGCGAAGGCCCGCTGTTCCCCGAGTGGCGCGCGATCGTCGGGCCGTACTTCGCGGCGCCGCCGTCGGTCGAGCACTTCACGCTGGTCGCGAAGTCGGCATGAACATGGTGCGTCGCCTCGTCGCGGGTTTGGTGCTGGCCGCGGCGCTGCCAGCGGCGTTCGCGGCGCCGGCGCGCCCGCTGGACGTGCCGAAGATCGAGTTCACCGACCGTGTGCTGCCCAACGGGCTCGAGTTCATCGCGGTGCGCAGCAACAGCAGCCCGACGGTCAGCGTGCAGGTCTGGTACCACGTCGGCGCGCGCGACGATCCGCAGGGCCGCTCCGGCTTCGCGCACCTGTTCGAACACCTGATGTTCAAGAGCACGAAGTACCTGAAGGCCGAGCAGTTCGACCGGCTGACCGAGGATGTCGGCGGCTCGAACAACGCGTTCACCAGCAACGACGTGACCGCGTACCACGAGGTCGTGCCGTCGAACCACCTCGAGACCTTGCTGTGGGCCGAAGCCGAGCGCATGTCGAACCTGAACGTCGACGAGGCGAACTTCAAGTCGGAGCGCGCGGTCGTCGAGGAGGAATACCGGCAGCGCATCCTCGCGGCCCCGTACGGCCGTTTCTTCAACGCGATCTCGCCCTCGTCGTACGTGGAGCACCCGTACCGGCGCCCGAGCATCGGCAGCATCGACGACCTCGAGGCCGCGAAGCTGCCCGAGGTGGCCGCCTTCCACAGCCGCTACTACCGGCCCGACAACGCGACGCTGGTGGTCGCCGGCGATTTCGATCCGAAACAGCTCGACGCCTGGGTCGACAAGTACTTCGGCCAGATCCCGCGCCCGGCCAAGCAACTCGACCGCAACAGCAGCGACGAGCCGGCGTGGAAGAGCGACCGCACGGTCGCGGTCACCGGCCCGCAGGTGCCGCTGCCGGCCGTCGCGCTGACCTGGCTCGCGCCCACCGTCACGAGCCCCGACGCGGCCGCGCTGCGGATCGCGTCGGCGCTGCTGTCCTCCGGCGAGTCGTCGCGGCTGAACCAGTCGCTGGTCTACCGCCAGCAGCTCGCCAGCCAGGCCGGCTTCGAGGCCGACCTGCGCGCCGGCCCCGGGCTGCTGATCGCGTACGCGGTCGCGGCCGGCGGCAAGCCGCTGGTCGACGTCAAGGAGGCGCTGATCGCCGAGGTGCTGCGGCTCGCAAACCAGGGCGCGACACCGGCCGAGCTCGCGAAGATCAAGACCCAGGTGCTGACCCAGGCACTGCTGACGCGCCAGACGCCCGAAGGGCTCGCATCGGCCGTCGCCGAGGCGGCGGTGCTCGAGGGCAACCCCGAGCAGGTCAACCAGGGGCTGGTCGACTTGCAGCGGGTCACGATCGCCGACGTGAAGCGGGTCTTGCAGAAATACGTGGTCTCGGCGCACCGCGTCGCGATCGAGTACACGCAGGAAGGAGCGGCGAAGTGAACGCGCCTGCATCGAAGCATCCCCTGGCGGCGATCGCCGCCGGGCTCGCCGCCGCGATCGCGCTGCTGGCATCGGGCGCAGCCCGCGCCGAGCCCTATCCGACACCGCCGGCACCGGCCGCCCCGCGCCCGCTGAGCGTCGTGCCGCCGGTCGAACAGAAACTGCCGAACGGGTTGCGGATCGTGCTCGCCGAACGCAAGGGCGTGCGCCTCGTCACCGCGCAGCTGCTGGTGCTGTCGGGCAGCGAGACCGATCCGGAGAAGCTCGCCGGCCTCGGCTCGATGACCGCGGCGCTGCTGACCAAAGGCACCAAGCGGCACGACGCCACGGCGCAGGCGAATGCGGCCGAGGCGCTGGGCGGGTCGCTCGAGAGCGGCGCGGGTTGGAACCGCTCGGCGGTCTCGATCACGGTCGCCGAGCCGCTGCTCGACTCGGCGCTGGCGCTGGTCGCCGAAGCGGCGATGCAGCCGGCGTTTGCGCAGGCCGAGCTCGATCGGGCGCGCACGCAGGCGCTGGACGAGCTGAAGGTCGCGTATGCACGGCCCGGCACGGTCGCCTCGCTGGCGGCCGAGCGGCTGCTGTTCGGAGCCGGCGCGTACGGCCACCCGGCCGATGGCACGCCGGCGTCGCTCGCGCGCATCACGCGCAACGACTTGCTCGCGCAGCACAGTGCCTACTACCGGCCCGACAACGCGGTGCTGGTGCTGGCCGGCGATCTCGATCCGCGCAACGCGCGCCGCCTGGCGGCGAAGCATTTCGGCGCGTGGCGCAAGCCCGCCGGGCCGCTGCCCGCTGCGCCGGCGGCATCGGCGCCCAGCTCGCTGCCGGCGCGCACCGTGGTGGTCGACATGCCGCAGTCGGGCCAAGCCAGCGCGGTGATGATCATGCCGGCGCCGCCCAGCCGCGTGCCGCTGGCCGAGCGCGCGATCGGCCAGGTGACGAACGTGGTGCTGGGGGCCGGGTACTCGTCGCGGCTGAACCAGGAAATCCGCATCAACCGCGGCCTGAGTTACGGCGCCGGCAGCAGCCTCGACGCGCGCCGCGAAGGTGGCGCGCTGCGCGCCGGCGTGCAGACCAAGAACGAGTCGGCCGCGGAAGTGGTCGGTCTGATGCAGACCGAGTTCGACCGCCTGATCTCGACGCCGGTGCCGGCCGACGAGCTCGCGGCGCGCAAGGCCACGGTGATCGGCGCATTCAGCCGCAGCGTCGAGACCACCGCCGGGCTCGGCGGCGCGGTCGCCGCCTTGGTGGTGGCCGGGGTCCCGATCGACGACCTGGGCAAGCGGATCGATGCGCTCGGGGCGGTCACGCCGGCCGACGTGCAGCGCTACGCGGCCGCTCATTTCGCGGCCGACGGGCGCCGCGTGGTCGTCGCCGGGGATGCCGCGAAGTTCGGGCCGGCGCTGCAGAAGATGGCGCCGAACCTCGTCACCGTGAAGCAGGAGGCGCTGGATCTGGAGAATCCCGCCGGGCTTTCGCGTTGAGGGGCGTCGGAGACGACCTGAAACACAATCCCTTGAACGAAACGGTTGATTGAGCCCGGCCGGCGTACGTCCCGGCCCGAATGCTGGGACAATGGAGGGTCGAACTTCGCCCGCCACCCTCCCGTAGGCCACTTCTCAGGCGACTGCAGCGCTGGCGGGCTTGCATACCTCGCTTTTCAGGGATCTTCATGGCCACTCGTCGCCCTTCCACCTCCCGCGAAACCCCTGCTGCAACGAACACGACGACCCAGAAGCTGCGCCAGACCCAGGCCGAATACGTTGCGGCCCGTCCGGCCGCCGAGCCCGGCGTGAAACCGATGATGTCGAGCTCCAAGATGTACGTGTGCCGGCGCTGCCAGGCCAACTTCAAGACCGGCGACGGCAAGCCGGACGCCCGCCTGCCGGGGCTCGGCAAGTGCAACAAGTGCCTGGCCGACGCGGCCGCCGCCGCAGCGCTGGCGGCCTGAGACCAGCAACCAAGCGTCGCTCCTCCAGCGTCGTCTCGTTATCCTCCCGCGGCCCGCCCCACGCGGGTCAGCACATGCGCGGCCATGGCCTGCGCCAGCGCGCGCTCGCCCAGCAGCACGGTGCCGACGCGGTCGCGTTCGAGCAGGGCCGCTTCTTCCTCGTTGTGGCTGCGCACGACCACCTCGATGGCCGGGTTCAGTGTGCGCGCCGCTTCGGCCATCTTGCGCACGTCCAGGGTGTCGGGCGTCGCGACGACCAGCATCGCGGCACGCGCCGTGTGCGCCTGCACCAGCACCGCCGGGTCGGACGCGTCGCCTGACACGGCCGGCACGCCCTGCTCGCGCAAGGCCTCGACGATCTCGCGGTTCTGTTCCGCGACGACCACCGGCAGGCCGGCCGCGCGCAAGGCCTGCGCGATCTGCCGGCCGACGCGGCCATGGCCGACCAGCACGACTTGGCCGGCCAGCTGCGCCGGATCTGTCGACATCGGCAGCTCGGCCAGCGGGTCGTCACGCCGCTCGAGTCGCCGGGCCAGCGCCGAGCGGGCGCGCAGCCAATCCTGCATCGGCTGCAGCGCGCTGAACAGCAGCGGGTTCAGCGCGATCGAGATCAGCGCGCCGGCCAGCACCAGGCTCTGCCCCTCGGCCGGCAGCAGCTTCAGCGCCACGCCCAGCCCGGCGAGGATGAACGAGAACTCGCCGATCTGCGCGAGGCTGACGCCGACCGTCAGCGCGCTGTTCAGCGGATAACGCAATGCGACGACCAGCACGACGGCGGCCAGCGTCTTGCCGATCATCACGATCGCGACGACCGCGAGCACGCGCAGCGGCTCGGCCAGCAGGATGCGCGGGTCGAACAGCATGCCGACCGAGACGAAGAACAGCACCGAGAACGCGTCGCGCAGCGGCAGCGACTCGTCGGCCGCGCGGTGACTGAACTGCGACTCGCGCATCATCATCCCGGCGAAGAAAGCACCCAGCGCGAACGACACGTCGAACAGCTTGGCCGACCCGTAGGCGACGCTGACCGCGCCGGCGATCACGCACAGCGTGAACAGCTCGCGCGAGCCGGTGCGGGCGACCAGCCACAGCAGCCGCGGGAACACCCGCCGGCCGACCACCAGCATCAGCGCGACGAACGCGGCGACCTTCGCAAGCGTGATGCCCAGCGTGGTCCACACGCCCTGCGTGCTGCGGGCCGCCCCGGCCGCGTGTCCCGGCGCTTCCGTCACGGTGCCGCCCAGCAGCGGTGCCAGGGCCGGCAGCAGCACCAGCACGAGCACCATCACCAAGTCCTCGACGACCAGCCAGCCGACCGCGATCTGCCCGTTCACCGACTCGAGCACGCCGCGCGCCTCCAGCGCGCGCAGCAGCACCACGGTGCTCGCGACCGACAGCGCCAGCCCGAACACCAGCGACGCGCCCAGGTCCCAGCCCCAGAGCTGCGCGGTGCCCAGGCCCAGCGCGGTCGCGACGGCGATCTGCGCGATCGCCCCCGGCACCGCGATGCGCCGGACCGCGAGCAGGTCCTGCAGCGAGAAATGGAGACCGACGCCCAGCATCAGCAGCATCACGCCGATCTCGGCGAGCTGCCCGGCGAGGTCGACGTCGGCGACGAAGCCCGGCGTCGCCGGCCCGATCACGATGCCAGCCAGCAGGTAGCCGACGAGCGGCGGGAGTTTGAGGCGCGCCGCGCCGTAGCCGAACACCAGGGCCAGCCCGAAGCCGGCGGCAATCGTGGAGATCAGGCTGACGTTGTGCGGCATCCGGCGGGGATCCTCGTGACGGCGTGGCGGGGAAGAGCCGCGCAGTCTAGAGGCCGGGTGCGGACGCCTCGTCTCGAATAACCCTGCGCCGCGCTGGCCGCGGCGCGTACTGAATCGGCAAGGCCGTTGTCAGCAGGCCAGCAGCGCCGAGCGCTGCCGGATCACTTCCGTGGCGCGGTTCATCGCATAAGCGATCGCGGCATCGGCCGAGGCCCAGCGGTGGCCGCAGGCGACGCTCTCGTCGCGGTACGCCTCGCGCGGCACATTCGGCACGCCTTGCACGCGGTGCACGATGGTGGTGGCGATGTAGCCGTCGCCCAGCGGCGCTTCGAGCGCACCGGCAAAGATCCGGTAGTCCCCGACGATCCGTTCATCGAACTGCATCTTGATTGCCCCGCTACGGCTCAACGTGGCCGCGTGACGCAATCATCGGCGGCGTCGCATCGAAGCACCATCCATCCGATGGGGGAAAAATTAGTTCACATTCCGAGACCCACCCCCGAGAGAGTGGGTCTTTGCACACATAGGCTCAGGCCGGCGTCGCCGCCAGCGCCTGTTGCACCTCGGCGAGCGTCGGCGGGTCGGCGCCTTCGCGGGTGCAGTTCAGCGCAGCCGCGGTGGCGGCGAAGCGCATCGCCAGTTGCCACGGCGCGTCGGGCAGCTCGGCAAGCTGCCGGCTGTTGGCGACACCGGCGTCGAGCAGCGACGACGCCAGGCCGGCGGTGAACGTGTCGCCCGCGCCTATCGTGTCGGCGACCGTGACGCGCGGTGCCGTCACCGCGATCGGCTCCCGGTCGCGCCGGTACAGCACCGCGCCCTTCGCGCCCAGCGTGACGACGACCGCGCTCGGCCCGGACTGCAGCCAGCGCGCCGCCGCATCGGCGAACTCGACGCCGGGCGCCAGCAGCGCGGCATCCTCGTCGCTGAGCTTGAGCAGGTGCGTCGTCGCCAGCCAGCGCTCGAAGCGAGCACGGTAGGCGGCCAGATCGGGGATCAGGCTGGGCCGCACGTTCGGATCCAGCACGACCAGGCAGCGCTCGGCGTTCGCCGCGACCAGCTCGCTGATGCGGCCGGCGGCCGGCTCCTGCAGCAGGCTGATGCCGCCGTATTGCAGCAAGCGGCACGAGTCGGGCAGCGCCGGCAGCGTCGCCGGGGACCAGGTACCGTCCGCGCTGCCGCGAGTGAAGAACGCATAGCGGTTGGTCTGCGGCGTGCGCTCGACGAACGCCAGCGTCGACGGCGCATCGCTGCGGGTCACGAAGCGCGTGTCGATCCCGTTCGCCTGCATGAAGCGATGCAGCTGGTCGCCGAACAGGTCGGTCGACAGCTGCGTGACGAAACCGCACGGGTGACCCATGCGCACATACGCGACCGCGCTGTTCAGCGGCCCGCCGCCCACGTGCCCCTGGAACGCGAGCGGCCCCGTGCTCGCCATGTCGATCAGCGCCTCGCCCGCTACGGCCACCTGCATTGCGTCGTCTCTCGCTCGAAAGAATGTCGGATGGTGATTGTCGCGCGCCGGCGCGCAATCGGTCGCGCAAGCTGCGCGGTTCAGCCGCGCACGCCGAAGCGCGCTTCGCCCTGGCGGCGGAACTCCTTCGGCGTCATGCCCTTGATCTCGAGGAAGCGCCGGTTGAAGTTCGCGACGTTGTTGAAGCCGCAGTCGTAGCAGACGTTGCTGATGTAGCGGTCGGTCTCCATCAGCAGCTGGCAGGCGCGCGAGATGCGCAGCCGGTTCACGAAATCGGTGAAGGTGTTGCCGGTCGCGCGGCGGAAGTAGCGCGAGAACTGGCTCTCGCTCATCCCGACGCGCTGGCTCAGCTCGGCCATCGAGAACGACTCGGTGAAGTGCGTGGTGATGTAGTCGACGATGCCGCTGATCTGGGCCAGCGACGCATCGTCCTCGAAGCTCTGCAGCGGCATGCTGGACAGCAGCCGGTAGTCGGTGCACTCGGCGAGCTCGCCGAGGAACTTCAGGAACTCCGTGAAGCGGTGCAGCCCGTGCAGGCTCTTGATGCGGGCGAAATAACCCTGCGCGCGTTCGGTCATCCCGAAGAACTCGATGCCCAGACGCGCGCGCTCGAGCAGCGGCAGCACGTCGCGCAGGTCGGCGATCAGCTCGGCGGCGTGGCGCAGCGGCTCGTCGGCGAACTGCAGCACCACGTCGCGCTGGGCAACGCCCTCCGGTGCGACATCGGTCGAGATCCAGTTGTGCGGAAGGCGCGGGCCGGTCAGCACCAGGTGACCCGGTTCGAAGTGGCCGATGTAGTCGCCGACGAAGACCTTGCCGCTGGTCTGCACGATCAGGTGCAGCTCGTACTCCTCGTGGTAGTGCCAGCGCACCAGCGGGTTCGGAAAGCCGTGCTCGAGGCAGCGCACATAGCCGTACGAGCCCTCCGGCTCGTAACCCAGCTTGGCATCGCGTGAGAACTCATGCTCGAGCTCGGGCGTGCGGGTTCGTTTCGGCTTCGTCAGGCTGCCCATCGCATTCACCACGATCAACTCATCACATTCCCGCCGTCGACGTTCAAGGTCTGCGCGGTGATGTACGCCGCGGCCGGGCTCGCGAGGAAGACGGCCGCGCCGGCGATGTCGCCCGGTGCGCCCATGCGCCCCAGCGGCACGGCCTTGCCGACGGCGATTTTCTTCTCTCCCCGCTGCAAGCCTTCGTAGCGCGCGAACAGCGCATCGACCTGGCTCCACATCGGCGTGTCGACCACGCCCGGCGCGATGCCGTTGACGCGGATGCCGTGCGGCGCCATCGCCAGCGCCGCCGATTGCGTGTAGCTGATCACCGCGGCCTTGCTCGCGCAGTAGTGCGACACCAGCGCCTCGCCGCGCCGCCCGGCCTGCGACGCGAGGTTGATCACGCAGCCCTTGATGCCGTGCTCGACCATCTGTGCCAGCACCGCCTGCATCGTGAAGAACATGCCCTTGACGTTGACGTCGAAGATGCGCTGGTAGCTCGCTTCGTCCGATTCGAGCAGCGGCGCCATGTCGAACACCGCGGCATTGTTGACCAGCGCCGTGATCGCGCCGAATCGCCCGCTCGCCGATGCCACCATCTGCGCGATGCTCGCACGCTGAGAGACGTCGGCGCTGACGTAGTGCAAGCGCTCGCGATGCGAGTCGACCAGCCGCTGCAGCGCGGCCGACGGCGCTGGACTGATGTCTGCGACGCTGCAGTTTGCGCCGGCCTGGAGATACGCCTGCGCGATCGCGAGCCCGATGCCGCCGCCGGCCCCGGTGATCAACGCATGCTGCCCCGCCAGGACCTCGTCAGCCATGAGCGCCTTGCTCCTTCCGGACGAAATCCAGCACCTCCTGGCGCGCGGCCGTCAGCGCGGCGACCAGCCGCGAATCGCCCGCCAGCGGGCCCCACAGAATGCCGTCGCGGCAGAACGCGCCCAGCGGGTCGGCGCTCGTGTAGATCGCATGCGCGCCGGCCGGGTCCATGCCCTGGTCCTGGTATTCGTACGGCAGTTCGCCGCGATGCCAGCGGCCGAGGAACTCGAAGAACAGCGCCGGCAGCTTCGCGATCCCGGCGACCGAGGCGCCGCGTGCGAGGCACTCGCGAAACGTCGGGCCGAGAAAGCCGGGGATCTTCGCGAACCCGTCGGCCGCGACACGCTGGTTCGTGTCGCGCAGATACGGGTTGCTGAAGCGGTCCAGCACCACGTCGCGGTACGCGGCGAGGTCCAGCGGGTACGGCTTGGTCGAGGCCTCGAGCGACGGGATCACGTCGTCGGTCACATAGTCGTACGCCATCTGCCGGATCGCCGCGTTCGCGACGCCCTCGTGGATGTAGCCGAGCCCGATCAGCGTGCCGGCCCACGCAAAGCAGCTGTGGCTGGCATTGAGGATACGGATCTTCGCCTCCTCGTACGGCAGCACCGACTCGACCATCTCGACGCCGACCTTCTCCCAGGCCGGCCGGCCGTTGATGAAGCGGTCCTCGATCACCCACTGGATGAAGCGCTCGCCCATCACCGGCGCCGCGTCGGCCACGCCGGTGGCCGCCTGCACCCGCTGTGCGACCTCGGGCAACGGCCGCGGCGTGATGCGGTCGACCATGTCGTTGGGCGTGCTGGTGCTGCTGCCCACCCAGGCCAGCAGCGCGGCATCGCCGCGCCGCTGGAGGAAGTCGGCAAAACCTGCATGGAAGCGTTCGCCGTTGCTGCGCAGGTTGTCGCAGTTCAGCAGCGTCACCGGGCCGCCGCTGCGTGCCATGCGTGCGCGCAGGATCGCCGCGAGCGCGCCGTAGATCGTCACGGTCGTGCGGCCGTCGAGGTCGCCCTGCAGGTCCGCGAAGCCG
>DATCSE010000569.1:0-4416 GCA_036568605.1 Burkholderiaceae bacterium | reverse complement strand
GAACGGGACAGAACCGCCGCGCCCGCGCAGCGCCGCGATCCAGACCGCGACGATGCCGATGCCGATCAGCAGCCGCACCAGCATCGTCGGCGACAAGTGCATCGTTCCCTCTTTCCGTCGCCGCCAGAACTGCGGCGATCTCGTCGGATCATCTCATGGGGCAGCCACGCCTGCGCCATTTGCCGGCACAGGCGGCCATGCCAGAATCGCGCGCATGCTGCCCTCGAGCCCGTACCGCCTCAAGCGCCCTGCCCTGTTGTCGTCGTCGCTGCCGTGTGGACGCCGGATGTTCGTGCCACTGGCCGCCGCGAGCCTGATGCTGGCCGCGGCCGCAGCCGCCGCGCTGGACCCGGCCAGCGGCAAGGTCGTGCTGACCGTGACCGGCAAGATCGCCACGCGCAACACGCCGGATGCCGCGGCCTTCGACGTGGCCCTGCTCGAACAGCTCCCGCGCCTGAGCTTCACGACCAAGACTCCCTGGTACCCCAAGCCGCGCAAGTTCACCGGCGTGCTGCTGCGCGACGTGCTGAAGGCGGCCGGCGCGGCACCTGGCAAGGTCAACGCGGCTGCGCTCAACGACTACCGGGTCGAGATCCCGGCCGACGACATCGCGCAAGGCGACGCGATGCTCGCCTACCTGCTCGACGACCAGCCGATGACGGTGCGCGAGAAGGGGCCGCTGGTGATCATCTACCCGTTCGACGACAAGCCCGAGCTGCGCACCGCGGTGCACTACAGCCGGGCGATCTGGCAGCTGCGGTCGCTTGAAGTCCAGTGACGACCGTCCGTTGACGACGACGGCGCGCGGCCCCCGCGAGCCGAGCTCCGCACATGGCCCGCTCGGGCCCAAATGGTTGCTGACCGCCGCGGCAGCGCTCGTGCTCGCGCTGGTGGCGGTGGCCTATGTGCAATGGCGCCAGTACGAGCTGCTCGACAGCGCCACGCACTACCAGAACGATGCGCTGGGCTGGAGCTTCTCGCAGCTCGAGACCGAGCAGCTGCGGCTGCGCAATGCGGTGCAGGCCAGCCTGCACGGCCCGCAACCGCCGGACCGCGAGGCGCTGCAGCTGCGCTACGACATCTTCATCAGCCGCATCGGCCTGGTCGACCATGAGCGCGCCGCCCGCATCATGGCCGGGCAGCGCACGTACGGACCGGCGATCGCACAGGTGCGCGCCTTCGTCGCCGATGCCGACCGGCTGCTCGGCCAGAACGCCCGCGGACCGCTGACGCCGCAGGCGCTGCAGCGCGTGCTCGACGGCCTGGACGCGCTGACCGTGCCGCTGCACGACCTCGCGCTCGGCGCCTCGCACCTGCTGTACGAGCGCGTCACCCAGCGCAACGCCGCGGTGCGCCAGCAAAGCGTGCTGAGCCTGGCGCTGACGCTGTCGCAGTGCGTGCTGCTGCTGGTGCTCGCGTTCATCGTGCTGACGCAACTGCGCGCGCTGGACGACAGGCGCAAGAACCTCGAGGCGCTGGCCGAGAACCTGCATGTCGCACGCACCGAGGCCGAAACCGCGAACCGCGCGAAGAGCGTGTTCCTCGCAAACATGAGCCACGAGATCCGCACGCCGTTCCACGGCCTGCTGGGCATGATGTCGCTGCTGCAGGACACCCCGCTGACCGCGCAGCAGCAGAGCTTCCTGCGCACCGCGAAGGAGTCGGCGAACCACCTGCTGGCCATCCTCAACGACATCCTCGACATCTCGCAGCTCGAGTCCGGCAAGCTGGTCGTGCAGCCCGAGACGATGGAGCTGCCGCAGCTGCTCGCGCAGGTCGAGGCACTGATGCGGGTGCAGGCGCAATCGAAGGGGCTGGCGCTGCACGTGCAAGTCGATCCGGACGTGCCGCGCTGGGTGCATGCCGACCCGACGCGGGTGAAGCAGATCCTCTTCAACCTGCTGAACAACGCGGTCAAGTTCTCGGACGCCGGCAGCGTCAGCCTGCGGGCCACCAGCGGCCACGCCGGGCGGCTGATCTTCACGGTGACCGACACCGGCATCGGCATGGACGCGGCCACGCTCGAACGTCTGTTCCAGCGTTTCGTGCGCGCCGACGAGAGCCCGTCGCGTCGCCAGGGCGGCGCCGGGCTGGGCCTCGAGATCTCGCGCGACCTCGCGCGGCTGATGGGCGGCGACATCACGGTGCGCAGCGAGCCCGGGCGCGGCAGCACGTTCACGGTCGCGCTGCCGCTCGCACCCGTCGCGCCGCCGATCTCGGCGCAGGCCGATCCCGCGGCATCGACCGCCGCACGAGCCGCGGGGCCGCTGCAGGTGCTGGTCGTCGAGGACCATCCGGTCAACCGCGCGTATCTCGAAGCCGTGCTCGACAAGCTGGGCCATCGGGCGATGTTCCGCGAGGACGGCAACGGCGCGGTGCGCGCGGTGCAGGAGCACGAGTTCGACATCGTGCTGATGGACCTGCACATGCCCGGCATGGACGGCTTCGCCGCGGCGCGCGCGATCCGCTCGATGCCGCCGCCGCGTGGGCGCGTGCCCATCATCGCGCTGACCGCGGACGCGTTCCAGGCATCGCGCGACCTCGCGCGCCAGGCCGGCATGGACGGCTTCCTGACCAAACCGGCGCACCTGCCGCAGCTGCGCGAAGCGCTCGAGCGCCACAGCGGGATCGGCGGCACGCCGGCCCCGGTGGCGCCACAGGATCGTGCGTCGCCGGATGCCCGTCCGTCTGCCGTCGACGGCCTGCTCGATGCGACGACCGTCGACGGCGCGCGCCAGGCGCTTTCCCCGAACGTCTACGCCGATCTGCTGCGTCGCTTCTTCGACGACCAGTCCCAGGCGCTGGCGACGTTGCGCAGCGCGCTGCGCGGCGCCGACCACACGACGCTGCGCTCGCAGGCCCACGCGCTGAAAGGCGCGGCCCTCAACCTCGGGTTGCGCATGGTCGCCGACGCGGCGCAGGCGCTGCAGGCCAGCGCCGGCACCGAGCGCGCCGCACCGCACATCGACGCGCTCGAGCACGCGTTCTCGCGGTCGCGCGCGCACTGCATGCGCGACGGGCTGCTGCCGGGCTGACGCGCCGGCTCAGGTCAGTTCGGGGTGATAGCCCTTCGCGCCCACCGTGCGCGCGAGCGGGCTGCGGAAGTCCTCGCCGTCCTGCACGCTGCGCAGCACGCGGGCGAAGTCGTGGCGCGGCTGCCAGCCGAGCAGCGTGCGCGCACGCGCGTTGACATACACGCGGTCGATCTCCGCCGGCAGCTTCCAGCCGCGGGCCGCGTAGACCGCCTCGACGCCCGGGACGCGGCGCTTCAGCACCGCGGCCGCATCGTGGCGCAGCTCGGCCAGGTCGGCCGGCACAAAAGGCGTGGTCGCGCTGATGATGAACTTGCCGAAGCCCAGGTCCGGCGCGCGCGCCAGCGCCTGCAGGTGTGCGCCCACCACATCCTCGAGCTCGACGCGGCGGTACAGGAACTCGTTGGCCTTCAGGTTCGCGTCGGCATACGCGGCACGCCGCGCGTCGTCGTCATCGCCCTCGGGGAAGAAGCGCGAAGTGCGCAGCACCAGGCAGGCGAGCCCGTGGTCGCGGTGGAACAGCTGGCACAGGTCCTCGGCGGCAGTCTTGGTCGCGCCGTAGATGTTCTTCGGCACGGCCGCGACGTCCTCGGTGATCCACGCGGCCGGCGCGCCGGGCGGCGGGCTCAGTGCGGCGCCGAACGCACTGGTCGTGCTCGTGAAGACGAACGCGCCGACATGACGCGCCGCGACTGCTTCCTCGAGCAGGTTCAGCGTGCCGGTGATGTTGACGTCGACGAAGGCCTGACGCGGATGCGTCGCGACATGCGGCTTGTGCAGCGTCGCGGCGTGCAGAACGGCTTCGATGCCGCCGGCGATGCAGGCCCGCACGAAGCCGCGGTCGGCGATCGAGCCGACATGATCGGTGAACGGGGAGGCGACGATGTCGATGCCGACGACGTCGTGTTGCGCTTCGCGCAGCGTGCGGACCAGCGCTTCGCCGAGGTGCCCTGAGCTGCCGGTGACCAGGATCTTCATCCGCGGGACCGCAAAGTCCCGCCGCACAAAGCTTGGTGCGGCACCTCAAGCCGCCACGTCAACATATTCGACTTGACTTGCCGGCACCGGCACAGGGAGGCCGTCTTCACGAAGCCCTTCGACGTGAAAGGCAATAGCCTCTCGAATCTCGGCTTCGACCTCTGCCACCGTGGCACCGGTCGCGACGCAGCCCGGCAAATCCGGAACGTACGCCGAATAGTTGCCTTCTGCCTTTTCGATCACGACGGCGTAGCGCATAGAACTGCCTTTCACTTCAGACCGGCTTGCTTCAGGATGCTGTTCAAGGTACCGGGCGCAAGGTCGTCACTTGGCTTGCCGGGGACAGTAACGCGGCCGGGCTTGTTTGCGTGCTTGAATTGCCGGTGGCTCCCGCGCGTCGCAACGA
>DATCSE010000568.1:0-15859 GCA_036568605.1 Burkholderiaceae bacterium | reverse complement strand
GCAGTGCGCTGGTTCAAGGTGACCCGCGCGCCCGAGGCCGCGCCCGGGCCCGACGGCATGTGAGCGCCTCCGGCGCGCGAGCCGACGTGCCGTCACACGCCGCTGCTCGATTCCGCAGCGGCGCCGCGCCGGCGCGATCCTGGCCCCGGGGCCTCGAATGGCTGTTCGCCGCCGCGCTCGGTGCGCTGCACAGTCTGCCGTTCGTCGCGACGTGGGCGTGGCCGCTGCAGCTCGTGGTGATCGCGCTGTTCGCGTGGCGCGTCGCGGCCGCGTTGTCGTCGCCGCGGCGCGCGGCGGGCCTGGGCTGGTGGTTCGGCAGCGCTTGGCTTGCGGCCGGCACGTGGTGGCTGTTCATCAGCATGCACCGCTATGGCGGGCTGCCGGCCTGGCTCGCGGCGTTCGCGGTCGCGCTGCTGAGCGGCTTCCTGTCGCTGTACCTGGCCGCGGCGATGGCCGGTTTCGCACGCTGGCGGCGTGGCGCCGCGCTGCGCGATGGCCTGCTGTTCGCGGCGCTGTGGCTGCTGGCCGAGCTTGCACGCGGCGTCATCTTCACCGGCTTCCCGTGGGTCGCAAGCGGCTATGCGCAGGTCGATTCGCCGCTCGCCGCGTTCGCGCCGTGGATCGGCGTCTACGGGCTGGGTGCGCTGGTGGCGCTGCTCGCCGCGTGGCTCGCGTTCGCGGCGCAGGCCGGGGCGCGCCGGCTCGCGGTCGCCGGCGTGTGCGCCGCGGCGCTGCTGATCGCGGCGGCCTGGGTCGGACCGGGTCGCCACACGCACGACCATGGCCGGCTCAGCGTGACGCTGCTGCAGGGCAACGTCCCGCAGGACGAGAAGTTCGCGGTCGAGCGCATGCCCGCGGCGCTGGCCTGGACCAGCGAGCAGCTGCTGGCGGCGCGCGGCGATCTGGTCATCGGTCCCGAGACCGTGATCCCGCTGCTGCCCGAGCAGATCGATGCGGACTACTGGAACCGCTTGCTGAACCACTTCCGCGACGGCCCGCAGGCCGCGTTGATCGGCCTGCCGCTCGGCAACGCGGAGCAGGGCTATACCAACTCGGCGGCCGGCATCGATGCTGCGTCGGCGAAACTGCCGGGCGGCTACTACCGCTACGACAAGCACCACCTGGTGCCGTTCGGCGAGTTCATCCCGACCGGGTTTCGCTGGTTCACCGAGATGATGAACATCCCGCTGGGCGACTTCAACCGCGGGCCGCTCGTGGCACCGCCGTTCATTGTCGGCACGCAGCGCATCGCCGCGAACATCTGCTACGAGGACTTGTTCGGCGAGGAGCTGGCCGCACGCTTCGCCGACGCCGCGAACGCGCCGACGCTGTTCGCGAACCTGAGCAACATCGGCTGGTTCGGCGACACGATCGCGGTCGACCAGCATCTGCAGATCTCGCGGATGCGCGCGCTCGAATTCCAGGTGCCGATGCTGCGGGCGACGAACACCGGCGCGACCGTCGTGATCGATGCGGCCGGCCGCGTGACCGCGTCGCTCGCGCCGTTCACGCAAGGCGTGCTGAACGCCGAGGTCGTCGCGCGCAGCGGGCTGACGCCGTTTGCCTGGTGGGCCTCGCGCTTCGGGCTGTGGCCGCTCTGGGCGATCGCGGTCCTCGCGGTGGCGCTGCTGGCGCGCCGCGGCGCGCGGCCCGCCCTCTAGAATTCGAGCTTTTCCGGCGTGCGCGAGGGTTCTCGTGCAGGCCGCTTGCCCAGCCTCGATGCCGATGCTCAGCTTTCAACAACTCATCCTCAAACTGCAGGACTATTGGGCCGCGCAAGGCTGCGCGCTGCTGCAGCCCTATGACATGGAAGTCGGCGCCGGCACCAGCCACACCGCGACCTTCCTGCGCGCGATCGGCCCCGAGCCGTGGAAGGCCGCTTACGTGCAGCCCAGCCGCCGCCCCAAGGACGGCCGCTACGGCGAGAACCCGAACCGCCGGCAGCACTACTACCAGTACCAGGTCGTGCTGAAGCCCGCGCCGGCCAACATCCTCGAGCTGTACCTCGGGTCGCTGGCGGCGCTGGGGTTCGATCTGAAGGCCAACGACGTGCGCTTCGTCGAGGACGATTGGGAGAACCCGACGCTGGGCTGCTGGGGCCTGGGCTGGGAGGTCTGGCTCAACGGCATGGAAGTCACGCAGTTCACGTACTTCCAGCAGGTCGGCGGCATCGATTGCAAGCCGATCACCGGCGAAATCACCTACGGGCTCGAACGTCTGGCGATGTACATCCAGGGCAAGGAGAGCATCTTCGATCTCGAGTGGGCGCCGGGCATCACCTACCGCGACGTCTACCACCAGAACGAAGTCGAACAGAGCACCTACAACTTCGAGCACAGCGACGTCGAGTTCCTGCTCGCCGCGTTCGGTGCCCACGAGAAGCAGTCCAAATACCTGATGGAACAGAAGCTCGCGCTGCCGGCCTACGAACAGCTGCTGAAGGCCGGCCACACGTTCAATTTGCTCGACGCGCGCGGCGCGATCAGCGTGACCGAGCGCGCGGCCTACATCGGCCGGATCCGCAACCTCGCGAAGAACGTCGCGCAGAGCTACCTCGAGAGCCGCGCGCGGCTCGGCTTCCCGATGGCGCCCAAGGCCTGGGGCGACGAGGTGAAGGCCGCACTCGAGAAGAAGGCGGCGACGGCATGAGCGGCAGCAGCACGCAGAACCTGCTCGTCGAGCTGTTCGTCGAGGAGTTGCCGCCGAAGTCGCTGAAGCGGCTCGGCGATGCGTTCGCCGATGTGCTGGCCCAGCGGCTGAAGGCCGACGGGCTGGCCGACGCGCAGGCCCAGGTCACGTCGTTCGCATCGCCGCGTCGCCTCGCGGTGCATGTCGAGGGTGTCGCGCCGCGCGCCGCGGATCGGCCGATGTCGCAGAAGCTGATGCCGGTCGCCGTCGCGCTCGATGCGAACGGCCAGCCGACGCCGGCGCTCGTGAAGAAGCTCGCCGCGCTCGGGCTCGATGTGTCGGTGGTGCCGTCGTTGAAGCGCCAACCCGACGGCAAGGCCGAAGCCCTGTTCCACGACAGCGTCGTGGCCGGCGCGACACTCGCCGAAGGGCTGCAGAAGGCGCTCGATGAGACGCTCGCGAAGCTGCCGATCCCGAAGGTCATGCAGTACCAGCTGGCCGACGGCTGGACCAGCGTGAACTTCGTGCGTCCCGCGCATGCGCTGGTCGCGCTGCATGGCCGCGAGGTCGTGCCGGTGCGCTCGCTGGGCCTGACCGCTGGCCGGACCACGCACGGCCACCGCTTCGAAGCGAAGGCCGACGCGATCGATCTGCATGACGCCGATGGCTACGCTGTGCAGTTGCGCGATGAGGGCGCGGTGCTCGCGAGCTTCGCCGAGCGGCGCGCCGAGATCGTGCGCCAGCTCGACGCCGCCGCGGCGGCGCAGGGGCTGAAGCCGGTCGACGACGACGCGCTGCTCGACGAGGTCACCGCGCTGGTCGAGCGGCCCAACGTGCTGGTCTGCCACTTCGAACCGGACTTCCTGGCGGTGCCGTCCGAGTGCCTGATCCTGACGATGAAGGCGAACCAGAAGTACTTCCCGCTGGTCGATGCGAACGGCGCGCTGACGAACCGGTTCCTCGTGGTCAGCAACATCCGGCCCGCCGATGCGAGCCGCATCGTCGAAGGCAACGAGCGCGTCGTGCGCCCGCGCCTGGCCGATGCGAAGTTCTTCTACGACCAGGACCGCAAGAAGCCGCTCGCCGCGCGCGTCGACGGGCTCGCGAAGGTCGTCTATCACGGCAAGCTCGGCTCGCAGGGCGAGCGGGTGCAGCGTGTGCGCGCGATCGCGAAGGCGATCGCCGAGCAGGCGTTCCCCGGCGAGCCGCTGGGCCCGTTGGTCGACCGCGCCGCGCTGCTCGCGAAGGGCGATCTGCTGACCGACATGGTCGGCGAGTTTCCCGAGCTGCAGGGCGTGATGGGCGGCTACTACGCGCGCCACGACGGCGAGCCCGGTGCGGTCGCCGAAGCGATCGAGGACCACTACAAGCCGCGCTTCGCCGGCGATGCGCTGCCGCGCGGCGATGTCGGCCTGGTCGTCGCGCTGGCCGACAAGCTCGAGACGCTGATCGGCCTGTTCGGCGTCGGCCAGATGCCGACCGGCGACAAGGATCCGTTCGCGCTGCGCCGACATGCGCTGGGCGTGGTCCGGATGCTGATCGAGCGCGAGGTCGCGATCGACCTGGACCGGCTGGTCGGCATCGGCGCGCAGGCGATGGGCCCGCTGCTCACCGAGAAGCTCGCGCCCGCGCAGCTGATCGACTTCATCTACGAGCGCCTGGCCGGCAGCCTGCGCGAGCAGGGCTACAGCGCGCAGGAGGTCGACGCGGTGCTGTCGCTGCGCCCGATGCGGCTGGCCGACGTCAGCGCGCGGCTGGCCGCGGTGCGCGCATTCGCCGCACTGCCCGAGGCCGCGTCGCTCGCGGCCGCGAACAAGCGGGTCGGCAACATCCTGAAGAAGGCCGAGGGCGCGGTCGACGCGACCGTGCAGCCGGCGCTGCTGAAGGAGCCCGCCGAGTCGGCGCTGAGCCAGGCCCTGGTGGCGGTGAAGCCGACGGCCGACCAGAGCTTCGACCGCGGCGACTACACCGGTTCGCTGCGCGCGCTCGCCGCGCTGCGCGAGCCGGTCGACGCGTTCTTCGAATCGGTGATGGTCAACGCCGAGGACCCGGCGCTGCGCGCGAACCGGCTCGGGCTGCTGGCGCAGCTGCATGCGGCGATGAACCGCGTGGCCGACCTGTCGAAGCTCGCGACTTGACCGGGACGAACCGATAATTGCGGTCATGGATCCTCATCACGATCGCATCGAACGGTTCTCGCTCGCGGCGCATCGATTGGCCGTGGCGCGGCTGCGCGAGCAGCCCGAGCGTCTGCATGAGGCTCGCGACGTGATTCGGCGTTGGCGTGCCCAGGCGCAGCAGCGACCGGCCTCATGCGATCCATATTGGGATGAGTGGGATCGCTTGCTCGACGAAGGTGTCGACGCAGTCGAACAGGTCGTGTGTGCGGCCGGCGACCACGCGGCAGTCCTGCGCAGCGTCTCGCCGCTCGGGCGATTCGTTTCGGTGGCTGAGCGCAATCGGATGCTGCGCGAAGCACGAGATAACGAATGACACGCGAAGAGCTCGAGCACGTGTTGCGAGCATCTGCGGTGGTCACGATTGATCGTGGCATGGAAGCCCATACGAACCCATGAAACTCGTCATCCTCGACCGCGACGGCACGATCAATGAAGACCGCGACGACTACGTGAAGTCGCCGGAAGAATGGGTGCCGATTCCCGGTGCGCTCGAGGCGATCGCGCGCCTGAACCATGCCGGCTGGCACACGGTGGTCGCGACCAACCAGTCCGGGCTGGGTCGCGGCACCTTCGACATGGCGACGCTGAACGCGATGCACACCAAGATGAACCAGCTGCTCGCGAAGCAGGGCGGCCGCATCGACGCGGTGTTCTTCTGCCCGCATGCGCCGGACGAGTCGTGCACCTGCCGCAAGCCGCTGCCGGGCCTGTTCGAGCAGATCGGCGAACGCTTCGGCATGTCGCTGCGCGACGTGCCGGTGGTCGGCGACACGCTGCGCGACCTGCAGGCCGGCGTCTCGGTCGGCTGCCGCCCGCACCTCGTGCGCACCGGCAAGGGCGCGCGGCTCGACGAGGCGCAGCTCGCCGCGCTGTGCGCCCAGGTGCCCGGCACGGTGGTGCATGCCGACCTCGCCGCGTTCGCCGAATACCTGGTGCAGCGCGAACGCGAGGATCGCGGCGCGACCGGCGACCACGACTCGGGCTTCGGGAGACTGGACTGATGGCCCGTGCCCTTGCCGCCGTGCGCTCGGCGGTCTTCGTGCTGTGGCTGGTCGTCACCGTCGTGCCGTATGCGATCGCGGTGATGCTGTTGTCGATCTTCGTGCGCGGCACGCGGCTGTACTGGTTCACCATCGTCTGGCTGCGCATCGCGATCTGGGGCGCGCGCGTGATCTGCGGCGTGCGTGCGCGGCTTCATGGCCTGGAGAACCTGCCCGACTCGCCGGTGATCCTGCTGCCCAAGCACCAGTCCACCTGGGAGACGTTTGCGTTCCCGTGCCTGATGCCGCACCCGCTGTGCTACGTGTTCAAGCGCGAGCTGCTGATGATTCCGTTCTTCGGCTGGGCGATGGCGCGGCTGGACATGATCCACATCGATCGCAGCAAGCGCACCGAGGCGTGGAGCCGCGTCGCCGAGCAGGGGCGGCGCTTCATGGCGCAGGGCAACTGGGTCATCATGTTCCCCGAGGGCACGCGCACGCCGCGCGGCAGCCAGGGCGTCTACAAGAACGGCGGCACGCGGCTCGCGGTGACGACTGGCACGCCGGTGCTGCCGATCGCGGTGACCTCGGCGCGCTGCTGGCCGCGCAAAAGCTTCGTGCTGACGCCGGGCGTGATCGACGTGTCGATCGGCAAGCCTATCCCGTCGGTCGGGCGCGAGCCGGACGAGCTGATGCGCGAGGTCGAACGCTGGATCGAGGGCGAGATGCGCCGCCTCGACCCGCAGGCGTATCCGCCGGCCGCGGCCACGGCCTCGGCGGCCGCCGGGGTGGCCTGATCGTGGCGAAGCCGCGCGCCGCATCGTTGGACGCCCGGCAGCTGGGCCTGTTCGACGAGGGCGTCTCGGCGCCGCTGCCGCAATCCGCGGTTGCGGCACCGGCGTCTGAACCGGGACTCGGGCTGGAGCCCGTACAGGCGGCCACGCCCGAGCCGGCCGCCGTCCCGCTGGCCAGCGTGCTCGCGCCGGCCGTCTTCCGCCACCCGCAGGCCGACCGCGAGATCCGGCTGCAGGAGCACACGGTCGCCTATGCGCTGAAGCGCGTGCGGCGCCGCACGATCGGCTTCATCGTCGGGCCCGAAGGCCTGAGCGTGAACGCGCCGCGCTGGGTCGGCATCGCCGAGATCGAATCGGGGCTGCGCGAGAAGGGCGCGTGGATCCTGCGCAAGCTGCGCGAGCAGCAGGAGCGCACGCAGCGCCTGGCCGAGGCCAAGGTCGAGTGGCGCGACGGCACGACGATCCCGTTCCTCGGCGAGACCGTGATCGTCGTGCTCGACAGCCGGGCGACCGGCGCGGTGCTGAACACCGACGCGCAGGCGCTGCCCGGGGTGCCGCGGCTGACGCTGCACGTCGGCCTGCCGCAGCAGGCCGCACCCGAGCAGATCCGCGACGCGGTGCAGAGCTGGCTGCAACGCCAGGCGCGCCGCGTGTTCGAGGAGCGCATCCGCCACTACGCCGAGCAGCTGCGCGTGACCTGCACGCGGCTCAGCCTGTCGTCGGCGCAGACGCGCTGGGGAAGCGCCAGCGCCGACGGCTCGATCCGCCTGAACTGGCGGCTGATCCACTTCGCGATGTCGAGCATCGACTATGTCGTCGCGCACGAGCTCGCGCACCTGCGCCACATGGATCACAGCCCGCGGTTCTGGGACGTGGTCCGTTCGGTGTTGCCCGACTTCGAGGCGACGCGCGAGCAGCTGCGCGACGGCGTCGTGCCGGCGTTCGACTGAGGACACCCGCTCCCTCTGGGAGAGGGCTGGGGTGAGGGCCCACGCGCACCTCACGGCGGCGAATACGGGCTCGCAATCCCCACATAGCGCTTCGCGATCGGCGCCGCATAGTCGCCGCGCTTGCTGGTCGCAAGCCCCAGCGAGACCAGGCTCTCCGCGAGCTTGACGGCTGCGGCGACGCCGTCGATCACCGGCACGCCCAGTTCGTCTTGCAGCCGCCGGCACAGGTCGGTCATGCCGGCGCAGCCCAGCACGATCGCGCCGGAGCGGTCGTGCACCAGCGCGTGCGCGGCGGCGTCGCGAACGCGTGTGTAAGCGTCGCTGGCCGGATCCTCGAGCTCGAGCACGGCGATGTCGGTGCCGTGGATGCCCTTGCAGCGGCGCTCGAAGCCGTACTGCAGCACCAGATGCTCGGCGATCACGCAGGTGCGCGTCAGCGTCGTGACGACCGAGAAGCCGGTCGCGAGCAGCGCGGCCGCATGGAACGCGGCTTCGGCGATGCCGATGACCGGGCCACGGGCAATCTCGCGCGCGGCGTGCAGGCCCGGGTCGCCGAAGCAGGCGATCACGTGGGCATCGGCGCCCGCGGCCTCGCCGAGCTGCACTTGTTCGGTGACGCCGGCGGCGGCCCAGACGTCGTCGAGGTGGTCTTCGATCGAGCCGGCGCCGAAGCTGGGCTGGACCGCGACGATGCGGGTGCCGCCCGCTGCGGCGGCCGTGGCGGCCGCACCGATCTTCGCGGTCATCGAGGCCGTCGTGTTGGGGTTGATCACGCGGATCTGCATCGGGTTGCTCCGTCGAACGCGACGCCATTTTGTATACAAAGTGGCGTCGCGGCGCGAAGCTGGAAGCAAGTCGCAAGCCTGTAGGGGATGCCTGATGGCGCCCCAAAGCCGAGCGTCTTCCCTGGCAATCCTCCCTGCTTGGTGCGTGCTTCGGGCCGATCCGGGCAGGCGGGATCCGATCGCCGCGCCGATTCGGTGCGACTGCCGTGGCACATGCTTTGCATACAGCGCGCCCATGGCCGATTCCAGCCTCGTCCTGACCGCGCTGACGAAGAAGTACGGCGACACGGTCGCCGTCGATGCGATCGATCTGACGATCGCGTCGGGCAGCTACTGCTGCCTGCTCGGGCCGTCGGGCTGCGGCAAGACCTCGACGCTGCGCATGATCGCCGGCCACGAGAGCGCGTCCGGCGGCGAGATCCTGCTCGGCGGCAAGTACGTGACGAACGCATCGCCGGCCGAGCGCGGCACCGCGATGATGTTCCAGAGCTACGCGCTGTTCCCTCACCTTTCGGTGCTCGACAACGTCGCGTTCAGCTGGAAGATGCGCGGCAAGCCGCTGGCCGAGCGCCACGCACGCGCGAAGGACCTGCTGCAGCTCGTCGCGATGACGCCGTACCTGAACCGGCTGCCCAGCGAGCTTTCCGGCGGCCAGCAGCAGCGCGTCGCGCTGGCCCGCGCGCTGATGACCGAGCCGCGCGTGCTGCTGCTCGACGAGCCGCTCTCCGCGCTCGACCCGTTCCTGCGCGTGCAGATGCGTGCCGAGCTGAAGCGCTGGCAGCACCAGCTCGGCTTCACGTTCGTGCACGTCACCCATTCGCAGGAAGAGGCGATGGCGCTGGCCGACCAGGTCGTCGTGATGAACCACGGGAAGATCGAGCAGAACGGCAGCGCGCGCGAGATCTTCAACGCGCCGCGTTCCGAGTTCGTCGCGCGTTTCATCGGCGCGCACAACGTGATTGCGACGCCGGCCGGCAAGGTGGCCGTGCGCGCCGACCGGCTGCGCCTGCAGCGCACCGCGTATGGCGTGAACGGCGAGGCCGCACGTCCCGCCGCGGTTCGTGCGGTCGAGTACCAAGGCACTTGCGTGCAGGTCAGCGTCGCGCCCGATGGCGGTGACGCGGCCGAGGGCGCGTGGACCGTCACGCTGCCGGACGCCGAATTCGATGCCGCGCCGCTCGCACCCGGCGACGCGGTGTACGTCTCGTGGGCGGACGAGGCCGCCCACGCCCTGTGTTGATCCACCCGAGAGGAGAGAGAGCCATGTCCGACGACAGCAAGACCCCGACGAATCCGCAGCGCCGCGCGCTGCTCAAGGGCGTGGCCGCCGCGAGCGGTGCGATGGCCTTCCCGTACGTGCGCGCAGCCGACCCGATCACGCTGCGCTACCTCGGCACCGCGGTCAACCAGGACAAGGCGATCGCGGAGAAGTTCAAGGCCGACACCGGCATCACGATCCAGTACATCCCGGTCACGACCGACGACGTGACCAAGCGTGCGGTCACCGCGCCCAACTCGTTCGACCTGATCGACACCGAGTACTTCTCGCTGAAGAAGATCATCCCGACCGGCAACCTGCTGGGCATCGACACCAAGCGCATCAAGAACGCCGACAAGATCACGACGCTGTTCACGAAGGGCGAGGTCGCGGGCAAGAAGGTCGGCGACCAGGGCACCGCGCCGAAGAAGGTGATGTACCTCGAGAAGCCCGATGCGAAGACGTTCTCGGCGACGCCCACGCAGTTCATGACGCTGATCCCCACCGTCTACAACGCCGACACGCTGGGCATACGCCCCGACCTGATCAAGCGCCCGATCGAGAGCTGGAAGGAGCTGCTGAACGCCGAGTTCAAGGGCAAGGCGGCGATCCTGAACATCCCGTCGATCGGCATCATGGATGCGGCGATGGTCGTCGAGGCGATGGGCCTGTACAAGTACCCCGACAAGGGGAACATGACGAAGAAGGAAATCGACCTGACGATCAAGACGCTGATCGAGGCGAAGAAGGCCGGCCAGTTCCGCGCGCTGTGGAAGGACTTCAACGAGAGCGTGAACCTGATGGCCTCGGGCGAGGTCGTGATCCAGTCGATGTGGTCGCCGGCCGTGACCGCGGTGCGCACCAAGGGCATCGCCTGCACGTTCCAGCCGCTGAAGGAAGGTTACCGCGCATGGGCCGCCGGCTTCGGCGTGCCCAAGAGCGTCACGGGCAAGAAGGCCGATGCGGTCTACGAGTTCATCAACTGGTTCCTCGACGGCTGGGCCGGCGCGTACCTGAACCGCCAGGGCTACTACAGCGCGGTGCTGGAGACCGCGAAGGCGAAGATGGAAGCCTACGAGTGGGCCTACTGGATGGAAGGCAAGGCGGCCGAGAAGGACATCAAGGCCCCGAACGGCGAGCTGCTGGCGAAGGCCGGCGCGGTGCGCGACGGCGGCAGCTACGAGCAGCGCATGGGCGGCATCGCCTGCTGGAACGCCATCATGGACGAGAACGCGTACATGGTGCAGAAGTGGAATGAGTTCGTCGCCGCGTAGTGCGCCGGCGTGGCTGCAGGCCACGCCATTTGCGCTCGTCTTCCTGCTGTTCCTGATCGTGCCGCTCGTGCTGGTCGCGGCGGTCAGCTTCTGGAAGGCGAGCGACTACGAGCTGATCCCGGCGTTCACCGTGCAGAACTACGTGCAGGTGTTCGACGGCTGCAGCAGCACCGGCGAGCTGTGCGTCACGCTGAAGACGTACCTGTCGACGCTGAAGTTCTGCGTGCTGGTGTGGGCGGTCACGCTGGCGATCGGCTTCGCGGTCGCGTACTTCCTCGCGTTCCACGTGCGCTCGACCGGCATGCAGACGCTGCTGTTCATCCTGTGCACGGTGCCGTTCTGGACCAGCAACGTGATCCGCATGATCTCGTGGATCCCGCTGCTGGGCCGCAACGGGCTGATCAACCAGGGCCTGCAGGGTCTGGGACTCACGAGCGCGCCGGTCGAGTGGCTGCTGTTCTCCGACTTCTCGGTCGTGCTGGCGTTCGTGCACCTCTACACGATGTTCATGATCGTGCCGATCTTCAACTCGATGATGCGCATCGACCGCGCCTTGCTCGAGGCGGCGCGCGACGCCGGCGCGAGCGGCTGGCAGACGGTCTGGAACGTGGTCGTGCCGCTGTGCCGCACCGGCATCATCATCGGCTCGATCTTCGTGATCACGATCGTGATGGGCGACTTCGTGACCATCGGCGTGATGGGCGGCCAGCAGATCGCGTCGGTCGGCAAGGTGATCCAGGTACAGACGTCGTATCTGCAGTTCCCGATGGCCGCGGCCAATGCGGTGATCCTGCTGATCGTCACGCTGATGATGATCTGGGGTCTCACGAAACTCGTCGACATCCGCCGGGAACTTTGAGATGAGCCTGCGCGACGACGCCAAGCGCCCCGCCTCGTTCTACGCGCTGGCCGCGGTGTTCGGGCTGTTCGTGCTGTTCCTGTACGGCCCGATGCTGACGATCTTCGTGCTCAGCTTCCAGGGGCCGGAAGGCGGGCTGACCTTCCCGATGCGCGGCGTCTCGCTGCACTGGTTCGGCAAGCTGTGGGAGGGCATGGGGGTCGTCGACGTCGCGGCGGCGTTCCGCCGCTCGGTGGTGCTCGGTGGCGTCGTGATGGCGCTGACCGTGCTGCTGTCGCTGGGCGCAGGCTTGGCGTTTCGCAAGCGCTTCGCGGGCTCGGGGCTGCTGTTCTATGTGTCGGTCGCGAGCCTGATCATGCCGTCCATCGTGGTCTCGCTGGGCATCGGCCTGCAGTTCCGGCTGATCGACGGCGCCGCGAAGGCCTTGCTCGAATCGGGCGGCGCGGCCGGCTGGCTCGAGGGTTACGGCACCGCGATGGGCTTGTTCTCGTCGGCACTCGGCGCACACCTGACGTGGACGCTGCCGTTCGGCCTCTTGATCATGCTCGCGGTGTTCAACCGCTTCAACCCGGCCTACGAGGAGGCGGCGTCGGACCTGGGCGCGACCCCGTGGCAGAGCTTTCGCCATGTCGTGCTGCCGCTGATCGCGCCCAGCCTGGTCGGCGTCGGCATGTTCGGCTTCACGCTGAGCTGGGACGAGATCGCCCGCACCTCGCAGGCGATCGGCGACGTCAACACGCTGCCGCTGGAGCTCCAAGGCCTGACGAGCACGGTGACGACGCCGGCGATCTACGCGCTGGGCACCGTGACCACCGTCGTGTCGTTCGTCGTGATGGGCTTGACCTGGGGGCTGATGCGCTGGCTGCGTTCGCGTGCGGCGCGGCGTGCCGCGAGGTGACGGCGCAGCCGGTGCCGCGCTGACAGAATCGGGCCGATGCCGAAGAAGACCAGCCACGAAGCGACCTCCGCGCCGGTGGTGACGATGCCGGCCGATCGGGTCTACGAGGCCATCTACGCCGCGATCGTCGACCATAGGCTCGTGCCGGGCTCGCGCCTGCGCGAGGAGGAGCTTGCGCAGACCTTCGCGGTCTCGCGCACGCTGGTGCGCCAGGCGCTGCACCGGCTCGCGCAGGACGGCGTGATCACGTTGCGGCCGAACCGCGGCGCAGTGGTGCCCGAACCGACGCGGCGCGACGGCGAGCATGTGTTCGATGCGCGCCGCGTCGTCGAGTGCGAGGTCGCGCGGCGCCTGGCCGGCAAGCTCGACGCGGCGCAACTCGCCGCGCTGCGCCGCATCGTCGACGCCGAGGTGCGAGCGACCCGCTCGCAGAACAAGCAGGAGGCGATCCGGCTGTCGGGCGAGTTCCACCTGCAGCTCGCGCAGATGAGCGGCAACCCGATCTTCGTGCGGCTGCTCGAGGAGCTGCTGCCGACCACGTCGCTGCTGATGGCGTTGTACAAGGCGCCGGGCCAGCCGATGTGCGTGGCTCACAGCCACCAGCAGTTGCTGACCCGGCTGGCCGCGAGCGGCGGCAGTGCGGCGGCAGCCACCGAGATGCGGCGCCATCTGAACGAGATCGAAAGCTCGTTGACGCGGCCGCCGGTGCCGGCCGCGGCGCCGCTGCGCGACGTGTTCAAGTCGTATCGGAGCGCGGCATGACGTTCCCGGCGCCCCGGTCGCACGGCCGCTTCGCCTACTCGGCGATCGAATCGCGGCCGCCGCTGCGCTGGCCCAACGGGGCGCGGCTCGCGGTCTACGTCGGCTTGAACATCGAGCACTTCGCGTTCGGCGAAGGGCTGGGCGCGGGCATCGCGCCGGCGTCGCCGCAGCCCGACGTGCTGAACCACGCCTGGCGCGAATACGGCAACCGGGTCGGTGTCTGGCGCTGCCGCGACTTGTTCGACGACCTGGGCTGGCCGGTGGGCGCGCTGATCAACACGGCGCTGTTCGAGTACTGCCCCGAGGTCGTCGAGGCGTTCGTGCAGCGCGGCGACGAGCTGATCGCGCACGGCCATACGAACGCCGAGCGCCAGGGCGGCTGGCCCGAAGACGCCGAGCGCGCGCTGCTGCGCCATTGCCGTGAGCGCATCGCGCGGGCGCAGCACGGGCGCGCGCCGACGGGGTGGCTCTCGCCGTGGATCTCCGAGAGCGCCGCGACGCCCGATCTGCTGCGCGAGGAAGGCTACCGCTACACGCTGAACTGGTGCCACGACGATCAGCCGACGCGCCTGGCGACGCGCGCCGGCCCGCTGTGGTCGGTGCCGTACCCGCAGGAGCTCAACGACATCCCGATGATCGTCGGCCGGCAGATGGACGCGAAGGACTTCGCGCAGATGATCGTCGACCAGTTCGTCGAGATGCTCGAGCAGTCGCAGCGCGGGCCGCTGGACCGGGCGCTGGTGATGGGCATCGCGCTGCACCCGTACATCGTCGGCCAGCCGTACCGACTGCGGCACCTGCGCCAGGCGCTGCGCCACATCGCGGCGCAGGCGCAAGGCGGCGACGTGTGGATCACGACGCCGGGGGCGATCGTCGACGCGATGCCGGCCGATTGGCCGATTTGATGGGCCGATTCGAGCGGGCGGCCCGAAGCCCGCGGCCCCGGCTACGCCGGCGCGAAGCGGTAGATGCCGTCGGCATCGAGCGAGCGCCGCAACTGGCCGCGCTGCCACAGCGCATGCAGATGCGCAATCGATTCGCCCATCGCGAAGGTCGTCTGGTGCAGGTCCAGCGGCCGCTTGAACAGTACCTTCAGCACCCCGGCCGCGTGCTGCGGCTCGCGCGCGCAGGCGGCCAGCACGTCGGCGAAGCGTTCGTCGTGGTGCGCGACCAGCTGGTTGATCCGCGTGTGCAGGCCCTTGAACGGTCGGCCGTGCGACGGCAGCACCAGCGTGTCGGCCGGCAGCGCCAGCAGCCGCTGGATCGACTCGAGGTACAGCACCAGCGGGTTGGCCTCGGGCTCGATGTCGATCACGCTGACGTTGGTCGAGATGCGCGGCAGCACCATGTCGCCGCTGATCAGCACGCCGAGTTCCGGCGAGTGCAGCGAGATGTGCTCGGGCGCGTGGCCGTAGCCGGCGATGCAGCGCCAGTCGCTTCCGCCGATGCGCAGCAGGTCGCCGTCCTGCAGGCGCCGGAACTGCGCCGGCACCTGCGGCACCATGCTCGCGTAGTAGTTGCTGCGCGCCTTGATCTTCTCCTGTGCCTCGGGGTCGGTCAGCCCGTGGCCGGCCATGAAACGCGCCGAGGCCGGGCCGCCGAAGCCGGTGGTCGTGCTGCTCGCCAGGCGTGCGGCGTTGTAGTCGGTCGCGCTGATCCACAGGCGCACGTTCCAGCGCTCGGTCAACCAGTGCGCGAGCCCGATGTGGTCCGGGTGCATGTGGGTCACGATCACGCGCAGCACCGGCAGGCCTTGCAGCTCGTTCGCGAAGATGGTGTCCCAGGCGGCGCGGGTCGCGTCGTTGGTGATGCCGCAGTCGACGATGCTCCAGCCGTCGACGCCGTCGAGGCGATCGCGCAGCAGCCACAGGTTGATGTGGTCCAGCGCGAACGGCAGCGCCATGCGCAGCCAGCGCACGCCCGGCGCGACCTCCAGCGTGGTGCCGACAGCCGGAAGCGTGTCGCCGAACGGATAGGCCAGTTGTCTCTCGAGCTCGTTCATCGGGCGGTCCAGCCTTTACACTTTACGTATACGTCAATCGAGCCAGTGTAAGCCGCTCTTCGTCTTTCCGCTGTCACCCACATGTCGCCCGCTCCGTCCGCCGGCACGGCCACCACCCCCACCTTCACGATCGGCGAGCTCGCCCGCGAGTTCGACCTGACCACCCGCGCGATCCGCTTCTATGAGGACTGCGGGCTGCTGACGCCGCAGCGCCGCGGCCGCAACCGCGTCTACACCGCGCGCGACCGCACCCGGCTGAAGCTGACGCTGCGCGGCAAGCGGTTGGGGCTGACGCTGGCCGAGGTCAAGGACCTGGTCGACATGTACGAGTCGCCGCGCGACACGCAGGCGCAGCTGCGCAAGTTTCTGGCGGTGCTGGGGGAGCATCGGGCGCAGTTGGAGCAGCAGATGGCGGATTTGCATGTGACCTTGGATGAAGTTCGTTCTCACGAGAAAGAAGCTAAGAGGTTGCTTGCCGAAGGGGAGAAG
>DATCSE010000567.1:0-3579 GCA_036568605.1 Burkholderiaceae bacterium | reverse complement strand
GGGCCAGGCCGTAGGCGAACTTGCCGCCCTTGACGACGTCGGCGTACGAGCCGGACGAGCCGCTGAACATCGCGCATTCGCCCGAGACGAACGACGGGACCGCGTTGCTGTCGCGGCCCTTGTAGACGAACAGGCCCTGCTTGGCCATGTTCGCGAGGTTCTCGAAGTGGCGCACGTGCAGCGGCGAGTTGAATGCGAGCCGCGCCCCGGAGCCGCCGAAGCCGTTGTTCTGCGTCGCGAACAGCGTGTTGTGCCAGAGCGAGAAGCTCTCCAGCTGCACCCAGCTCATCCAGCTCGTCGTGTACGGACACTTGCTGCCGTTGGCCTTGAGCTTGGCGGCCGCGGCAACGACCTCGGGCCAGGTCGATGGGGCCTTGTTCGGGTCAAGGCCGGCGGCTTTGAACGCGTCCTTGTTGTAGTAGAAGATCGTCGTCGAGCTGTTGAACGGGAACGACATCATCTCGCCGTTCGGCGCCGTGTAATAGGCGGAGACGGCCGGGACGTAGCTCTTCGGGTCGAAGGCGACGCCGCTTTGCTTCATCACCTCGCCGACCGGCTTGACCGCGCCCTTGGCGGCCATCATCGTCGCGGTGCCGACCTCGAACACCTGCACGATGTGCGGCGCGTTGCCGGCGCGGAAGGCCGCCATCGTCGCGGTCATCGATTCCGCGTACGTGCCCTTGAACGTGGGCACGACCTTGTAGGCCTTCTGGCTGTCGTTGAACTGCTTGGCGAGATCGTTGACCCAGTCGTTCAGGCCGCCGGTCATCGAGTGCCACCATTGGATCTCGACCTGCGCATGCGCCGGGGCGGACAGCGTGCAGACGACGACGCCGATGGCCAGCGCGAGGGATTTGACTTTCATGACAGCTCCGTGAATGCCGCAGGGCGGGTTTGTGACCAATCCGCCAGTTTGCGCAATGTTTGTGACAGCGCCGTTTATCGCGGTGGCACCGCGGCGCATCAATCGGGATCAACCTCAGGGCCGCCGGCACCCACGGCGTTCCGATGCTGCGCTGCGGTACGATTCGGTCTCAAGTGCCCGCGGGCGCGCTGCGGTGGCGCCTGGATTTCATGAACGCACCCGTCCCGCTGAACCAGATCGCCGCCGCGGCCGATGTCGCGGCCCAGAGCAGCCCGCGCCTGCGCGAGATTCCTTACAACTACACCTCGTTCTCGGACCGCGAGATCGTGATCCGGCTGCTCGGCGCGCGCGCCTGGGAGGTGCTGTCTCGGCTGCGGAACGAGCGCCAGACCGGTCGTTCGGCGCGCATGCTGTACGAGGTGCTGGGCGACATTTGGGTCGTGCAGCGCAACCCGTACCTGCAGGACGACCTGCTCGACAACCCACGCCGCCGCGGCCTCCTGATCGGCGCGCTGCACCACCGGCTCGGCGAGATCCAGAAGCGCCGAACGCCGCAGGCCGATGCCGAGCGCGACGCGATCGTCGGCGAGCTGCTGCAATCGGCCGAGCGGGCGGTGGTCGCGTTCGCCGAGCAGTTCGACGCGGTCGCCGAGCTGCGCCGCCGGGCGACCAAGGTGCTGGGCCGCGTCACCGCGAAGGACAACATCAAGTTCGACGGTCTGTCGCGGGTCTCGCACGTGACCGACGCGACCGACTGGCGCGTCGAATACCCGTTCGTCGTGCTGACGCCCGACTCCGAGGCCGAGATGGCCGGGCTGGTCGCCGGCTGCTTCGAGCTCGGGCTGACGGTGATCCCGCGCGGCGGCGGCACCGGCTACACCGGCGGCGCCGTGCCGCTGGTGTGGAACAGCGCGGTCATCAACACCGAGAAGCTGGAGGCGATGACCGAGGTCGAGATGATGCGGCTGCCGGGTGTGGCTCGCGAAGTCGCGACGATCTGGACCGAGGCCGGCGTGGTCACGCAGCGCGTGGCCGATGCGGCCGAGCGCGCCGGCTACGTCTTCGCAGTCGACCCGACGTCGGCCGAGGCCTCGTGCGTCGGCGGCAACGTGGCGATGAACGCCGGCGGCAAGAAGGCCGTGCTGTGGGGCACTGCGCTCGACAACCTCGCGTCGTGGCGCATGGTCACGCCCGAGGCGAAGTGGCTGGAGGTCGTGCGGCTGGACCACAACCTCGGCAAGATCCACGACGTCGAGGTCGCGCGCTTCGAGCTGCGTTATTTCGATGCGAGCGGCAGGACGCTGGAGCGCACCGAGCAGCTTGAGGTGCCGGGCCGGGTGTTCCGCAAGGAGGGCCTGGGCAAGGACGTGACCGACAAGTTCCTCGCGGGCCTGCCCGGCATCCAGAAGGAAGGCTGCGACGGGCTGATCACCAGCGCGCGCTGGGTCGTGCACAAGATGCCGGCGCACACGCGCACGGTCTGCCTGGAGTTCTTCGGCAACGCGAAGGACGCGGTGCCGTCCATCGTCGACATCAAGGACTACATGTTCGGGCTGGCGAAGGCGGGCGGCGTCGAAATGCCGGACGGCTCGCATTCGCCGGTGCTGCTGGCGGGCCTCGAGCATCTGGACGACCGCTACCTGAAAGCCGTCGGCTACGCGACCAAGAGCAAGCGCAATGCCTTCCCGAAGATGGTGCTGATCGGCGATATCGTCGGCGACGACGAAGACGCCGTGGCGCGCGCCACCTCGGAAGTGATCCGCCTGGCCAACGGCAAGAGCGGCGAAGGTTTCGTGGCCGTGAGCCCCGAGGCCCGCAAGAAGTTCTGGCTCGACCGCTCGCGTACCGCCGCCATCGCGCGCCACACCAACGCCTTCAAGATCAACGAGGACGTGGTGATTCCGCTGCCCCGCATGGGCGAGTACACGGACGGCATCGAGCGCATCAACATCGAACTGTCGACCAAGAACAAGCTCAAGCTGCTGGACGAGCTGGAAGCATTCTTCGCGCGCGGCAACCTGCCGCTGGGCCGCAGCGACGACGCCAACGAGATTCCGAGCGCCGAGCTGCTGGAAGACCGGGTGCAGCATGCGCTGACGCTGCTGCGCGAGATCCGCGCGCGCTGGCGCTATCTGCAGGACCACCTCGATACGCCGCTGCAGACCGCCCGCGCATCGCTGATCGGCCATGGCCTGGGCCTGCTGGGTCCGGCCTTCGAGCAACGCCTGCAGAGCCAGCCGGACGCCACGGTGTTCCACCTGATGCAGGACCGTACGATCCGCGTGAGCTGGAAGAACGAGATCCGCGCCGAACTGCGCAAGATCTTCAACGGTGGCGAATTCAAGCCGATCCTGGACGAGGCGCAGAAGATCCACAAGCAGGTGCTGCGCGGCCGGGTGTTCGTGGCGCTGCACATGCACGCCGGCGACGGCAACGTCCACACGAACCTGCCCGTCAACTCGGACGACTACGACATGCTGCAGGACGCGCACCGCGCGGTGGCCCGCATCATGGACCTGGCGCGTTCGCTGGACGGCGTGATCTCGGGCGAGCACGGCATCGGCATCACCAAGCTCGAATTCCTCACCGACGACGAGATCACGCCCTTCGCCGAGTACAAGCGCAAGGTCGACCCGGAAGGCCGCTTCAACAAGGGCAAGCTGCTGAACCTGGCAGGCATGGAAGCCGACCTGCGCAACGCCTACACGCCTTCG
>DATCSE010000566.1:0-2063 GCA_036568605.1 Burkholderiaceae bacterium | reverse complement strand
GGGGCCCACTGCGTGGACCTTGTCGGCCCGCATCCCCTCGGGGGATCGGCCGACGTACGCGTCGGCCGAGGGGCAGTCATGACATGATCTTCGGCATCGGCACGGACATCTGCGACATCCGCCGCATCGCGGCGTCGCTGGCCCGCCATGGCGAGCGCTTCCCCGAGCGCATCCTCGGGCCGGATGAGCTGCGCGTGTTCCGCGCCCGCCGCGCGCGGGTCGAGTCGCGCGGCATCCGCTACCTCGCGACGCGGTTCTCTGCGAAGGAGGCGTTCTCCAAGGCGATCGGCCTGGGGATGCACATGCCGATGCGCTGGCGCGACTGCGAGATCGTCAATGCGCCCAGCGGCAAGCCGCTGATCCGCCTGCACGGCGAGCTCGCCGCATGGTTCGACGAGCGCCGATTGCAGGCACACGTCAGCGTCAGCGACGAAACCGACTACGCGACGAGTTATGTCGTCGTCGAAACCAAGGAATGAACAACGTGACTGCCCATGCTCCCGTGGTGCTCGACATCGCCGGCACCGCGCTGGACGCCGACGACAAGCGCCGCCTGCAGCACCCGCTGACCGGCGGCCTGATCCTGTTCGGACGCAACTGGCGCGACCGCGCGCAGCTCACCGCGCTGACCGCCGAGATCAAGGCCATGCGGTCCGACGTGCTGATCTGCGTCGACCACGAGGGCGGCCGCGTGCAGCGCTTCCGCACCGATGGCTACACCCACCTGCCGGCGATGCGCACGCTGGGCGAGATGTGGATGCGCGACGCCAACGGCGAGGCGGCCGGCAGCGGTGCCTTGCGCGCGACCGACGCGGCCACCGCGGCCGGCTACGTGCTCGCAGCCGAGCTGCGCGCCTGCGGTGTCGACTTCAGCTTCGCGCCGGTGCTCGACCTGGACCACGGCGCGAGCGCGATCATCGGCGATCGGGCATTCCACCGCGACGCGCGCGTCGCGACGCTGCTCGCGAAGAGCCTGATGCACGGCCTGCTGCTCGCCGGAATGAAAAGCTGCGGCAAGCACTTCCCCGGGCACGGGTACGTCGAGGCCGACAGCCACGTCGACCTGCCGGTCGACCCGCGCAGCCTGAAGGCGATCCTGGCCGACGACGCGAAGCCCTACGAATGGCTCAGCACCAGCCTGGCCGCGGTGATGCCGGCGCACATCGTCTACGCGAAGGTGGATTCGAACCCGGCCGGGTTCTCGGCGCGCTGGCTGAAGGACATCCTGCGCCAGCAGCTCGGCTTCATCGGCGCGATCTTCAGCGACGACCTGAGCATGCGCGGCGCGCGGCGCCTGGCCGGCGCCGAGGTGACGTACAGCGAAGCGGCGACGGTCGCGCTGAATGCCGGCTGCGACCTCGTGCTGCTGTGCAACCAGTCGCTGAACGGCGGCAAGCCGGTCGACGAGCTGCTCGATGGCCTGCTCGACGCGCAGTCCCAGGGCCGCTGGCAGGCCGACCCGGACAGCGAGGCGCGCCGGCTCGACCTGCTGCCGCAGACCGCACCGCTCGCGTGGGACGAGCTGATGCATGCGCCGGCGTATCACCGGGCGCTAGAGATGCTGCCCTGAAGGCGGGAGGGCCCTCACCCCTGGCCCTCTCCCGCAAGCGGGAGAGGGAGACGGAGAGGAGTTGCACGCGGCTCCCTCTCCCGCGGGCGGGAGAGGGTTGGGGTGAGGGTGCTTGGCGTCAGGCCTGCGGTTGCGAAGAACCCGCTGCCGGCGTTTCGAACGGCAGCTTGAACTGTGCCAAGTCCTTGCGCGTTTCGACCAGCACCAGCGGGCCCTCGTCGATCCGCACGACCGGCTTGCGCTCGCGCGGCACATGCACCGGTGCCGGCTCGGCCGCCATCGCCGCCTGCACCGCACGGATCTTCTCGGCGTCCGAGTTGACCCACTGCAGGCCGGCGGCTTCGGCGACCTGCCGCAGCTGATCCATCGGCAGCACGAACGGCTCGACAGTCGCGGCTGCCACCGTCTGCGGCTCGGCTTGCGGTACCGGTGCGGGCTCGGCATGCGGCTGCTCGACTGCCGAGGCGGGCTCCGACGGCTCGGTGCTCGGCGG
>DATCSE010000565.1:0-4074 GCA_036568605.1 Burkholderiaceae bacterium | reverse complement strand
GGTTTGCGGGCCTTGTTCTTGCGCTAGATCAGGCCCGGCGGCAAAAGCTCAACCGCGGTGGCAACGGGCGGTTTCAACGCCGCTGCCACACCGCCGCAAAGAATCCGTCCGTTGCGTGGCGATGCGGCCACAGCCGCAGGCAGCCGTCGCGCACCAGGCTGGCGATGTCATCCGGCTCGCGGCCGACGTGCGCGGCTTGCAGCACCTCGGCTGCATCCAGCGGCTCGAATTCGCCGCCGTGCTCGGCCGCGAACGCCGCGGCGATGTCCTCGTTCTCGGCGCGCAACAGGCTGCAAGTCGCGTAGACCAGCCGCCCGCCCGGCTTGACCAGCCGCGCGGCACTCGCGAGGATCGCCGCCTGCTTCGCCCGCAGCTCTTCGATCGCCTGCGGCGTCTGACGCCATTTCAGATCCGGATTGCGGCGCAGCGTGCCGAGCCCGGAACACGGCGCGTCGACCAGCACCCGGTCGAGCTTGCGCGCGAGCCGTTTGATGCGCTCGTCGCGCTCATGCGCGATCTGGATCGGGTAGACGTTCGACAGGCCGCTGCGGGCCAGCCGCGGTTTCAGCGCCGCAAGCCGGTGGCCGGAGGTGTCGAATGCATAAAGTCGCCCGGTGTTGCGCATCTCGGCGCCCAGCGCCAGCGTCTTGCCGCCGGCGCCGGCGCAGAAATCCGCGACCATCTCGCTGCGCTTCGCGCCGGCGAGCAGCGCGAGCAGCTGGCTGCCTTCATCCTGCACCTCGATGTCGCCGCGCGTGTAGACCTCGAGCTTGTTCAGCGCCGGCTTGCCGGCTATCCGCAGGCCCAGCGGCGAATACGGCGTGGCGGCGGCGGCTATGCCGTTGGTCTGCAGTTCGGCCTGGACCGCGTCGCGCTTCGCCTTGAACGTGTTGACGCGCAGATCGAGCCCGGCCGGCCCGTTCAGCGCGGCGATCAGCGGCCAGAACTCGGCCTCGCCGAGCTCGGCACGCAACGCGGTCGCGAGCCAGTCGGGCAGGTTGTGGCGCAGCTTCTCGGGCAGCGCCGCACGATCGACCTGCTTCACCTGCGCGAGCCACTGCTGCTCGTTCTCGTTCAGCGCGGCACGCAGAAAGCCCTCGTTGCCTTGCCAGGCCAGCACCGCGAGCCGTCGCTCCATCTCGCCCTTGCCCGACTGCGCGAGGTGCTGGAACAGCAGGCGCTCGCGCAGCACCGCATACGTGGTTTCGGCCAGCGTGTGGCGCTCGCGGCTGCCGAGTGCGCGGTGCTGACGGAAGAAATCGGAGACCACGCCGTCGGCCGGATGCTGCAGCTGCAGCACGCGGTGTATCAGTTCGGTGGAGAGTTCAAGCAAGGCCTGCGGATGCATCGCGCGATTATCCTTGCGCGCCATGAGCGACCCCAGCCGCTTCTTCGCGCACATCCGCGCCCGCCCGCGCATGACGACATGCGCCGCCCTCGGCGTGGCGGCCGGCACGTTGACGCCCGGCATTGCGCATGTGACGACACGCTCGCTGTTCGGCTGGAACATCGGCGTCTGGCTGTTCCTCGTGCTGATCTACCTGATGATGGCGCGCGCCGACCACGACAGGCTGCGCCGCACCGCGATCGCGCAGGCCGAAGGCGCGCCCGTCGTGCTGACGCTGGTGGTCACGGCCGCGGTCGCGAGCATCGTCGCGATCGTGATCGAGCTGGCGGCCGTCAAGGCGCCCGGGGCACGCCACGCGTTGCCGCATGTCCTGTTCGCGCTGGCAACGGTCACCGGCTCCTGGCTGCTGCTGCCGACGCTGTTCGCGTTGAACTACGCGAGCCTGTACTACCGCGGCTCGCACGGCAGCGGCCTGGCGTTCCCCGGCAACGACGCGACCTTCAAGCCGGACTACGCCGACTTCCTGTATTTCGCATTCACGATCGCGGTGGCGTCGCAGACCGCCGACGTGTCGATCACGACGCGGCCGATGCGCCGGCTGGTGCTCGCGCAGTCGCTGCTGTCGTTCGTGTTCAACACGACGATCCTGGCGTTCACGATCAACATCGCGGCGAGCCTGTTCTGACCGGCTACAGCAGTTGCGAATCGCCGCGCAGGTGTCGCACAACGCCGTTCTCGACCACCAGCTCGTCGCGCACCAGCCAGCCGACTGCGCGCGGGTACAGCACGTGCTCGCGCTCGAGCACGCGCGCTGCGAGCGCAGCCTCCGTGTCGCCTGCCAGCACCGGCACGGCTGCCTGCGCGATGATCGGGCCGAAGTCCAGCTGCGGCGTCACGAAGTGCACGCTGGCGCCGGCCACCTTGCAGCCGGCCTCGATCGCGCGGCGGTGCGTGTGCAGGCCCGGGAACGCCGGCAGCAGCGACGGGTGGATGTTGACCATCCGCCCGGCGTAGCGCGCGACGAACGCCTCGCCGAGGATGCGCATGAAGCCCGCCAGCACGACGAGATCGGGCGCGTGCCCGTCGATCGTGCGTGCCAGTTCGGCGTCGAACGCATCGCGCGTCGCGTGTGCCTTGTGGTCGACGACCGCGGTCGCGATGCCCTGCTCGCGGGCAAACGTCAGCCCGGCCGCGTCGGCGCGGTTGCCGATCGCCGCAACCACCCGCGCCGGCCAGCCCTCGGCCGCGCAGGCGCGCACGATCGCCTCCATGTTGGAGCCACGGCCGGAGAGCAGGATGACGATTCGCTTCATAGGGCAGGGCCGGCAGTGTAGTCGCAGCGACGCAACCGCAGGCGCACCTACAATTTGACGCATGACGACGACCAAGCAACGAGTCCTCTCCGGCATGCGCCCGACCGGCGCGATGCACCTCGGCCACTACCACGGCGCGCTGAAGAACTGGGTGCGCATGCAGGGCCAGTACGAGTGCTTCTACTTCGTCGCCGACTGGCACGCGCTGACCACGCACTACGAAGAGCGCGAGGTCATGGAGAAGTATGTCTACGAGATGGTGATCGACTGGCTCGCCGCCGGCATCGACCCCGAGAACGCGACCATCTTCATCCAGAGCCGCCTGCCCGAGCACGCCGAGCTGTTCACGCTGCTCGCGATGGGCACGCCGCTGGGCTGGCTGGAGCGCGTACCGACCTACAAGGACCAGATCGAAAAGCTGAAGGACCGCGACCTCGCGACTTACGGCTTCCTCGGCTACCCGCTGCTGCAGGCGGCCGACATCCTGATCTACAAGGCCGCGTTCGTGCCGGTCGGCGAGGACCAGAGCTCGCACGTCGAACTGACGCGCGAGGTCGCGCGCCGCTTCAACCACCTGTACGGCCGCGAGTCGAACTTCGAGGAGCTCGCGAAAGCGGTCGTCAAGAAGCTCGGCAAGGACGGTGCGAAAGCCTTCGAGAACGCCCGCAAGGCGTTCCAGCAGGACGGCAGCGAGGACGCGCTGGCGCGCGCCCGCGCGCTGATCGACGGCTCCGGCGCACTGAGCGCGATGGACCGCGAGCGCCTCGACGGCTACCTGCGCGGCACCGGCAAGAGCATCCTGCACGAACCGCAGGCGCTGCACACCGAAGTGAAGAAGCTGCCCGGTCTCGACGGCGCGAAGATGAGCAAGAGCTACGGCAACGCGATCGCGATGCGCGAGGAGCCGGCCGAAGTCGAGCGCAAGATCAAGCGCATGCCCACCGACCCGGCGCGCGTGAAGCGCGAGAACCCGGGCGACCCGCAGAAGTGCCCGGTCTGGCAGTTCCACCTCGTGTATTCGGACGCCGCGACGCAGGACTGGGTCGTCAAGGGCTGCACCACGGCCGGCATCGGCTGCCTGGACTGCAAGCAGCCGGTGATCGAGGCGATCCAGCGCGAGCAGCAGCCGTGGCGCGAGCGTGCCGAGGCGTATCTCGCGAACCCGAAGCAGGTGCACTGGATCGTCGAGGTCGGCACCGAACGTGCCCGCACGGTCGCGCGCGAGACCATGCGCGAGGTGCGCTCGGCGATGGGATTGAGCTACTGACCAGGTCGTCCGGCGGCGCCGCGCAGATGGCGCCGTCCACGAATAGCCGCGCCGGCGTCAGTGCTTCGCACCGTGGTGATGAGAGCGCTGAGCGTGCGGCTTGCGCTGCGGCGCATGCGCCTGCGTGGCCGCGGGCGCGGCCGCGC
>DATCSE010000564.1:0-21157 GCA_036568605.1 Burkholderiaceae bacterium | reverse complement strand
CCGGACCTGCTCGACGAGGCGCTGTGGAACCTCGAATGGATGCTGGCGATGCAGGACCCGGCCGACGGCGGGGTCTACCACAAGCTCACGAACAAGGGCTTCGACGCCATCGTGCTGCCGCACCAGGCGACGAGCGAGCGCTACGTCGTGATGAAGTCCACCGCCGCGGCGCTGGACTTCGCCGCGGTGATGGCACAGGCGAGCCGCGTGTACGCACGCTTCGAGGCGCAGCGGCCGGGGCTGTCGGCTCGCATGCTAGCCGCCGCGCGCCGTGCCTGGGCCTGGGCCGGCGCCCACCCGGCCCAGCTCTACGAGCAGCCGGCCGACATCCACACCGGCGGCTACGCCGAGTCGCACCTGGCCGACGAGTTCGCGTGGGCCGCCACCGAGCTGTACGTGACGACACGCGACGACGCGTACTGGCGCGCCGTGCCGCGCCCGGATGCGCCGCTGGACGTGCCGGGCTGGCCGAACGTCGGCACGCTCGGCTGGATCAGCCTTGCGCAGCATCGCGAACACCTCACGCCGGCGGCCGACCGCGCGCTGATCGAGCGCCGCGTGCGCGAGTTCGCGGAGGCACTCGCGACGCGCTGGGAGCGCTCGCCATACCGCGTCGCGATGGAGCGCGAGGACTTCATCTGGGGCAGCAACGCGCACGCGCTGAACCAGGCGCTGATGCTGATCCAGGGCTACCGCCTGAGCGGCGAGCGCCGCCTGCTTGACGCGGCGCAGTCGGCGCTGGACTTCGTGCTGGGCCGCCACCCCAGCGGCTACGCGATGGTCACGGGCTTCGGTGCGCGCTCGCCGCTGCACCCGCACCACCGGCCCAGCGGCGCGCAGCCGGCGCTGCCGCCGGTGCCCGGGATGATCGTCGGCGGCCCGCACGCCGGCGCGCGCGACGACTGCCCCACGCCTTATCCGTCGCAGGCGCCGGCCAAGGTGTACCAGGACGCCTTCTGCAGCTTCACGACCAACGAGATCGCGATCAACTGGAACGCGCCGCTGGTGTACGTGTCGGCGGCGCTGCAGGTCTTGACGCCACCGCGCTGAGCGCAACGCACCTCCGCCAGCGCACTCCCGCCAACGGTCTCCTCCAACGATCACGCCCCATGACCACCACCAGCCCCGCTCTCCCTGTCGCTGCCGCGCAAGCACCGCGCGAAGCCCGTCACCCGCTCGCCTGGGTCCCGACCCTCTACCTCGCGATGGGCCTGCCCAACGTGATGGTCGGCGTGGTCGCGGCCATCCTCTACAAGAACCTCGGCGTCGACAACGAGACCATCGCGCTGTACACCTCGCAGCTGTACCTGCCGTGGGTGCTGAAGCCGCTGTGGGCGCCGCTGCTCGAGGCGCACCGCAGCAAGCGCTGGTGGGTGCTGGCTATGGAGTTCCTGATGGCCGCCACGCTGGGCGCGGTGGCGTTCTGCCTGCCGCTCGAGGGCTTCTTCCGGCTGTCGCTGGCGTTCTTCTGGATCACCGGCTTCGCCTCGGCGACGCAGGACACGGTGGCCGACGGCGTCTTCATGACCACCGTCACGGCGCGCGACCAGGCACGCTACTCGGGCCTGCAGGGCATGTGCTGGAACCTCGGCGCGGTGATCGCCTCGGGCCTGCTGGTCGCGCTGACCGGCTGGCTGCACGACCGCAACGGCCTGCCCTGGGTGCAGTGCTGGATGATCGTGATGGGCCTGGCCGCAGCGCTGATGGTCGGCTTCGGTCTGTGGCACCTGCGCGTGCTGCCGCCGGGCTCGCCGCCGCCGCCGCGCACGCCGGGTCGGGGCGCGGTGCCGATGCGCGAGGTCTGGGCCAGCTTCTTCACGAAGCCGCAGATGGCGATGATGCTGGCGGTGATCTTCTTCTACCGCTTCGGCGAGGGCTTCATCGAGAAGTTCGGCCCGCTGTTCCTGCTGGACGGGCGCGCGGCCGGCGGCCTCGGTCTCGACAACGCGGCGCTCGGCCACATCAACGGCACGATCGGCACGATCGCCTTCATCGTCGGCGCGTTCGCGGGCGGCTTCCTCGCCGCGCGCTGGACGCTCGCGCGCTCCTTCGTCGTGCTGGCGCTCGCGCTCAACGTGCCGCACCTGACCTACTTCTACCTCGCCCAGGCCCAGCCGACCGACGCGGTGTGGATAGGCGCCATCGTCGCGGCCGAGAAGTTCGGCTTCGGCATGGGCTCGGTCGGCCACATGCTCTACATGATGCAGCAGGTCGCGCCCGGCCCCTTCCGCATGGCGCACTACGCGATCGCCACCGGCGTGATGGCGCTGACGAAGTGGAGCACCGGCACCGTCAGCGGCTGGGTCTGGAGCGCCGTCGGCCACCACTACGTGACCTTCTTCGGCCTGGTGCTGCTGTTCTCCGTCCCGCCGGTCCTGCTCGCGTGGCGCGCCCCGTTCCTTCACGAACAACGGTGAGGCCGACCCCGGCCGCCGCCGCGACGGCCTTGCGTTGCCGGGTCGTCTCTTTCGTCAGCCTGCCAGCGGCGTCACGCGCACCATGATCACGCCGTGCGGCGCGACGGTGCCGCCGTAGCCGTTGCGCACGCGGCGGTGGACCTTCTTGGTCCACAGGTCCTTCACGTCGGCGGCGAGGCCTGCAGGCAGGTCCAGCTGTTCCCAGTCGAGCTTCATCTCGGCCGGCGCGCTGCCGCGGTTGAAGAGCACCGCCGCGCGGTCGCCGCCGCGCAGCGGGCGCACCCACAGCTCGAGGTCGCCCTGCTTCCAGACACGCCGGGCCTGGCGGCCGAGCGGATCCTGGTCGACCTCGATGACGTCGCGGTTGGTGAGGATGCGCAGCGTCTGCGCGTCCATTGCCGCGAGGTCGTTGCCGGCGATCAGCGGCGCGGCGAGCATCGCCCACAGCGAGAAGTGCGACTCGTATTCGGTCGTCGTCATGCCGCCGTTGCCGACCTCGAGCATGTCCGGGTCGTTCCATTGGTTGGGCCCGGAATCGCGCCAGCGTTCGGCGTTGTAGTCGAGCAGGTCCACCATGCCGCGCGACCACTCCTTCTGGCCCTGCCAGGCGTCGAAGATGTCGCCGGTCGTGCGCCACATGTGGCCGACCGCCGGCGCCCAGCGCTGCGGCTGGCTGGTGCCCCATTCGCAGATGGACAGCAGGATGTCGCGCCCCGACTCGCGCAAGGCCTTGGCCATGATCGTGTAGGCCGCCTCGGCATCGCGCGTGCCGGTGTTGCACCAGTCGACCTTCACGAAGTCCACGCCCCAGCGCGCGTACTGCTTCGCGTCCTGGAACTCGCGGCCGGCGCTGCCCGGTCGTCCGCCACAGGTCAGCGCACCGGCGTCGGTGTACAGGCCGAACTTCAGGCCCTTCGAATGCACGTAGTCGGCCAGCGCCTTCATGCCGCTCGGGAAGCGCTCGGGATCGGGGAGGATGTTGCCGTCCTCGTCGCGCGACTTCTGCCAGCAGTCGTCGATGACGATGTAGCGGTAGCCCGCGTCCTTCATCCCCGAAGCTGCCATCGCGTCGGCCTGGCGGCGGATCAGCGTCTCGCTGACGTTGCAGGCGAAGCGGTTCCACGAGTTCCAGCCCATCGGCGGGGTGGGTGCGAGATTCGGCTTGGGCGCGTCGAGCTTCAAGGTCTCGTGCGCGGCCGCTTGGCCGGCGGGCAGCGCGGCCGCGAGTGCGAGTGTCAGGGTGGCGAGGGTGTGTCGCATGGATGTTGTCGGTGGAATGGGAAGGCGAATCACGGTGTCGCGGCGCCGAGCAGCTTGGCCAGCGTCGGCTGCATCTCGCGCTGCCAGATCGCGTAGCCCTGCTCGGACAGGTGCAGCAGGTCCGGCTGCACGTCGCGCGACAGCGTGCCATCGGGCCGGGTGAATGCCGCGTTGATGTTCAGGTAGTGCACGACTCGGCCATCCGCGAGCGGCGCGATCAGGCCATTGACGCGCTCGTTGAGGCGGCGCAGTTCGTCGTCGGGCTTCTTGCCGCGCGGAAAGATCGCGAGCAGCAGCACTTGCGTGCCGGGCAGGCGCTGGCGGATCTCCTGGACGATGCGCCGGATGCCCGCCGCGGTGGTCTGCGGGTCCTCGGCGCGGTGCCCGGTGTTGTTGGTGCCGATCATCAGCACCGTCACCTTGGGCGCCAGGCCGTCGAGTTCGCCATGCTGCAGCCGCCACAGGACGTTCTCGGTTCGGTCGCCGCCGAATCCGAGGTCCAGCGCGTCGTGCGGCGCATACGCGCGTTGCCAGACCGATTGGCCCTCCTTCTCCCACCCCTCGGCGATCGAATCGCCGATGAAGACGAGCTTCGGGCTGTGGCCGGCGGCGACGAGATCGCGGGCCAGCTTGCGCTTGGCCTCGTGACGCGGCATCCACCAGTCCAGCGACCAGGATTCGACGAGCGGCACTGGCGTGACGGACTCGGTGCGGTAGTCGGCACAGGCCACGCTCCCCTTGCCGGTCGCGACCAGACGCACGTTGCTCACGCTGACGCGACCGCTGCCGCCGGCCTCGAGCGCGAAGGGCAAGGTCACCCGGGAGAAGTCGCCGCCCTCGCGCTGGAAGCAGCTCATCGAGACGGCCAGGCGCTGCCATCCCTTGCCGCTGATCGCACGGGCCGGTTCGAGCAGCGGCACGCGCCGCTCGCAGCCGTTGCCGCAGGCGACCTTCACGCCCAGCCCGCCCTGCTCGAGCGCATCGACGTGGAGGTCGAACTCCAGCGTGCCGCCGAGCCAGGGTCGCAGGTCCAGCGGCACGGCGCTTTCCAGGCGCAGCGAGGCGAACCAGGCGTCGCGCCAGTCGAACGCGAGCGCCTCGCGCCGGCCCGCCGCGCCGCTGGCGCTCACGCCCACGCGAGCGTTCGGCTCGCCGGGCAGGTTGGGCGGCGTCACCGCGCTCGCGCCGGTGAGGTCGACGCGGCTCTCCCAGGTGCCGGCGCTGATGCGCCAGGCATCTGCCGGCGCGGGCAGCAGGACGAGGTCAGCCGGCGCCTGGGCCGCCGCGATGCCGTTCATGGTCGCGAGTGCCGCGGCGGCGAGCGTGGAGATTCGTTTGTTCATGATTGGCTTGACGAGAGACGCCATGGCGCTCACCGGACTACCCTCACCCCAACCCTCTCCAGGGGCCACCAAGGGCCCCTTCGTGGCCCGTAGCGGGAGAGGGAGCAAGTCGCCGCGATCGTCTCCCTCTCCCGCTTGCGGGAGAGGGCCAGGGGTGAGGGGAACGTGCTCTCATGCTGCGGCGAAGTGGGAAGCCCCCAGCTGAAGGTGCCCGCGCGCGTCCAGCGTGACCGTGCGGGCCCGCTCACGGTGACGCAGGCGCACGCGCGCATTCGCCGGGCCGTGCAGCGCCAGGCGCGTCGGCTGCATGTCGGCCCATTCGATGTCGAGTTCGATGCCGCCACGCGCGCGCACGCCGCGCAGCACGCCGCGTGACCAGGCCGTCGGCAGCGCGGGGAGCAGATGGATCTCGCCGCCCCAGGACTGCACGATCATCTCGAGGATGCCCGCCGTGCCGCCGAAGTTGCCGTCGATCTGGAACGGCGGATGGGCGTCGAACATGTTCGGATAGGTGCGCGCCGGTCCGAGCAGCCCGCGCAGGATGCGCAGCGCGCGCTCGCCGTCGCCGAGCCGGGCCCACAGCGCGAGGCGCCACGCGGTCGCCCAGCCGGTGCTCTCGTCGCCGCGCACGCCCAGCGTGACGCGCGCGGCCTGCGCGAGCTCGGGCGTGTCGCGCACGTTGACCTGCGCGCTGGGGTAGACCGCGTACAGGTGGGAGACGTGGCGGTGCTGCTGCTCGGGCGCGTTCGCGTCCCAGTCCTCGAGCCACTCCTGAAGCTGGCCCTGCGCGCCGATGCGGTCGACCGGCAGGCGCGCGCGGGTGGTCCGCAGCGCGGCGATGAATTCGGGATCGCCGTCGTCGAGCGCCGTCAGGCCCTTCAGGGTCGCGTCGAACAGGTCGCGCAGGATCTGCCGGTCCATCGCCGGGCCGGCGCACAACGCGATCTTCGGATGGTGTTCGTTCTCGGGCGACAGCGACGGCGAGGTGACGAGGCCGCGCCCCTTCGGATCCTCCACCAGCGTGTCGACGAAGAACTGCGATGCGCCGACGAGGAGCGGCACGAGCCGCCGCAGCAGCGGCGGGCTCGGGTGGTACTCGTAGTGGTCCCACAGCGTCGTGCACAGCCAGGCGCCGCCGGTCGGCCACATGCCCCACAGCGGGCCGTCGATCGGCGCCGCGGCGCGCCACAGGTCGGTGTTGTGGTGCACGACCCAGCCGCGCGCGCCGTAGCTCTCGCGCGCGGTGCGCGCGCCGGTGACCGAGAGATCCTCGACCATGCGAAGCAGCGGCTCGACGCATTCGCCCAGATTCGCCGGCCCGGCGGGCCAGTAGTTCATCTGGGTGTTGATGTTGATCGTGTACTTGCCTTCCCACGGCGGGTGCAGACCTTCGTTCCACAAGCCCTGCAGGTTGGCCGGCTGGCTGCCCGGCCGCGAGCACGAGAGCAGCAGGTAGCGCGCGTACTGCACGTACAGCGCGGCCAGCGTCGGGTCGTGCCGCCTGGCGGCGACGGCGATGCGCTGCGGCGTCGGCGTCGCGTCCGCGGCCGCGTCGCCGCCGAGATCGATGTGCAGCCGGCGGAACAGCGCGCGGTGCGCCTTCACGTGGTCATCGCGCAGCGCCGGCCAGCCCTTGCGCGCGGCCGCGTCGGTGCGCGCGCGCACCGCGGCGACCGGGTCGCCGCCGGTGTCGTGGAAGTTCACGTAGCTCGTCTCGCCGGCGACGACGAGCGTGAGCCGGCGCGCGCCGCGCACCCGCAGCCGATCGCCTGCGGCTTCGATGCGGCCATCGCCCAGCGCGCGAACGCGCAGCGCGTAGCGCAGCACGCCCTCGATGCCGAATGCCCCGACGTTGCGGCCTTCGATCAGCAGCGCATCGTCGCCGTCGGGCCGGATCGCCAGCGTGGCCGGACGCTTGTCGGCGTTCAGCGGCTCGCGATGGTCCCAGGCCGCGCCGAGGTAGACGGCGCCGTCGGCATCGTATGTCGGTGCGCCGTACAGCTTGACCCAATCGGGGTGGCGGTGGGCGAGGTCGAGGTCGAACGTGCCTTCGCCGTCCACCTCGACGCGGATCACGACGACCTGGTCTTGCACGCTGGCGAAGACCTCGCGCCGGTGGCGCAGCGCGCCATCGACGAAGCTGGTCTGCGCGACCGCGCTGTCGAGGTCGAGCGCGCGGCGGTACTTCGCCGCGCCACGCACGCCGGGGAAGTCGAGCAGAAGGTCGCCCGCGGCGCCGAACGGCATCTGCTTGATGGGCGTGCCCATCAGTGCCTGCGAGACGAGCTCGTTCGCTTCCTTCCAGCGCTCGGCATCGATCAGCGCGCGCACCTTCGGCAGCGCGTCGCGGAACTTCGCGTTGTCCGCTGCGTAGGGGCCGCCGGCGTACAGCGTGTCGATGTTGAACTGCAGGCGTTCCTGCGCCGCGCGGCCGAACACCATCGCGCCGAGCCGCCCGTTGCCCACCGGCAGCGCCTCGACCCACGGGCCTGCCGGCGTGTCGTACCACAGCGTCGGCACCGCGCCCGCGGTGCCAGCCACCGCGCCGGGCGTCCAGCCCGGCAAGAGCGGCCCCAGCGCGGCGGCTGCGACGAACTGACGGCGGGTCGTGTTCAGCAGGCCGCTCATCCCGGGCGGGTTCAGAACTCGTAGCGGGCCGTCAACTCGTACGTCCGTCCCGGGTTGAACCACTGGCGCGGCATCGCGCCCATCGTCTGCTGCTGCGTCTGGCGGGTCATCACGTCGGTCAGGTTGGTGATGCTGAACGAAATCCTGAAGCGATCCGTGAACGCGTAGCTCGCGCTCGCATCCCACTGCCCGACGGCCTCCTGCCACACCGGCAGGCCCCAGCCCACGTCGCGGGCACCGGCGCGGGCCGGATCGGCGCTCGTCGCGTTGGTGCCGCTCGTGGAGTTGGCGTTCACGGCCTGCAGGAAGCGGCTGCGCCAGTTGTAGGCCAGGCGCGCGGACAGCGGCCCCTGGTCGTACATGAACGCCATGTTGAAGGTGTGGCGCGACAGCTCGGGCAGCGGCAGGTCACGGAACGGCAGGCCGTTCGTGTCGCAGCCGTAGATGAACAGGCTCGCGTTCGACGCCGCATTGCCCGCCGGGCAGTAAGGCAGCCCGAAGTCCTTGTAGAGCTGCTGCTTGCCGTCGATGTAGGTGTAGTTCGCCGAGATGCCGAAGCCCTTGGCCCACACGGGCAGCTTGTCCTTGAGGAAGCCGATCTTGTCGAAGTACGTGGAGCCCGCGATCTCGAAGCCCGAGATGGTGCCGCGCGCGACGTTGTCCGGTCCGGTGATCGAGAAGATCTGCTGGTTGCCGCCCACGCTCTCGAAGGTGCGCGTGTACACGCTCTTCATGATGATGTCTTTGACATCCTTGTGGAAGACCGCGGCGGTCAGCGACTGACCGGGCTGCGGGTACCACTCCAGCGACAGGTCGTAGTTGTTCGAGGTGATGGGCTTGAGCTTGACGTTGCCCTTGTTCTCGCCGGTGTAGCTGGCCGTGCCGTTGTTGGCGTCGTACTTCTGGTTCAGCGTCACGTACTCGGCCAGGTCGCCGAAGCCCGGGCGATAGATGGACTGCCCCAGCGCGACGCGGCCGATCAGCGAGTTGCCCATCAGGTCGGCCTTCAGGTTCAGCGTCGGCAGCGTCTTGATGTAGGAGTGGTCCTTCTCGATCGGGCGCGCAAACGCAGTGAAGCGCGGCAGGTCGGGCGGCGTCTGGGCGTTGTAGTCGGTCTTGAAGACTTCGTAGCCGTGCGCCACGGCCTTCGAACGCACCACCCGCACGCCGAGGTTGCCCTCGACCGGCATCGTCCAGTCGTCGAAGCCGAACCGCAGCGTGCCGTACACCGCCTGCGTGTCTTCGCTGTGGTTGCCGATGTTCTTCGGGTCGTCGTCGTACATGAGCGGCACGAAGGTGTGGGAGTCCTTCCAGCCCTTGGAGTCGCAGTTCGCCTGCGTGCTGCCGTAAGGCAGCTTGGTGCTGTCCACGCACTGCAGGTAGGCCACCTGCTCGGACAGCGTCTTGTAGCCGCCCGGATAGTCCTTGGCCACCGACAACGCCGGGAAGACGACGTTGGGCAGCTGCCCGACCTTGCCGCCGTAGAAGTTGCCGAAGTCGCGCACCTCGACCGGCGCCAGGGCCGCGTAGCGCGGATCGCCCAGGTAGCCGAAGGTGCCGCGCGACTGCCACCCCTGGTCGTCGGACGCGACCGGCAGGCTGCCTGGCGTGGAGGTCTGCTTGACCTCCCATGCGTAGGACATCGAGTTCCAGCCATTGCCGCCGGCGTCCTGGTGCTCGGACTTGCGACGCGTCAAGCGGGTGCCGAAGTGGAAGTCACGCAGCACCGGATCCTCGAAGCGGAAGATGGCATCGACCTTCCAGGCGTAGAGGTCGGCCTTGGCCTTGCTCTTCATCGCGAAGGAGGAATCCCAGAAGTAGTTCGCCGGATCCGACAGCCGCGCGCGGGCCGCGTCGTCGAACGCGATGCGGACTGGCCCGTTGCCGAGGTCCACGTTCAGGCTCGGCACGAAGGTGTGCAGGTACACGTTGGCGGAGGTGCTGTCGTAGCTGGAGTGCACCCATTGCACGTCGTTCGCGACGGACCAGCGCTCGTTGACGCGCCACTTGAAGTTCCAGGCCAGCTCGCCTGTCTTCGAGCTGGTCTCGCTGAACGCGCGGTTGGTGAAGAACTGGATGCCGCCATCGGCATAGTTGTTCGCGCCCTTGCCGCCGCTGGGCATGCTCAGCGTGCCCGACTGGAACACGCCGCGCGAATCGAACACGCCGTTGGTGATGACGTTCTTGTACGGGTCCTCGTTGGCCGAAGCGAACGCCGCCTCGGTGTCATGCGTGCGCGTGTGCGACGCGAAGTAGGTCAGCGACGACGACATGTCGTTCTTCTTCCACTGCAGCGCACCGTACAGGCCCGAGCGTTCGGTCTCGCCCGTGGTGGTGCGCCAGGACGACGACTCCGGCGCATAGACCGTGCCGGTCTGGCCGGCCACGTTGTTGTGCGGGAAGTAGGCGCCGACCTGCAACGACTGGTTCAGGAAGGTCGAACGGTTGTAGGCCAGGTCGACCAGCGCGCCCCAGCGGCCGGATTCCGCATCCCACTGCGTGGTGAACAGGCCCGACGCGCCGGGCGAGTACTTCTTGCCCAGTTCGGCGTAGTTGCCCTTCAACGAGAGGAAGGTCTTCGTGCCATTGAAGTCGAAGGGCAGCCAGGTGCGCAGGTCGACCAGGCCGCTGACGCCGCCCTCGATCCTGTCGGCCGACGGGTTCTTGTACACGTCGACACCGGCCATCAGTTCGGGCGGCACGTCGCTCCAGCTCAGCTCGCGGCCCGGCCAGCCGGCCGAGAACATTTCGCGGCCGTTCAGGTTGGAGGCACCCCAGGTGAGGCCCCGCACCGCGATGCCGCCGCCCTCGACGGAGAAGTGCTCCGGATCGCCGCGGCTGCGGTTGCGGTTCATGGTCACGCCGACCACGCGCTGCAGCACCTCGGTGATCGATTTGTCCGGCAGCTTGCCGGCCTCTTCGGCGACGACCGAGTCGACGATCTCCTCGGCGTTCTGCTTGATCTTCTGGGCCGACTGCAGCGCCGCACGCTGGCCCGTCACCGTCACCGGTCCGAGATCGGTGGTGCCGCCCGAGTCTTGCGCATGCACCGCGCCCGCACCGAGCAGCACCACCTGGAGCACGGCACCGGAGATCGCCGTCCGCTTGAACTGTCTCATTGCTTGTCTCTCTCTTTGGTTGTAGTGGTTCCGCCGGGGGCGCAGGGACACCTCGCGCGGCACGGTTGCAATGCAGGGCCCTCAGCCCGCCACGATGCGATTCACGAGGTTCTCGAGGTACTCCTGGCGGCCCGAGACGGGCGACACGTCGGCGTTCCTCAAGAGCGTCAGGTCGGCAAGCTGTTCCAGCGAGACCTTGCCCGCCAGGATCTCCTGGCCTTGCGGTGCGGCCCAGCCGGCATAGCGCTGCTCCAGCGCCTGCGCCAGCCGGCCGTCGAGCACGAGCCGCTCGGCCGCGAGCAGCGCCTGCGCGCACAGGTCCATCGCGCCGACATGGCCATGGAACATGTCTTCCGGATCGAGCGACTGGCGGCGCACCTTGGCGTCGAAGTTCAGGCCGCCGGTGCCGAGGCCACCGGCCTGCAGGATGTGGTACATCGCCACCGCGGTTTCCGGCAGGCTGTTGGGGAACTGGTCGGTGTCCCAGCCCAACTGAGCATCTCCACGGTTCATGTCGATGCTCCCCAGGATGCCGAGTGCTGCGGCGGTGGCGATCTCGTGTTCGAAGCTGTGACCCGAGAGGGTCGCGTGGTTCGCTTCGATGTTGACCTTGACTTCCTTCTCGAGGCCGTAGCGCACGAGGAAGCCGTAGACCGTGGCCACGTCGAAGTCGTACTGGTGCTTGGACGGCTCGCGCGGCTTGGGTTCGATGAGGATCGTGCCCTTGAACCCGATCCTGTACTTGTGCTCGACCACCATGTTCAGGAAGCGGCCCATCTGGTCCAGCTCCTGGCCGATGTGCGTGTTCAGCAGGGTCTCGTAGCCTTCGCGGCCGCCCCACAGCACGTAGTTCTCGCCGCCGAGCTCGTGGGTCGCGTTCATCGCGTCGCGCACCTGCAGCGCGGCGAGCGCGAAGATCTCGGGATCCGGATTGGTGGACGCGCCGGCCATGAAGCGGCGGTGGCTGAACAGGTTGGCCGTGCCCCACAGCAGCTTGACGCCGGTGCGCTGCTGGTGCTCGCCGAGCTGCGCGACGATGCGGCGGAAGTTCTCGTGGCTCTCGCGCGGCGTCGCACCCTCGGGCGCGACGTCGCGGTCATGGAAGCAGTAGTACGGGGCACCGAGCTTGCTGAAGAATTCGAACGCGGCCTCGGCCTTGCGCTGCGCCTGGTCCATCGGGCTGCCGCCGACGAACCACGGACGCTCGAAGGTCGCCCCGCCGAACGGGTCCAGCCCCGTCCAGACGAAGTTGTGCCAGTAGCACACCGCGAAGCGCAGGTGGTCCTCCATGCGCTTGCCCAGGACCAGACGGTTCTTGTCGTAGTGGCGGAAGGCGAGCGGCTCGGTGCTCGCGGCGCCGCGATACTGGATCGGCGCGATGGCGTGGAAGTAGCTGGTCATGGATCGAATAGGTTTTGCGCACACTCCACCGTCGCCAGCCGCGAGTACGCGTCGCGGCCGGCAGCGGACTTCACCGGGATGGCCCTAGCAGCGAAACATCAGGTGCGCGGCAGGGTCACTGGATCGTGATCGGCCCGTACAAGGTCACGTCGGTTGCATACGTCGGATCCGTCGCCGAAGTACCAGCCGGGCTCTTGACGCTGGTGTTCGTGGTGCCCATGCCGAACCTCATCTTGACGATGTTGTAGGCCAGGATTTGCGCCAGTGCGGCATCGTTCTCTTCCTTCGTCGGCGCCTTCAAGTCCTTCACCTTCGGCAGACCGGCCAGCTCACAGTTGTCGGTGACGGCCATGTTCGCCAGCGAGAACGCGTACGACGTGGCCGCGGCGGCGCCGAGCGTGCCGGTGATACTGACCGTCACATTGCACCCGTTGCCGTCGGCCTTGCGGTTGAAGTGCCCCAGGACCAGATCGATCGTCACGCCGTTGCCGCCGCCCGCGGCGAACAATTCCTTGTTCATGCCGAGCGTGAAGACCATGGCCCTCTCGGTCGTCACCTGGAGACCACCGGTGGTGTCGGCACTGCCATCGAAGCCCGACTTGCCGGGCACGAAGACCTCGAAGCCGTAGTACGCGCCGATGCCGTCGCCGTCCTTCCAGCCCGACGGGTGCTTCGGATCCATCGGCTGGATGTGATAGCTCCAGGTGAACGAAGAGCCGTCGGCGCTGCCGAGTCGCTTGCACCAGTTGGAGTCCGAACACCACCAGCCGTCAACCGACGCGCCGGCCCAGCTGCCGATGCCGCCACCGTCTGCGGTCGAGCCGCCGTCCGTCGCCCACCCGGTCGCGAACAGCAGCGGATCAACGGCCACGAAGCGCTGCACCGTGGTCATCGCGTATTCGCTCGTGCCCGCCTGCGTGGCGGTCACCGCGCACGACCCCTTGGCCAGGAGCGTCAAGGTGCTGCCGCTGACGGTGCAGACATCGGGGGTCGCCGTCGCGAAGGTCAGCGGGAGATTGCTGTCTGCCGTGCCGCTGAGTTGAACCACCTTGCTGCTGCCCCCGAGCACGACGTATGGCGGCGGCTCGAAGGTGATCGCCTGGGTGTGCTTCAACACGTTGAACAGCTGGCTCGTGTCGTCCGCCGACGCCCACTGCACGCCGTCGGCGCCGGTGCCGCCCGCCTGGCTCGCGATCACCAGGCACTCCCCTGCAGCGGTCAGCGTCAGCTGGTCTCCGGACACCGTGCACGTCGTCGGCGTGCCCGAGCGGAACGACACCGGCAGGCCGGACGTTGCCGTCGCCTTCAATGTGACCGACCCGCTGAGCAGCGTGGCCCCGCCGGGGTAGTTGAAGCTGATGACCTGCAGGCGGCCCTCGGAGCCGCTGTCGCCGCTGCTGCCACCGCCGCCACAGCCAGCCAGCATCACAATGCAGGCTGCCGCCATCAGCGCCAGTCGCCCCTCTTTCCGGACTTGTCTCACTGTCGTCTCCTTTTGTCGCGCGGGCCGGCGGCCTCGCCTCTCGTTCATCAGCGCGAGTCGCCGCCGTTCGGTGTGGCCGGTCGCTCGCGTTGGACTTTTCGCGGCGGTTGATATGCCGCTAAATCACCTCGACGCCATAATAGTTTGGCTGTCGCATTAACTATTGAGAGGAAACACCTAGGCGATGTGCGGAGGCGCTGACGGCGGCGCGACGAGGCAAAGCGTCAGTGCGCCTTCACCTCCGGTTCTGCCTTGCGGATCGGCCGCGGGGCCGCCTCAACGGCCGGATTCGACGATGAGCCGGATCGTCTGCGGATCCTTCTGCTCACCGCTGCGGCGATCGAACAGCGCGCCCGTGTCCCACCACATCGGCACGAGGCCGTGGCGACGCATCGCGGTGGTGACCTCGCGGATCCAGTGGTGCACGTACGGCTGCATGCCGGGGAAGGCCCGCTTCGGGTACGCGCCGTACTCGCCGACGATCACCGGCACGCCCTGGTCGATGAAGCGCTCGCGCAGGCTGCGCGCCTTGGCGTCGGCGTAGGCCTCGTCGGCCCAGTGCTGCACGGCTTCGGGGTCCTGGGCGATCGCGCCCCATTGCCAGATCCGGCTCTTCTCGTTGAGCGCGAAGTCGTACGGATCGTAGTAGTGCACTTCCAGCATCAGGCGGTCGGCCACGCTGTCCTTCGGCATGACGGCCCACTTCACCGCATAGTCGAAGTTCGTGTTGTAGGCCTGCACCACGAGGTGCCGCTTCGCGTTGTGGCCGCCGGTGGCGCGCACCGCGTCCACGAAGGCCTGGTTGAAGCTGGCCTGGACCTCGAGGTTCTCGGCCGTCGGCGTGGACCAGACGTTCTCCTCCATGACCTCGTTCGTGCCGGCGAACAGCACGCCCTCGTCGCAGTCCTCGAAGGCCGCGGCGATCTGCGTCCACAGGCGCTTCAGCCGCGCGTTGATGGTCGCCTGCTTCGCGCGGAACGGATGATCCATCCAGCCGCCGTCCCAATGGATGTTGATCATCGCGATCAGCCCGGCGGCGCGCGCGTCGTCGACCGTCTGGCGCACGTGGGCCATCCACGCCGGGCGGATGCGGTCGTCGGCGTCGACGTACTGGCTCCACGCGACCGGGATGCGCACGCTGCGGAAGCCTGCCGCCTTGTAGGCGTTCATGAGGCGCCGGTTCGGCGGAGGATTACCCCACGAGGTCTCGGCGGGACGTGCCTCGAGCGTGTTGCCGAGGTTGATGCCGGGAGACATCTCGCGCGCGAGTTCGAGGCTCGTGATCTCGCGCATCGGCGCGGGCGCGGCCTGCGACGCCGTCGCTGCGGCGATCGAACAGCGCGCCCGTGTCCCACCACATCGGCACGAGGCCGTGGCGACGCATCGCGGTGGTGACGACCACGATGGACTTCGCCGGCAGATCCAGCGTCAGGCCATCGGCGCCCGGCTGGGCGCGGTACGGCGCGGGCGCGATGGCCGCCGGCTGATCGAAGTCGTTGTGCGCGTCCATCGTCGCGGCGGTCAGCACGCGGCCCTGCACGGCGCTGCGCAGCCCGGTCGCCACGCGCGCGGGCCGCTCGGGGTCGAGGTTGACGAGCGCGATCACGGTCCGGCCGTCGGCGGTCTTCGCGACGCTGGCCTCGACCGCGGGCATTTCGAACTCGCCGCGGCGGTAGGTCGGGCTGGTCACCTCGGCTTTCAGCGGCGTCGCGCCCTTGAAGGGCTTGTAGAGGTCGAAGACGTGGTAGGTCGGCGTCAGCAGCATGCGCGGGCCGTCGGTCAGCACCATCGCCTGCAGCACGTTGACCATCTGCGCGATGTTGGTCATGCGCACGCGGTCGGTGTGGCGGTGGAAGACGTTCAGCGACACCGCGGCGACCATCGCATCGCGCAGCGAGTTCTGCTGGTACAGCGCGCCGCGCTTGCTGCCCGGCGCCGCGTCCATCCAGGTGCCCCACTCGTCGACGTACAGCGCGACGCGCTTGTCGGCGTCGTACTTGTCCATGATGGACGTGATGGCCGCGATGCGCTTCTCGATGTCCTTCGCGGACTTGATCGTCTTCGCCCACGAGTCGGTGTCGAAGCCCGTCGCCTGGCCCTTCCTGGCCCACTCGCCGCCGGGCAGCGTGTAGTAGTGCAGCGTCAGCGCATCCATGTGCGGCATCGAGCGCTGCATCAGGATCTCGATCAGGTGATCGTTGGCCTGGCCGTCGCCCGAGGCCACTCGCTTCGGGCCGTTCGGCAGGAAGGTCGCGTACTGGTTGTGCAGGTCCGACTGGTACTCGGGGCGCATGTTGCCGCCGCAGCCCCAGCTCTCGTTGCCGATGCCGAAGTACTTGACCTTCCAGGGCTTGTCGCGGCCGTTGCGGCGGCGCTCGTCGGTCAGCGCGGAACGCCCTTCGCCGGTCATGTACTCGAGCCAGTGGCTCATGGACTTGGGCGTCATCGACGCCATGTTGCCGGCGATCACCACCTCGGCACCGAGCTGCTCGGCCAGATCCATGAATTCGTGCGTGCCCACGCGGTTGGTCTCGGCGCCGCCCCACCAGCGGTTCAGCCGCGCGGGCCGCTTCTTGGGGTCGCCGATGCCGTCGCGCCAGTCGTAGTCGTCGGCGAAGCAGCCGCCCGGCCAGCGCACCACCGGCACCTCGAGCTGGCGCAGCGCCTGCACGACGTCCTTGCGCCAGCCGCGAACGTTCGGGATCTTCGATTCGGGGCCGACCCACAGCCCGCCGTAGATGCCCTCGCCGAGATGCTCGGCGAACTGGCCGTAGACATCGGGATCGATGTGCGGGCCGGCGGCGTCGGCGTGCACGGTCAGGCTCGCCTGGGCGATGTCGGCGGCCGGCGCAGGAGCGCTCGCGAACAGCGGCAGCGCGATGGCCACGAGGAGTTTGCAGAGACGGTGGGTCATGTTCGCCGTGTGGTTGTCGTGGTGAAGATTGCGGCCGCCACGTTCAGGCCTGCAGCCCGCGGTAGCGGAAATGGCGCCAGCGGACTTCGCCGCGGCCGATCGCGAACAAGGCGATGCGCAACGCGAGAAAGCCGCCGAAGACGTTGTGGTGGTAGCCGGAGACCTCGCGCTGCCAGTCCTGGCGGATCCACGGCCCGTCGTCGAGCGCGTAGTCGAACGCGACGTTGTGCGCGACGCTGCGCAGCCGGACGCGGTAGCGGCGCGCGGCTGCCTTCGTGCGCATCCAGGCTTGCTCCTCGCCGTACTGGTGCGTGAACATCGTCTGGCCGTCGAAGCCGATGCCGAGGTGGCCGCGGGCGTCGTAGAACAGCGCCAGGCCGGCCTGCACGCCGTCGTCGATCTCGAACTCGATCTCGGCCTCGTAGTGCCGGTCGCCGACGGTGCACACCAGCGGCGAGCAGTCGGCCAGCGACGTGCCCTTCGCACGCAGCACGAGGCGGCCGCGGTCGACGCGGGCGCGATCCAGCTCGTGGCCCTCGGGGCCGAACAGTGCCCACTGCGTGCCCAGGCGGTCCTGCGTGAAGTCGTCGCTGAGCGCTGCGCCGGCCGCACTGGGCAGACCGCCGCGCGGCTTCGGCAACGGGCGCGCGAGCATGCCGCCGAGCGCGCGCAGCCAGCCGTCGGCGGTCCAGGTCACCGGCTCGAGCAGCACCTGGCGGCCTAGCGTGCGCCAGCCGTTCTCGTAGCCGTGATAGACCATCCACCAGTCACCGGTCGGGCCCTCGACGACCGAGGCATGTCCGCGCGACCACCACCGCTCGTCGGCGCTCGTCGTGCGCACGATGGGGTTGAACGGGCAGTCCTCCCACGGCCCGTGGATGGAGCGCGAGCGCGCCACCGTGACCATGTGGCTGGTGGGCGGCCCGCTGGTGCCGCCGACCGCCGAGATCATGTAGAAGTAGGCGCCGCGGCGCAGCAGCTTCGGGCCCTCGGGGGCGTACATCTCGACGACCCAGTCCCTCGGGTACTGCCACGGCGTGTGCGCGTGTTCCAGTGCGCCGACGGTCGCGAGGCCGTCGGCGCTCAGGCGGATGCGACGAATGCCGTTGACGAAGAGGTAGCGATGGCCATCCTCGCCGATCGCATGGCCGGGGTCGATGCAGCCGTCCAGCTTCAGGTCGACCGGATCGCTCCACGGGCCGCGGATGTCGTCGGCGTGGATCACGTAGGTCGCCACACGGTTCGGCTGCAGCGCCGGGATGTAGATGAAGTAGCGCCCGCCGTGCTTGACCAGGTCCATCGCCCAGACGGTGCCGATGTTGCGGCGCAGTGCGGCGCAGACCGGGGTCCAGTTCACCAGGTCGCGCGAGTGCCAGATCGCGGCGCCGGGGTAGAGCTGGAACGACGAGAACGTCATGTAGTAGTCCGACCCGTCCTTCAGGATGGTCGGGTCCGGATGGTCGCCGGGCACGACGGGGTTCACGTACAGGCCGCCTCCCAGGTCGGCGATGCGTTGGCCCTCGACGCCGATGCCGTGCCGCGGCACGGCCGCCGTCGCGACGAAACCCCGCCGCGTCAAGCGATCTGCTGCCATGTCCGGACCCCTCGCGGATGCCGTGCCGCCGCGGTTCATCGGCGCGGCCTCACACCGTCCCGCGCCGGCTCTCGAGCGCCACGCGGATCACCTGCATGCGCTGTTCGTCCAGCTGCAGCCGCAGGATGACGATCAGCGAGACCACCAGCCCGGCGACCGGGATGCCCGACAGCAACGCCCGCATCACCAGGATCGCGGTGTCGCTCTGCACCGAGAGCTTCGAGTCGAAGCCGGTGAACTGCAGGATCCAGCCGGAGGCACCGGTGCCGATCGCGATGCCGACCTTGGTGATCCACGATTGGCAGGCCGCAAACGAGCCCTCGCGGCGCTGGCCGGTCTCGAGCTCGTCGTGGTCGACGACGTCGGGGATCATCGCGCCGTAGATCGTCCAGAAGCCGGCGCCGGTGAACGCGACGCAGCCGGTCGCGAGAAGTTGCATCCACGGGTGGGCGGGGTCGTAGAACCACCAGTCGCCGATGAAGGCCGCGATCGCGCTGAACAGCACCGCGATCATCGCCTCGCGCTTGCCCATGCGCTTGGCGACCGCGCCGAAGAATCCGATGCCGGCGAGGCCGAACACCATGCCGGCGACGCCCATCGCGGAATTCCATTGGCCCGCGAGCGCGACGTCGCCGCGGCAGACGTAGTAGACGGTCGTGTAGTAGCCCAGGATGCTGACCATCGCGGTGGCCGTCGCGTACGCGAACGACATGCCCAGCAGCGTGCGGAACGGCCGGTTCTTCAGCGTGCGATACAGCGTGTCGCGGAACAACACCTTCTGGCCGCTCGTCAGCACCACCTTCTCGTAGTAGCGCTCGCGCGTCAGCAGGAAGATCGCGATCGACAGCGCGACCATGATCGCGCCGAGGATCAGCGTGTAGACCTGGGCGCCGCGCAGGATGTCGGGCTTGCCGTCCGCGCCGTTGAACACCGCCAGCGTCGTGAACTGCGCGGCGACGAACATCCCGAGTTCCGGGACCTTCTGGATCACGCCCTTGATCTGCATGACGGAGGTGCGCTCGTGGTAGTCGGGCGTCATCTCCGAGCCGAGGCTGACCCACGGCATGTTGAAGCAGCTCATCACCGGCACGTACACCAGCATCGAGACCAGCATGAAGGCGAAGTACTGCGTGTCGGTCCAGCCGCGGCCGACGGCGAACATCAGCGGCAAGCCCGCACCGGCGAGCACGCCGCCGACCAGGATGAACGGGCGCCGCCGCCCCCAGCGCGAGCGCGCGTTGTCGGACAGCCAGCCGAAGATCGCGTCCGAGGCCGCATCGATGCCGATCTTGATCGCCATGACCGTCGAGATCAGTCCCGGCGCGACGCCGAGGAAGATGTTGAAGACCTGGAACGCGAGCGACTGGTAGAGCCAGTGGCCCCACATGTCCAGGAAGGACCCGAGCCCGTAGCCCACCTTCTGGCGCATGGGGAGGCGGTCGGTCGGCACGGCGATGACGGGGGGCAGCGTGGTCACGTCGATTCCTCTGGGTCGTGGCGAGTGACCGTCAGACGATGCGCCGCGTGCGCATCACCTCGGCGTAATAGCGCGCGGAGAGCTTGGGCGTGCGCACCTGCGTCGCGAAGTCGCAGTGCACGATGCCGAAGCGGCGCTCGTAGCCGTCTTCCCACTCGTAGTTGTCGATGAACGACCACAGGAAGTAGCCGTGCACGGGCACGCCGTCGGCGATCGCGCGGTGCACCTCGCGCAGGTGCGAACGGACGTAGTCGCGGCGGTGCAGGTCGTGCACCTCGCCCTCGACCACCGGCTCGGTGTTGTAGCCGCAGCCGTTCTCGGTGATGTAGATGGAGGCATGGCCATAGGCTTCGTGGGCCAGTCGCATGCCCCAGTAGATGGCTTGTGGCACCAGGTTGAGCCAGACGCTGTCGGCGCGCGGATAGTTCGCCGGCAGCGCGAGCTGTTCGTAGGGCGCCCCGTTCCTGCCGGCGCGCACGTAGGTCGCGGTGTAGACGTTCAGGCCGAGGAAGTCGGTCGGCAGGCCGATGAGGTCGAAGTCGCCCGGCTGCACGACCGGCGCATCGGCGCCGACACGCGCGAGGTAGGCCTCGCTGTAGCCGCGGCCATGGATCGCGCCGAGGATGTGGGCGTTGCGCTCCTCGTACCACGCGCGCGCCGCGGCGATGTCGTCCGGCGTCTCGGTGACCGGCACGCACAGGTCGCTGTTGTCGGTCAGGCCGACGCGCGCGCCGAAGCCGCCGTGGCGGCGCACCGCCTGCACCGCGAGGCCATGGCAGATCAGCGCATGGTGGATCGTCTGGTTCACGACCGCCGCGGGCTCACGCCGGCCCGGCGCCTTGGTGCCCAGCCCGTAGGCGAGCGTCGTGAAGCAGCGGATCTCGTTCAGCGTGATCCAGTGCTTCACGCGGCCGGCAAAGGCCTTCACGACGGTCTCGGCATAGATGCCGAACGCCTCCACCGTGACGCGCGAGGTCCAGCCGCCCTGCTCCTCCAGCGCCTGTGGCAGGTCCCAGTGGAACAGCGTGACCCACGGCGTGATCCCGTGGCGCTCCATGCTGTCGAGCAGGCGAGCGTAGAAATCCAGGCCGGCCTGGTTCAGAACGCCGTCGCCGTTCGGGTAGATGCGCGGCCACGAGATCGACAGGCGGTAGTGCTTGACGCCGAGCGAGGCCATCAGCGCGAAGTCCTCGTCGAAGCGGTGGTAGTGGTCGCAGGCGACGTCGAGGTTGTCGCCGTTGGCGACCTTGCCGGGGATGCGCGCGAAATGGTCCCAGTTCGAGACGCCCTTGCCGTCTTCGAAAGCGGCGCCTTCGATCTGCGCGGAGGCCGCGGCGACGCCGAAGACGAAGTGGTCGGGAAAGGGGCTGGAGTAGGTCAGTTGGCTCATCGTTTGATCCATCGATTCGAAGCGCGCGTCCGGCTCACCGGTAGCGTCCCATCTTCACTTTCAGCACGACCGGGTGGCCGGTGAAGTTCAGGCCCCAGTCGACCTGGTCGCCGTTCCAGCGGCGCTCCATG
>DATCSE010000563.1:0-2984 GCA_036568605.1 Burkholderiaceae bacterium | reverse complement strand
CCTCGTTCGGGTAGACGTTGAAGCCGCTGACCAGGATCATGTCCTTCTTGCGGTCCACGATCTTGAAGTAGCCGCGCTCGTCCACCACGCCGATGTCGCCGCTGCGGAAGTAGCCGTCGGCCGTCATCACCTTCGCGGTCTCGTCGGGACGCTGCCAGTAGCCGGCCATCACCTGCGGCCCGCGGATCGCGATCTCGCCGGGCGAGCCCAGCGGCACCTCGCGGCCCTCGTCGTCGAGCAACGCAAGCTCGGTGTTCGGCAGCGGCAGCCCGATGTTGCCGCTGTACGCGGTGCTGTCGACCGGGTTGCAGGTGGCCGACGGGCTGGTCTCCGAGAGGCCGTAGCCTTCGACGATCGGGCAGCCGGTCTTGTCGAGCCAGAGCTTGGCGGTTGCGCTTTGCACCGCCATGCCGCCGCCGACCGACAGCACCAGGCTGCTCCAGTCCACGCTGCTGAACTCGGCGTGGTTGGCCATCGCGTTGAACAGCGTGTTGACCGCCGGGAAGCTGTGGAACTTCTCGCCGCGCAGCTCCTTGAACACGGCCGGCAGGTCGCGCGGGTTCGGGATCAGGATGTTGCAGCCGCCCATGCGCATGCTCAGCATCACGTTCGTGTTGAAGCCGAAGATGTGATAGATCGGCAGCGCGCAGATCGTCACGATGGGCTCGCCGGCCGGGATCTTCTTCAGCGCCGGCTGGTACCACGCCTCGGACTGCAGGATGTTGGCGACCAGGTTGCGATGCAGCAGCACCGCACCCTTGCTGACGCCGGTGGTGCCGCCGGTGTACTGCAGCACCGCGATGTCGTCGGGGCCGACCGTCGCCGGCCTGAAGCTCTTGCCGCGCCCCTGCGACAGCGCGTCGTTGAAGCGCACCGCGCCGGGCAGCTCGTACGCCGGCACCATCTTCTTCACGTTGCGCACGACGTAGTTGACGATCAGCGACTTCGGAAAGCCCAGCAGGTCGCCCAGCGCGGTGAGGATCACCTTCTTCGTCGGCACCGACGCAGCCACCTGCTGCAGCGTGGTCGCGAAGTTCTCCACCATGATGATGACCTTCGCGCCCGAGTCCTTGAGCTGGTGCTCGAGCTCGCGCGGCGTGTACAGCGGGTTCACGTTGACCACCACGTACCCGGCGCGCAGGATCGCCGCGACCGCGATCGGGTACTGCGGCACGTTGGGCATCATGATCGCGACCCGGTCGCCCTTCTCCAGCCCTTGCGCCTGCAGGTACGCGGCCAGCGCGCGCGACGCGTCGTCGACCTGCGCGAAGCTGATCGCCTTGCCCATGAACTTGTAGGCGATGCGCGAGGCGTACTTCTTGAAGCTCTCGTCGAGCAGGGCCACCAGCGACGCGTACTGCTGCACGTCGATGTTGGCCGGCACGCCCGCCGGGTATTGCTTCAGCCAGGTTTTGTCCATCCGTGGTTGCTCCGTGAAACAGCGCGGATTCTGACGGAGCGTGCCGGCGGGCCGCCTAGGGTGTTTCGATACATAGGCACGCGGCCTCTCAGCCGGCGTGTGATGCGGTCGCACCGCGTGTCGGCCTAGCTCGGTGCGTGCCAGCCGCCGCCCAGTGCGGTGATCAGCGAGATCGCCGCGGCCTGCCGGCTCGCGGTGAGCTGCGCCAGCGTGCGCCGCGCGCTGAGCGCCGAGGCCTGCGCGGTGACGACATCGCTGTAGCTGACCTGGCCGGCCTGGTAGCGGTTCAGCAGCTGCTGCTCGGTCAGGTCGGCGGCCTCGGACGCAGCGCGGCGCAACCCCGCCTGCTCGGCCAACGCATGCAGCGACGAGAGCTGGTCCTCGACCGCCTGGAACGCGCTGAGCACGGTCTGGCGGTAGGTTGCGACTGCCTTGTCGCGCGCGGCGTAGGCGCTGTCGACCTTGGCGCGGGTCGCGCCGGCATCGAACACCGTCTGCGCGACCGACAGCCCCAGCGACCACAGGCTGCTCGAAGCCTTGAACAGATCGCCGAGCTGGCTGGACGCGCCGCCGGCCGAGGCCGACAGCGTCAGGCTCGGGAAGTAGGCCGAGCGCGCGACGCCGATCTCGGCGTTGGCCGCCGCGACATCGCGCTCGGACGCAGCGATGTCGGGCCGGCGCTGCAGCAGCTCGGATGGCACAACCAGCGGCACCGCCGGCACCGTCATGTTCCACTCGGCCGGCGCGAGCGTGAACTCGGCCGGCGCCTTGCCGATCAGCACCGCGATCGCGTGCTCGAGCTGCGCACGCGTGTTCACCTGCGCGGCGAGATCGGCTCGGGCGTTCGCGAGCGTCGTCTGCGCCTGCAGCACGTCGGTGCGCGGTGCGATGCCGGCGTTGTAGCGGTTCTGCGTGATCGTCAGCGTGCGCTCGTAGCCTTCGACGGTGCGGCGCAGCAGCTCGAGCTCGGTGTCGGCATCGCGCAGCGAGAAGTAGTTGGTCGCGAGCTCGGCCTGCGCCGACAGGCGCGCCGACGCCAGCTGCGCATCGCTGGCCTGCGCGCTGGCCTGGGCGCTCTCGACGCTGCGGCGCAGCGAGCCCCACAGGTCGGCCTCCCAGCTCGCGCCCAGCGCGGCCTGGTAGCTGTTGCCGACCGCGCTGGCCGAGTTGCCGCCGCTGCGCTTCGCGCTGGCGTCGACCGTGACCTGCGGGAACAGCGACGCGCGCTGCTGCGCGACCAGGGCCTTGGCCTGCGCGTACGCCGCGACCGCGGCCGCGACGTTCTGGTTCGAGACCTCGACCTGCTCGGCCAGCTGGTTCAGCTCGGCATCGCCAAAGAGCTGCCACCAGGGGCCGCGGTCCAGCGCGTCGGCCGGTGCGGCGGGGAACCAGCCGGCGTCGGCTTGCGGGGCTTCCTTGAAGACGGCGGGGGATGCGGCGCTGGGGCGCTGGTAGTCGGGGCCGACGGCGCAGGCGCTGAGGAGGGCAGCACCGAGCCACGCGACGACCCTCACCCCAGCCCTCTCCCGCAAGCGGGAGAGGGGGTCGCATCCGAGGTTCAGCT
>DATCSE010000562.1:0-13262 GCA_036568605.1 Burkholderiaceae bacterium | reverse complement strand
GGCTCGGGCAGCGTGCCGAGCAGCGGGGTGTCGAAGATGCCGGGCGCGATCGTCACCACCCGGATGCCGAGCTCGGCCAGGTCGCGCGCGATCGGCAGCGTCATGCCGACAACGCCGCCTTTCGAGGCGGAGTAGGCGGCCTGGCCGATCTGCCCGTCGTATGCGGCCACGCTCGCGGTCGAGATCAGCACGCCGCGCTCGCCGGTCGGCTCCGGCTCGTTCTTGGCCATCGCCTCGGCCGCGAGCCGGATCATGTTGAAGCTGCCGACCAAGTTGACGTTGATCACCTTCGCGAACAGGTTCAGCGCATGCGCGCCGTCCTTGCCGACGGTCTTGGCGGCCGGCGCGATGCCGGCGCAGTTGACCAGGCCGACCAGCTTGCCGAGCGACACGGCCTTCGCGACCACGGCCTGCGCGTCGCTCTCCTGGCTCACGTCGCACCGGACGAACGCGCCGCCGAGCTCGTTGGCGAGCGCCTCGCCCTTGTCGGCCTGCAGGTCGGCGATCACGACCCGGCCGCCGTGAGCGGCGAGCATGCGGGCCGTGCCTTCGCCCAGGCCCGATGCGCCGCCGGTGACGATGAAAACCTTGCCTGCGATGTCCATGGCTGCAACCGTCCGGTGTTGGAGGATGAGATGACGAAACCGGCGCGCGTCGCGCCTGTCGTCAGGTCAGGGCCGCGAGCGCTCGCGCGGTGATCTCGTCGACCGTGCCCAGTCCGCTGATCTTGCGATAGCGCGGTGCCTGCGGGTCGCCGCTCGCGCTCCAGGCCGTGTAATAGCCGACCAGCGGCTCGGTCTCTGCGTGGTACTTCTGCAGGCGGGTGTTGACCTTCTCGAGCGTGTCGTCGGAGCGCTGCTCGAGCGGCTCGCCGGTCACGTCGTCGCGATCGTCGACTTTCGGAGGGTTGTACTTGACGTGGTACACGCGCCCCGATGCCCCGTGCACGCGCCGGCCGGTGACCCGTTCGCGCACGACGTCGTCGGGCACGTCGATCTCGAGCACGGCGTCCAGCCGTACGTTGGCCTGCTTCATCGCCTCGGCCTGCGGGATCGTGCGTGGGAAGCCGTCGAACAGGAAGCCGTTGGCGCAATCCGGCTGCGCGATGCGCTCCTTGACCATGCCGATGATGATCTCGTCGCTGACCAGCCCGCCGCTGTCCATCACCTGCTTGGCCGCCAGGCCCAGCGGCGTGCCGGCCTTGACCGCCGCGCGCAGCATGTCGCCGGTGGAAATCTGCGGAATGCCGAACTGTTTGCAGATGAATGCTGCCTGCGTGCCTTTGCCCGCGCCGGGCGCGCCCAGCAGGATCAGTCTCATAGGTTGTCGCCCCGTTTGTGTGTTCTTGCGCGCGAGCAGGGCGCCCGCGTGGGGCGACGCTCATCACATCGGGTCGAGAATACCATGCACGCCCTGGCACGAAGCTGACGGCCGGGCGCGCGAGCCCCGGCGCGGTGCATGAGCCCGCCGATCGGCTGCTCAGCCGAACAGCGCGCGCACGCGCGCCAGATCTTCCGGTGTGTCGACGCCCGGCCCGGGCCGCTCGTCGCTGACGTGCACCGCGATACGCTCGCCGTGCCACAACACGCGCAACTGCTCGAGCGCTTCGATCGTTTCGAGCGGGCTCGTCCGCAGCTTCGGGAATTGCCGCAGGAAGCCGGCGTGATAGCCATAGATGCCGATGTGGCGCAGCGGCGCCGGGCTCGCGAGCGCCGGGCTGCCGGCGGCGCGCGCATCGCGCGCCCAGGGGATGGGCGCACGCGAGAAGTACAGCGCCCGGCCGGCCGCATCCAGCACGACCTTGACGACGTTCGCGCTGTCCATCTCGGCGGCGTGGTCGATCGCATGCGCGGCAGTGCTCATCACGCAGTCAGGGCGTTGCGCGAGCAGCGCGGCGCAGGCATCGATCAGAGAGGGCGCGATCAACGGCTCGTCGCCCTGAACGTTGACGACCGCATCGTCGCCGTCCAGGCCCAGCAGCACGCAGGCTTCGGCAAGCCGGTCGCTGCCGGTCGCGTGGTCGGTGCGTGTCAGCAAGGCTTGCACGCCGTGCTCGCGGCAGGCGGCGACGATGTCGGCATGGTCGGCCGCGACGACGACCGAGCGCGCTGTTGATTGCGCCGCGCGCTGCGCGACGCGCACGATCATCGGCACGCCGCCGATGTCGGCCAGCGGCTTGTTCGGCAGCCGGGTCGACGCAAGCCGCGCCGGGACGAGCACCGTGAACGGCGGCGTAGCCGGCATGGTCGCGCTCACGGTCATGCCGCGGCGTTCGCCGGCGGCACCGGCGCGTCGATCGGACGCGCTTCGCCTTCGAGCATCACCGGGATGCCGTCGCGCACCGGGAACGCGAGTCCGTCGGCCCGGCAGACCAACTCCTGCCGCTCGTGCTGCGGCGGTCGCCAATGCTCGAGCGGGCCTTTGCAGATCGGGCAGACCAGAAGGTCGAGTAGGCGGGTTTCCATAGTCGAAATCGTGTGAGGTTCTGAGCTCAGCGCGGCGGCGGCGAAGGCGGCGGCAGCAGCGCGAGCAGCGCCGCTTCGAACGCGGCCGGCAACGTGAAGTCTAGCGTCGCGACCCAGACCCGGGTCGTCGTGCCGAGGCGGGCCGGGTCGAGCTTGACCGCGTCCTTCTCGGTGACGATCACGTCGGTCGTCTCGCGCGGCCACGGCAGCGTGCCGAAGTCGTAGTGGTCGGGCAGCGGACACTTCTTGATCGGCAACCCCTGGTCGCGCAGCATCGAGAAGAAGCGCTGCGGATGCGCCATGCCCGCGGCAGCGACGATGGGGGTGCGCAGCGCACGCTTCAATGCGTCCAGTGCAGCCGGCGACGGGGCCACACCGGCACGCCACTCCTTCAGCGGGGCGATGCCGGCGAGCGACCGTTTCGCGAACTCGCCTTTCAAGCGTGTCGTGCGGCGCGTCGCGTTGTACAGCACGAGTGTCCTGGGCGGCGCGCGCGCAGGCAGCGGCTCGCGCAGCGGTCCGGCCGGGAGCAGCCAGCCGTTGCCCACGCCGCGCTCGTCGAAGACCAGCACCTGCGCCGTGCGAGCGAGACGCAGATGCTGCAACCCGTCGTCGCAGACGACCACGTCGACCTCGGGATGCAGGCTCAGCAGGAACTCGCCCGCGGCGGCCCGGTCGCGTCCGACCGCTACCGGCACCCGCGTACGCCGGCGGATCAGCAGCGGCTCGTCGCCGGCTGCGGCGGGCGTCGTGTCGTCGTCGACCGCGACCACGCCGTCCTCGCGCCGGCCATAGCCCCGGGAGACGACGCCCGGCGTATAGCCGCGCTGCTGGAGCAATTGCACGATCGCGATCACGGTCGGGGTCTTGCCGGCGCCGCCGACGATCAGGTTGCCGACGACGATCACCGGTACCGGCAGCTCATGCGTCGCGAGCTTTCCGGCCGCATACAGCGCGCTGCGGATTCGCACGGCCCCGCCGAACAGCTGGGCCAGCGGCCAGAGCGCGATCGCGAGCGGTCCGCGCCGCAGCCATGCACGTTGCAGGCGGCCCGACCAGTCGTTCTGTGCCACGTGAGGCGAGGGCAATCCGCTGCGGGGAGCCGACCGCGTGGCGCGTCAGCGCGCGTCGCCGTTGCCCGAGGTCTGCGTCGCGAAGGTCAGATGCGGCAGGCCGGCGCGGCGCGCGGCGTCCATCACGTTGACGACGCTCTGGTGCGCCGCGGTCGCATCGGCGGAGACGATCACGATCATGTCGCTCGCGCCGCCTGCCGCGGCCGCGAGTTCGGCGGTCAGCGCTTCGACGCTGCGGCCGTCGACCGGCTTGCGGTTGATCGCGTAGCGTCCGTCGGCAGCAACCGCGACGATGATCTCGCGCTGCCGGTCGCGGGCCTGTTCGGCGTCGGCCACCGGCAGGTTGATCTGCAGCTCGGTGAACTTCGAGTACGTGGTCGACAGCATCAGGAAGATCAGCACGACCAGCAGCACGTCGATGAACGGGATCAGGTTGATCTCCGGATCCTCCGGGCGCTGCTTGCGGAAGTTCAGTGACATCGTGGTCTCGTCAGCCTTGCGGCGCCTGGTTGCGCGGCGACGCGAAGCGCATCAGGTGCGGCACCAGCCGGTCGCAGGCCTGCTCCATGTCGAGCGTGTAGGCATCGACCAGGCCGCGGAAGTAGCGGTAGAACATCAGCGACGGGATCGCGATCATCAGCCCGAACGCGGTGTTGTACAGCGCGATCGAGATGCCGTGCGCGAGCATCGCCGGGTTGTTGCCGCCGGTCGGCGCCTGCGAGCCGAAGATCTCGATCATCCCGATCACGGTACCCATCAGCCCGAGCAGCGGCGCGGCCGATGCGATCGTGCCCAGCGAGTTCAGGTAGCGCTCGAGCTTGTGCACGGCAGCCCGCCCGGCCGACTCGAAGACGCCGCGCAGCGTGGTCTCGTTGATGCGCGGGTCGGCCACGACGGCACGCACGCCGGCGGCCAGCACGGTGCCGAGCACGGAGTTCTCGGCCAGCTTGTTGACGACATCGGCGGCCGGAAGGTGCGCGCGCGTCACCGAGATCACCTCGTCGAGCAGCTTCGGCGGCGCAACCCGCGAAACCCGCAGGCTGGTGATGCGTTCGATGATCAGCGCCAGCGCGGCGATCGAGCACAGGAGCAGCGGCCAGATCGGCCAACCGGCGGCTTGTATGATCGAAAACAATCGAGCCCTTTCAGCGCGTGACCACGGATTTTGAGACGCGCGATTATGGCGTGAAGGCCCGAGTCGGCCCACGCCTCGTGCGTCTCGTTTGCGGCGCCTTCCTCACAGACATCCACGGCGAACCCGGACCGGGCCCGCGGTCCATCCACTGCACGTGTGGACAACTTTGTGGGCAACTGGTGGTGCAACGCCGCAGGGTCGCGAAAAATCTGGGCCTGCAACACTTTGCTGAAAGTTTAGGCATGAAAAATTCCTTTGGAATCAAAGCTCTGCATCGAAATGACAGCACCGTGACACGCGGATCACGGCGCCGGGCCACGGGTGGCGCGGTTGTGGAGTTCTCGGACCGCGCCGGTATTGGGCTGGCGCGTGATTGAGTCCGGTTCGCTGCGGCCGCGCGGCGGCACCCGCAGCGTCGCGGAGCTGGTGCGCGAGGTCGGCGAGACGCTCGCCAACCGCTTTGGCGCGGTCACGGTGCGCGGCGAAATCTCGGGGCATGCGCGGGCCGCCAGCGGCCACTGCTACTTCAGCCTGAAGGATGCCGACGGCGGCTCGGCGACGCTGCGCTGCGCGATGTTCCGGCGTGCCGCGATCCTGCTCGACTTCGCGCCGGCCGACGGCCAGCTCGTGGAGGTGCGGGGACGGATCGACGTCTACGAGCCGCGCGGCGAATTGCAGTTCATCGTCGAAGCGATGCGGCGCGCCGGCGATGGTGCGCTGTTCGAGCGCTTCCTGCGGCTGAAGGCGCAACTCGAGGCGCAGGGCTTGTTCGACCCGGCGCGCAAGCGGCCGCTGCCGGCGTTCGCGAGGCGCATCGGGGTCGTCACGTCGCTGGGCGGCGCCGCGCTGCACGACGTGCAGTCCACGCTGGCGCGGCGCGCGCCGCAGGTGCAGGTGATCGTCTACCCGAGCCCGGTGCAGGGCGCCGAGGCGCCGCCGGCGCTGTGCGCCGCGATCGAGCTCGCGAGCCGGCGCGCCGAAGTCGAGACGCTGATCGTCTGCCGCGGCGGCGGCTCTCTCGAGGACCTCTGGGCGTTCAACGACGAGCGGGTCGTGCGCGCGATCGCGGCCGCTTCGATCCCGGTGGTCTGCGGCGTCGGCCACGAAACCGACATCACGCTGGCCGACCTTGCGGCAGACCTGCGCGCACCGACGCCGACCGCGGCGGCCGAGCTCGCAGCGCCGGTGCGCGCCGATTGCCTGGCCCAGCTCGAGACCATCGCGACGGCGCTGCGCACGCGCCTGCACCGCGTGCTCGACGACCACGGGCAATGGCTGGACCGCGCGGCGATGCGCCTGCTGCGGCCCAGCCAGGGCGTGCTCCAACAGGCGCACCGGCTGGAGTTGCTCGGCCGGCGGCTGCACAACGGCGTCACGCGGCCGCTGGAGCAGGGCCGAGCCGGGCTGCCGCGGCTCGACGGCCATCTGCGCCGCGCCGCGGCACTGTCGCTTGCGCTGCAGCGCCAACGGCTGGACGGCCTCGCGGGCCGGCTGCGGTCGCTGGACCCGGCGCAGGTGCTGCAGCGGGGTTATGCGTGGATCACCGACGAGTCCGGCCGCGCCATCGTCTCGGTGCATGCGATGCGGGTCGGCTCGCACCTGCGGGCGGTGCTGGCCGACGGTGTCGCCGGCGTCACGGTCGACGAGCTCGCGCCCTCCGGTATCGAGCGGTTGCAACGGCAACCGGAGTAGCGGCGATGCCGGCGCAGCGGAGCGCCGCTCGTGCAAGCTGCCTACAATGGGTCGAGCGACATTGCGCGCCAATACCAACCACACAACCACCCCGCAACTCTCGAACGAGGTCGATCACCATGGAACACAAGCTGCCGCCGTTGCCTTACGCCCAGGACGCACTCGCCCCGCACCTCAGCAAGGAAACGCTCGAGTACCACTACGGCAAGCACCACAACGCTTACGTCGTGAACCTGAACAACCTGCAGAAAGGGACCGAGTTCGAGAGCATGTCGCTCGAGGACATCGTCAAGAAGTCGTCGGGCGGCATCTACAACAATGCCGCGCAGATCTGGAACCACACGTTCTTCTGGAGCTGCATGAAGCCGAACGGCGGCGGGGAGCCCAAGGGTGCGCTGGCCGCAGCGATCAAGGCCAAGTGGGGCGACTACGCCGCCTTCAAGGACGCGTTCCAGAAGAGCGCCGTCGGCAACTTCGGCTCCGGCTGGACCTGGCTCGTCAAGAAGGCCGACGGCAGCGTCGACATCGTCAACATGGGTGCCGCCGGCACGCCGTTGACCACCGCCGACAAGCCGCTGCTGACCATCGACGTGTGGGAGCATGCCTACTACATCGACTACCGCAACCTGCGGCCGAAGTTCGTCGAGGTGTTCCTGAACTCGCTCGTGAACTGGGAGTTCGCGGAAGCCAACTTCGGCTGAACGCGCGCCGCGACTCGCGGCAGCGCCAGGCAACAAAAAAGGCCGGTCGTTGGACCGGCCTTTTGCGTTCAGCGGCCCGGTGGCGGCCGCGTCACTTGACGAACGGCTTGCCCTGCAGCTTGAAGCCCGGCTTGATGCCGCGCTTCGTGAACCAGCCCTCGTTCATCTCGAGCACGAAGCGCACCGGCTTGGTCGAGCAATGGCTGTCCAGCGTCTGCGGCTTCATGTTCTCGATGTTGACGATGCTGCCGTCGTCGGCCACGAACGCGACCGACAGCGGCAGCAGCGTGTTCTTCATCCAGAAGCACTGCTGGCCGGCATCCTCGAATGCGAACAGCATGCCTTCGTTCGAGCCCAGCGTCTGGCGGAACATCAGCCCGGTTGCGCGCTGCTGCGGCGTCTGCGCGACCTCGGCCTGGATCAGGTGCATGCCGGCATTCAGCGTGATCGCCGGGAGCTTCTGCGGACCGTCCTGCGCCGGTGCGGCGGCGGCCGCGGCAAGCAGCGCGATGAATGCGGGGAGACGGAACGTGTACAGCAGGCGGGTCATCATCGGCCGGGGCAGTGAAGGGTGGATTATCAACGTCGGGCCGGCGCGGCCTGCCGACCGGACATAGAATCAAAAACTCGTTTCCCGTTCCATCCGACTCACTCTCGACTCTCCACTGCGCGGAGCCCATCACCCCATGTACCAGCACATCAAGGTGCCCGAAGGCGGGCAGAAGATCACCGTCAACGCCGACTTCTCGCTGAACGTGCCGGACCATCCGATCATCCCGTACATCGAGGGCGACGGCACCGGCCTGGACATCACGCCGGTGATGATCAAGGTGGTCGATGCCGCGGTCGCGAAGGCCTACGGTGGCAAGAAGAAGATCCACTGGATGGAGGTCTATGCGGGCGAGAAATCGACCCGGGTCTATGGTCCCGACGTGTGGCTGCCGGCCGAGACGCTCGATGCCGTCAAGGATTACGTGATCTCGATCAAGGGGCCGCTGACCACGCCGGTCGGCGGCGGTATCCGCTCGCTGAACGTCGCGCTTCGCCAGGAGCTCGACCTGTACGTCTGCCTGCGGCCGATCCAGTATTTCGACGGCGTGCCGTCGCCGGTCAAGGCGCCGGAGAAGACCAACATGGTGATCTTCCGCGAGAACTCGGAGGACATCTACGCCGGCATCGAGTTCGAGTCCGAGAGCGAGAAGGCGAAGAAGCTGATCAAGTTCCTGCAGGAGGAGTTCGGCGTCAAGAAGATCCGCTTCCCGGGGACCTCGGGGATCGGCATCAAGCCGGTTTCCAAGGAAGGTACCGAGCGCCTCGTGCGCAAGGCGATCCAGTACGCGATCGACAACGACAAGCCCTCGGTCACGCTGGTGCACAAGGGCAACATCATGAAGTTCACCGAGGGCGGCTTCCGTGACTGGGGCTACGCGCTCGCGCAGAAGGAGTTCGGCGCCGAACTGATCGACGGCGGCCCGTGGTGCAAGTTCAAGAACCCGAAGACCGGCAAGGACATCGTGATCAAGGATTCGATCGCCGATGCCTTCCTGCAGCAGATCCTGCTGCGCCCGGCCGAGTACTCGGTGATCGCGACGCTGAACCTGAACGGCGACTACATCTCCGACGCGCTGGCCGCGCAAGTGGGTGGCATCGGCATCGCACCGGGGGCAAACCTCTCGGACTCGGTCGCGATGTTCGAGGCGACTCACGGCACCGCGCCCAAGTACGCCGGCAAGGACTACGTCAACCCAGGCTCGGAGATCCTCTCTGCCGAGATGATGCTGCGCCACATGGGCTGGACGGAAGCTGCCGACCTGATCATCAGCTCGATGGAAAAGTCGATCCAGTCGAAGAAGGTGACGTATGACTTCGCCCGTCTGATGGACGGCGCGACCCAGGTGTCGTGCTCGGGCTTCGGCCAGGTGATGATCGACCACATGTAAGTCGACCGCGACGTCGGTTGCCGACGACAGCGTCCTGACAGGCCCCTGGTTTCTTCGGAAATCAGGGGCTTTTCACTTTTCGGGCCATCGCGGTTCCGGCCTTTGAAGGCGTGGAGGGGCCGACGGCGAATAGCTTCATGAAGCTAACTATGTGAAACGCGATGTTCGGGTAACTCCCCAAATTGGCAATCGCATAGTAGTTCTATAACGCAACCAGTTTGCACCGGGCCCAGCGTCGACGAGCGTCGTCGAACCACACCAACAGGAGACACCCGATGAAGCGAGCTGCCCATGCTCTCCTTGCCGCCTGTGCGTTGCTGCTGGCCGCTGCCGCGACGCCCGGCCACGCTGCGACCCCGATCGCCTGCAATGCGTTGCTGGGTCGCGTGATAGACGGCGCGACGATCACGACCGCGCAGCTCAATGCCACGACCGCGACACTGCCCGACCATTGCGAGATCGTCGGCAAGATCGACGAGCGCCAAGGTCGGGACGGGCAGACCTATGCGATCAAGTTCCACCTGCGCCTGCCGACCGCGTGGAACGGCCGGTTCTACTACCAGGGAGGCGGCGGCACCGACGGGAACCTCGGCGACGCCGCCCCTGCGCAACTCGGCCAGGGCTATGCGGTGGTGTCGACCGACAGCGGGCACGACAACGCGACCAACATCTCCACGTTGGCCGGCACCATGGAGTTCGGATTCGATCCGCAGGCGCGCAGCGACTACGGCTACCGCGCGCCCGCCCTGGTGGCGGTCGCGGCGAAAGCCGTCATCCGCACGTACTACCGCGAGCCGGCCCGGTACTCGTACTTCGAGGGCTGCTCGGAGGGCGGCCGAGAAGGGCTGATGTTCTCGCAGCGCTACCCGGACATCTTCGACGGCATCGTCGCCGGCAACCCCGGCATGGATCTGCCGAAAGCCGCGGTCGCCGAGGCCTGGGATTCGCAGGCTTTCGCGCGCGCGGCGCGCAGCGTCACGCCGTTCGGAAACCCCGACCTGGCCAGTTCGTTCACCGCCGCCGAGTTGACCGTGGTGGGCGACGCGATCCTGCAGCAGTGCGATGCCGAGGATGGGTTGGTCGATGGCATGGTGTTCAACCCGCAGGCCTGTCGCTTCGATCCCGCGACCCTCGGCCCGTCCGGCACCGGTCAGCTCTCGGCCGCACAGGTGACCGCGTTGAAACAGGTCTTCGGCGGGCCGCGGGATTCGCGTGGCCGCCAGCTCTACGCGGGCTGGTTCTGGGATCCCGGCGTGGCCGCGGCCGGCTGGCGCATCTGGAAGATCGGTCCGCTCCTTCCGGTGCCGGGGAACACTGCGTTGAACACGACGCTGGGCGGCGGCGCGCTGCCGTTCATCTTCACGACCCCACCGAATTCCCCGACCGGCGGCACGGACCTGCAGGGCAGCACCGTGGTCGCCACGGCCGGGCCGAACCCCGCGTTCCCCGGGCTCAACGACGCGTTCGTACCCTGGGTGCTCAGCTTCAACATGGACACCGACGCGCCGAAGATCTTCAGGCGCAGTGGCGCGTACGCCGAATCGGCGATGCAGTTCATGGGCACGAGCTCGACCGACTACAAGCACTTTCGCCAGGGCAACGGCAAGCTCATCGTCTACACCGGCCAGGCCGACCCGGTGTTCTCGGCGAAGTACCACATGCGCTGGTATGACGCGCTTGTCCAGGATACCGGCGGCCTGCGCAAGACCCAGGGGTTCGCGCGCCTGTACTCGGTGCCAGGCATGAACCACTGCGGCGGCGGCCCCGCGACATCGCAGTTCGATGCCTTCGGCGCGCTCGTCGACTGGGTCGAGAAAGGCCGCGCGCCCGCCAGCCTGATCGCCACGGCGCCTGCCGGTACGCCTTGGCCGGGGCGCACGCGGCCCTTGTGCGCGTATCCCGCGCAGGCGCGCTACACCGGAAGCGGTAGCATCGAGGACGCTGCGAGCTTCGTGTGCGTGAACGAGCGCGACGACGATGGCCACCCTCGCCATCGTCATACCGACGATTGACCGCTGCGCCCCCGCGCCGATCCAGCAGGCCCGCTCAGGCGGGCTCTGCTCCGGATTCGAGACGGATTTGGGCGGCTGCTAGCTCGCCTGTGCCGCGCCGGCACTTGACCGGTCGGCAGGCTGCTCGGCGTCGATCGCGAGGATGTTCTGTGCGAGCTGACCCTTGGGGCCCTGCACGACCTCGAAGCGCACCTTGCCCCCTTGCTTCAAGGTTCGGAATCCTTCCATCTGGATCGCCGAGAAATGTGCGAAAACGTCTTCGCCGCCGGACTCGGGTTCGATGAACCCGAAGCCCTTGGCGTCGTTGAACCATTTGACAGTGCCAATGGCCATATGTGCTCCCCTGCGCTTGTCTCCCCCTGGTCGGGGCGCGGCCGATATTGCGCCGGGCCCCATGGGCTGTCAAGAAAGGTAAGCCGTCGGAGACTGTGAGTGACAATCGGCGCGAACTGCGGCTGAAATCGGCCTGCCGCGAGCCGAATGCCGCGCCATCGGCGGGCCTGGGCGTTGCTTATTGACGGTCTTGTGGATCCGTGCCCAGTCGCAATATGGGATCGGTTGAAACGCCCGCGCGGCAAGTCGATAGAATGAAATCCATGGCCGAGAACACGCCGAATCCCCCCGCGCCGCCACCGGTGCGGACGGCTCCCGACGAGGGGAGTGGGGCGGTTGTCGTCGAACGCCAGGCGCAGAAGACCGAACCGCCGCGCATGTACCAGGTGGTGCTGCTCAACGACGATTACACACCGATGGAGTTCGTCGTGATGGTGCTCCAGGAATACTTCAAACGCGACCTCGAAACCGCGACCCAGATCATGCTGAAGATTCACCATGACGGGCGCGGCGTCTGCGGCGTCTACTCGAAGGATGTCGCGGCCACGAAAGTCGAATTGGTGCTGGCTGCTGCGAGGCGCAGTGGCCACCCGCTGCAATGCATTATGGAGGCCGCATGATTGCGCAAGAGCTAGAGGTCAGCCTGCACATGGCGTTCGTCGAGGCGCGCCAGCAACGCCACGAGTTCATCACCGTCGAGCACCTGCTGATGGCACTGCTCGACAATCCGTCCGCCGCCGAAGTCCTGCGCGCCTGTTCGGCCAACAGCGATGATCTGCGCAAGAGCCTGCTCGCCTTCATCAAGGAGAACACGCCGACGGTCGGCGGCTCCGACGAGGTCGACACGCAGCCGACGCTGGGTTTCCAGCGCGTGATCCAGCGCGCGATCATGCATGTGCAATCCACCGGCAGCGGCAAGAAGGAAGTGACCGGAGCGAACGTGCTGGTCGCGATCTTCGGCGAGAAGGATTCGCATGCCGTCTACTACCTGCACCAGCAAGGGGTGACGCGCCTCGACGTGGTGAACTACATCGCGCACGGCATCAAGAAGAGCGATCCGCCGGAGCCGGCCAAGCCGACCGAAGGCAGCTCCGGCGCGGAGAACGAGAAGGAAGAAGGCGAAGGCAAGGGCTCGCCGCTCGACCAGTTCACGCAGAACCTGAACCAGCTCGCGCGCGACGGCAAGATCGATCCGCTGATCGGCCGCGAGCACGAGGTCGAGCGCGTGATCCAGATCCTGTGCCGGCGGCGCAAGAACAACCCGCTGCTGGTTGGCGAGGCCGGCGTCGGCAAGACCGCGATCGCCGAGGGCCTGGCGTGGCGGATCACGCAGAACGACGTGCCCGAGGTGCTGGCCGATTCGACCGTCTACGCGCTCGACATGGGCGCGCTGCTTGCGGGCACCAAGTACCGCGGCGATTTCGAGCAGCGCCTGAAGGGCGTGCTCAAGCACCTGAAGGACCAGCCGAACGCGATCCTGTTCATCGACGAGATCCACACGCTGATCGGCGCTGGCGCCGCATCGGGCGGCACGCTGGACGCGAGCAACCTGCTCAAGCCGGCGCTGTCCAACGGCACGCTGAAGTGCATCGGCGCAACCACCTTCACCGAGTACCGCGGCATCTTCGAGAAGGACGCGGCACTGTCGCGGCGCTTCCAGAAGGTCGATGTGATCGAGCCTTCGGTGGAGCAGACGGTCGAGATCCTGAAGGGCCTGAAGTCGCGCTTCGAGGAGCACCACAGCGTCAAGTACGCGGTCGGCGCGCTGCAGGCGGCGGCCGAACTGTCGGCCAAGTACATCAACGACCGGCACCTGCCCGACAAGGCCATCGACGTGATCGACGAGGCGGGCGCCGCGCAGCGCATCCTGCCGACGGCAAAGCGCAAGAAGACAATCACGCGCAGCGAGGT
>DATCSE010000561.1:0-6713 GCA_036568605.1 Burkholderiaceae bacterium | reverse complement strand
CCTGACCGACGTGGGCGACGCGTTCTACCGCCGCTGCAAGCCGTTGCTGGGCGAGTTGCGGGACGCCGAGAGCGCGGTCAACGCCTCCGCGCTGAACCCGACCGGTCTGCTGCGGGTGATGGCCTCGCTGTCGTTCTCGATGATCGTGATCGCGCCGCTGCTAACCGAATTCCACGAACGTTATCCCGAGCTGCGCGTCGAGCTCCTGGCGTCGAACCGCTACACCGACCTGCTCGAGAACAACATCGACGTCGCGATCCGCAATCGCGAGTTCGAGAGCGAATCGGGCATCACCGTGCGGCGCCTGGCCGAAACCCAGCGGGTGCTGGCCGCCGCGCCGCACTATCTGCAGCGCCACGGCACGCCGCGCACGCCCGATGACCTGACCCGGCATCGGCTGCTGGTCTACAACCTGGCCAACCACCCGAATGAGTGGCGCTTCACGCGCGACGGCATCACCACCGCGGTGCCGGTGCAGGCGGTGCTCGAGGCCAACGACGGCCAGGTGCTGCGGGCCGCGGCGCATCGCGGGCTGGGCATCCTGATGCAGCCGACCTACATCCTGCACGACGACCTGGCCGCCGGGCGCCTGGTGCAGTTGCTGCGGGAATGGCAATTGCAGCGGCTGACGATCAACATCGCCTACCCGACGCGCCGGCACCTGCCGGCCAAGGTGCGCTGCTTCGTCGACTTCCTGGTCGAGCAGTTCGCCCGACATGAATTCGAGCGGCGCTGGACCATTTGAGCGCCACTGGGGGCGGCGCAGCGGTTCCCTGAGCAGCGGGCATGCGAACTGCTCCCTGACAAGGAGAGGCGAGGCGTGCTACCGTACTGACGCCTCACCGCACCCGATCACGCTCCCAGGAGGCCGACCATGAGAAAGGCGCCGCTGTACAGCCGCTCACCGACGCGTCCCGCGGCATCGCCGCCGCCCGACGCTGCGGTGCACGCCGGGCAGGCGCCGGAGGCTGCCGCGGCGACAAAGAAGGCGGCCGACCCCGCCGCGCACGCCGAGGAAGCCCCCCCGCGCCGCTCGCGCCTGCGCCGCTTCCTCACCCGCCACGAGCGCCAGCTCTGGGCCACCGGCATCGCGATGCTGCTGATGGGCGCGCTCGCGCTGAACGCGGCCAACGTGCCCAAGACACCGGCGCTGACAATGAAACAAATCGATGCGGCGATGCGCAAGTCGATCGCCGAAAAGCCGCTGGATTCCGCGGCCGCGAAGGCCTACGACACGGTGATTCCGTCGGTGGTGCGCGTCGTCGGGCTGATGACCGAAGGCGACGACGGCAGCGACATCAAGGACGATGCGAAGAACGGCAGGGCCCCGGTCGAGCGCGGCATCGGCACCGGCGTGGTCATCATCGACAACGGCACGATCCTGACCAACCTGCACGTGGTCAGCGGCGCCAAGCGCATCCGCGTCAGCTTCATGGACGGAACCGAGTCGGACGCGCAATTGCTCAGCGTGCAACCCGAGAACGACCTCGCGGTGCTGCGCGCGCGCAGCATCCCCGACGACCTGCAGGCCGCGACGATGCGCTCGACCGGCGACCTCGCGCCCGGCGACCGCGTGATCGCGGTTGGTTTCCCGTTCGGGATCGGGCCGTCGGTGTCCGAAGGCGTGGTCTCGGGGCTGAAGCGCGAGTTCCGCTCGCCCGAAGGACAGCAGACCTTGTCCAACCTGATCCAGTTCGATGCGGCGGCGAATCCAGGCAACTCGGGTGGCCCGCTGGTGACGATGGACGGCGAGGTGGTCGGCATCGTCACCGCGATCCTGAACCCGTCGCGCCAGCGCGTGTTCATCGGCATCGGATTTGCTGTACCGATCGAGAACGCCGCCGCCGCGGCCGGCATGCCGCCGTTCTGACGTCACCCCTCGAAAGAGTCTTGTCGAACTTTTGCGCCCGCAACCCATGGACACTCCGAGCAGCAGCACCAGCGCCCAGGCCGCGACCCTGATGGAGCAGATCCTCTACGAGGTCAAGCGCATCGTCGTCGGGCAGGACCATTTCCTCGAGCGCGTGATGGTCGCGCTGCTCGCGCAGGGGCACCTGCTGGTCGAAGGCGTTCCGGGTCTGGCCAAGACGCTGACCGTCAAGACGCTGGCGCAGACCCTGCGCGGCAGCTTCAAGCGCATCCAGTTCACGCCGGATCTGGTGCCGGCCGACCTGGTCGGCACGCGCATCTACAACCCGCGCACCGGCGATTTCTCGACCTCGCTGGGCCCGGTCTTCGCGAACCTGCTGCTCGCCGACGAGATCAACCGTGCGCCAGCGAAGGTACAGAGTGCGCTACTTGAGGTGATGCAGGAACGCCAGGTCACGATCGCCGGCGAGACCCACCGGGTGCCCGAGCCCTTCCTCGTGATGGCGACGCAGAACCCGATCGAGACCGAAGGCACTTACCCGCTGCCCGAGGCGCAGGTCGACCGCTTCATGATGAAGGTGCTGGTCGACTACCCGAGCGAGGACGAGGAGTTCGTGATCGCGCAGCGCGTGACCGGCGCCGCCACCGCGGTCACCGCGGTCGCGAGCATGGGCCAGCTCGGCGAGCTGCAGCAGGAATGCCGCAAGGTCTACGTGGACCCGTCGCTGATGCAGTACGCGGTCAAGCTGGTCAGCGCGACGCGCCGGCCCGACCGCTACGAGCTCGGCGACATCGCCAAGTACCTGACCTACGGCGCGAGCCCGCGCGCGACCATCGGCCTGATCGAAGGCGCGCGGGCGCTGGCGTTCATGCGCGGGCGTGGCTATGCGCTGCCCGAGGACATGACCGGCCTCGTGGCCGACGTGTTCCGGCACCGCCTCGTGCTCTCGTACGAGGCACTGGCCGACGGCCTGACCGCCGATCAGCTCGTACAGCGCGTGATGAAGCGCATCCCGGTGCCGGACAAGCCGCTCGCGCCGAATGCCGGCGCTTGAGTGCCACGCCATTCGAGACGACACGATCATGGGAACGCCCGCCTCGGCCCGCGAATCCGCCGACGCGCGGCCGGCGCAGCGCGAGCACGCCGACGCGCTGCTGAAGCGCCTCGAGTGGACCGTGATCCGCCGCCTCGACGGCCTGCTGCAGGGCGACTACCGCACGCTGTGGCGCGGCGCCGGACTGGACCTGGCCGACCTGCGCGAGTACCAGCACCACGACGACGTGCGCCACATCGACTGGAACGTCACCGCGCGGCTGCAGCAGCCTTACGTGCGCCAGTTCACCGAGGACCGCGAGCTCGGCGCGTGGTTCCTGCTGGACCTGTCCGCAAGCGTCGACTTCGGCTCGAACCAGACGACCAAGCGCCGCGTCGCGCGCGAGTTCGTCGCGGTGCTCGCGCGGCTGCTGACGCGCCACGGCAACCGCGTCGGCGCGCTGCTCTACGGAAACGCAGTCGACACCATGGTCCCGGCGCGCAACGGCCGCCGGCACGTGCTGGAGCTGCTGCAGCGCATGGAGCAGCGGCCCGAGGAGACCGCGCCCGGCGCCACCCAGCTGCGCGATCTGCTGCACGCGGCGCACAACCTCGTGCGCCGGCGCAGCACCGTGTTCGTGGTCTCCGACTTCATCAGCGCACCGGGCTGGGAGACCGCGCTCGCGCAGCTCGCGCTGCGCCACGACGTGACCGCGGTGCGGCTGTCGGATCCGCTCGAGGCCGATTTGCCCGACCTGGGCCTGATCACGATGCGGGATGCCGAGACCGGCGAGCAGGTCGTCGTCGACACGCACGACAAGGGCTTTCGCAAGCGCTTCGCCGCGGCCGCGCGCCGACGTGAGGAGTCGCTGCTCGCGGCGCTGGCCCATGCCGGCGTCGACACGCTCGAGCTCGGCACCGACGACGACTTGCTGAACGCGGTGCTGCGTTTCGCCGAGCTGCGCAAGCAGCGCAGCCGACTCGCCAACTGGAGCGGCCAGCCAACGCGCTCCGGCGGCGTCGGCTCGCACCTGTCGGCGCTGGCATCAAACTGAGCGGAGGATGAGGTGACGACGACGCTGGCCTCGTGGACGAGCCTCCTGACGTTCCTGTGGCCCGAGCTGCTGTGGGGTCTGCTCGCGGTGCCGGTGCTGATCGTGCTGTACATCTGGCTGTTGCGGCGGCGCAAGAAGACGGCACTGCGTTATGCGAGCCTCAGCCTGGTGAAGCAGGCGCTGGGCCGGCGCGGCGCCTGGCGCCGGCACCTGCCGCCGGCGCTGCTGCTGACCGCGATCACTGCGCTGCTGTTCGCCGCGGCGCGGCCGGCCGCGGTGATCCGGCTGCCGTCGCAGCAGGAGACCATCGTGCTCGCGATGGACGTCTCCGGCAGCATGCGCGCGACCGACGTGCAGCCCGACCGCATCACCGCCGCGCAGAACGCCGCGAAGGCCTTCGTCGCCGACCTGCCGCGCAGCGTGCGCGTGGCGGTCGTCTCGTTCGCCGGCACCGCCGCGGTGGTGCAGGCGCCGACGTTCAGCCGCGACGATGTCTACGCCGCGATCGACCGCTTCCAGCTGCAGCGCGGCACCGCGATCGGCAGCGGCATCGTGCTGTCGCTGGCCACGCTGTTCCCCGATGCCGGCATCGACCTGTCGCAGATCACCGGCCAGCGCAACATGCCGCCCGGACCGAACGACAAGCCCAAGCCGGAGTTCACGCCGGTCGCGCCGGGCAGCTACGCGTCGGCCGCGATCATCCTGCTGACCGACGGCCAGCGCACGACGGGCCCCGACCCGATGGATGCCGCGAAGATGGCCGCCGACCGCGGCGTGCGCGTCTACACGGTGGGCATCGGCACGAAGGAAGGCGAAACCATAGGCTTCGAGGGCTGGAGCATGCGCGTGCGGCTCGACGAGGACACGCTCAAGGCCATCGCCGGCGCCACCCGGGCCGACTACTTCTATGCCGGCACCGCGGCCGACTTGAAAACGGTGTATCAGGGCTTGTCGAGCCGCCTGGTCGTCGAGAAGAAGGAGACCGAGATCACCGCGCTGTTCGCGCTGCTCGGGGCGCTGCTGACCGTGCTCGCCGCCGTGCTGTCGATCTGGTGGTTCGGACGCGTGGCCTGAGCCGGGCCCTGCGCGAAGGCCTGGGAAGGCCTCGCGCTCGAGACATCGCAGGTCTAACATGAACAGGGCCACCCGGCGTGCTGCCGGGCGGCCACTCTATATCTCAAGCGGAGGCAAGACATGAGTTTTCTACCTGGCAAGTTCGTCTGGTTCGAGCACGCGAGCAGCGATCCCGCGGCCGCACGCAAGTTCTACGAGCCGCTGTTCGGCTGGCATGTCGAGAACATGGCGATGGGCGATCAGCAGTACCCGATGATCATGAACGGCGCCGACGGCATCGGCGGTTTCTTCCAGAGCGACGACGCGAAGGCCGGCGCGCGCTGGGTCTCGTACGTCTCGGTGCCGGATGTCGACAAGACCTATGCCGCGGCGCTGGCCGCCGGCGCGAAGAGCGAATCGCCGCCCACCGACTACGGCCCGGTCGGCCGCGGCGCCGCGATCGTCGACCCCACCGGCGCGCGCATCTCGCTGTGGAAGAGCGCGCAGGAAGACCGGCCCGACCCTGAGAACGAGCCGATCGGAAGCTGGGTCTGGAACGAGCTGTACACGTCGAATGTCGACGCCGCGCTCGCCTTCTATACCAAGCTGATCGGCTACACGGTGGAGCCCATGGACATGGGCGAGCAAGGCACCTATCACGTGCTGCGCACGGCCGGCGATCGCGGCCGCGGCGGCATCATGAAGTCGCCCGACGCGAAGATCCCGACCCAGTGGGTGCCCTACGTGAACGTGGCCGACTGCGACGCGACGCTCGCGAAAGCCAAGAGGCTCGGCGCCAACGTCTGCATGGAAGGGACCGACATCCCCGAGGTCGGGCGCATCGGCATGCTGGTCGACCCGCAAGGCGCGATGATTGCGGTGATCAAGACGGCGCCGCGGCAGAAGCCGTAACGGTGCCTAGCCGCGGATCGCGGGGTCCCGGCTCTGATGGAAGCAGGAGAGCACGCTGATCGTCTCGTCATCGACGACATAGAACAGCGAATAAGGAAACCGCCGCAGCCCAGCGCGGCGGATTTCCTCTTCAACACGAGGATAGAGAAGCGGATTGAGGCGGATGAAGCGCTCGATGCGCTCCAGCTCGTCGAGAAACTCGGCGCCCTTGTCGATTTCGGGCTGCGAATACCAGGCGTAAGCCTCTTCGATCTCCGCTGCGGCAAGCGGCTTGAAGACGAGCGCGTAGCTCACGTTGCGTGGGCGCGCAATCTTGCCTTCAGGTCCTGGAACGTGATGCCCACTTCGCCGGGATTGGCGCGATGCTGCGCCAGTCGAGCACGCAATTCGGCTCGCTGGATTTCGGTCAACACGGCAACCGACGCTTCGGACTCCGCGCTGGCGATCAGTGCCTCGGCCAGCTCGCGCTTCTCGGCGGGGCTGAGGGCTATCAGTTCGTCGGCGAGGCCGGATCTCATGGATCAAAGCGTAGCACACAGGTCTATCCGAAACGTCCCTGCAAGAACCACCCCGGCGACGGCTTGGACGCCAGTTGCCGGGTGCGGTAGACCCAGACCAGCGCGCCGTCGGCGCGTTGTGCGACGTAGTAGTCGCGTTCGACGAGGCGCGTGTCCCACCAGCCCGACTCGATGCGCTCCGGGCCGCTGACGATCAGCAGCGGCCGGCCGTCGAGCAGCGGCCGCTCGTCGCGAACCTGCAGCGGCTCGCCTTCGTCCAGCGTCAGCCAGACC
>DATCSE010000560.1:0-5189 GCA_036568605.1 Burkholderiaceae bacterium | reverse complement strand
CAGCCGCACGGTGAAGAAGAATTCGCTGCCCAGGCCCGGCGAGCTGTTGACGCCCATGTCGCCATCCATCAGCGCGACCAGATGACGGCTGATGGCCAGCCCCAGGCCACTGCCGCCGTAGCGCCGGCTCGTCGAGGCGTCGCCTTGCGAGAACGGCTGGAACAGGCGCTGCTGCTGTTCGGCGCTCAGGCCGACGCCGGTGTCGCGCACGGCGAACCTCAGCTGCACGTCGTTCGCGGTGCGCTCCAGCACGCGGATGCTGAGGACCACTTCGCCGCTCTCGGTGAACTTCACCGCGTTGTTGCCGAGGTTCACCAGCACCTGGCCGAGGCGCAGCGGGTCTCCGACCAAGGCGCGCGGCACGTTCATCGGCTCGTCGAGCAGCAGCTCGAGGCCCTTCTCCTCGGCCTTGATGCCGACCAGGTTCGAGAAATGATCGGTCACCTCGCCCAGCTCGAAAGGCACGCGTTCGACGCTGAGCTTGCCCGCCTCGATCTTCGAGAAGTCGAGGATGTCGTTGAGGATGCCGAGCAGCAGCTCGGCCGACCGGTGCACCTTGTCGATGTAGTTCCGTTGCTGTGGGTTGAGCCCTGTCTCCAGGGCCAGCCGCGACATCCCGATGATCGCGTTCATCGGCGTGCGGATCTCGTGGCTCATGTTCGCGAGGAAGTCGCTCTTCGCCTGCGTCGCGGCCTCGGCCAGCTGCTGAGCGTGCTTCAGCTCGGTGATGTCGATCGAGATGCCGCCGATCGCGTAGATCTGCTTGTGCGCGTCGTGCAGCGGGAACTTGTGGACCAGGAACGTTCGCAGGCCATCGTTCGTCCGCCGCGTGAATTCCGCGCGCAGCACGCAGCCTTCGCGCATCACGCGCTGGTCCTGCTCGACGACGGTGGCGCTCGTTTCGGCACCGGCCAGCTCGTTGTCCGTGCGGCCGACCAGCGACTCGCCCGGATGACCCAGCAGCTCGGCCAGCCGCGGCGAATGGCTCAGGTAGCGCCCTTCCAGGTCCTTCACGAACACGATCGCCGGCGAGTGCTCGACGATCGCCTGCAACGCATTGCGCGTCTGCACCAGCTGGCGCCGGTCCGCGAGGAAGCGCTCGACGGAACGCGCCATGTCGGCGATCTCGTCGCCTCCCTTGACCGGCACGCTGGAGCGGGCGGCCGACACGTCGCTGTCGCGCAGGTGCCGGCTCACCTGTTCGAGCCGGTTGAGGACCTTGCGGCCCAGCAGAGTGCCGCCGACCAGCCACCCGAACACGAGGCTGATCGCGGCGAGGCTCAAGACCCAGATCTCGTGGCGCCGCGTGGTGTCGACCTGCCGCTGCATCGCGAGCCGATACGCTTCCGAGAAGTGTTCGGATTGCAGCCGCGCAGACGCGACGATCGCCGATGCCTGGCGGCGCAGCTCGGTCTGGGCGCGGTCCACCGCTTCGCTTTCGATACCTGATCGAGCATCGCCGGGGCCATGCTGCAAGGCGGCGCTGCGCATCTGCGCGATGACGTTCGCGGTGTTGCGAAACAGCTGGCTCGCCTGGTGCAGATCGAGTACCGAGACGTCGTCGTTGATCGCCAGCCGCATCGTCAGCCGGTCGACTGCCTCGAGCCGCTGCAGCACCTCGCGGTAAGTCTGCTGCAGCGACTCCGTCGACGCCGCCGCCGGCAGGCTGGCGGCGAGGAACTGGACCTGCATCGCATCCTGCACCAGGTCCTGCGCATCCTGCATGCGGGTCAGGCGCTCGCCGGCCAGCTGTTGCGTCGCGGTGCTCGAGGCCTGCAGCGTGTACGCCGCCGTCACCGCGCCGCCCAGGATCAGCAGCTCGAGCGCCACCAGGACGATGGTGATCTGCGCGCGCAGCGAACGCGGCACGGCCACGCGCAACTTGAAACCTCCTCGCCGACGGGTCGCGTTGCGCGGCACGGTCGGCGCCTATCTGCCGCGCCAGATGCGACGATAGGCTTCCCGATACCCGTTGGCGGGGTCGTAGACCCAGGCGGGCCCGACATCGGGTTCGATGTTCTCGCTCGTGACCAGGTGAACCGGGGCAATGAACTGCGAAGTCGGCTGGCCGGCAAACAGCCGATTCAGCTCGTCGACCGTCTGCCAGCCCTGCAGGTTGAGCGGTTCGGCGACGGTGCCGGTTTGATACGACCGGGCTCGAATGCGCAGGAACGCCGGGGCACTGCCGTCGCCGGCCGACACCAGCCTCAATCGCCCGGCCGGAACCCCTGCGACGGTGAGCACCGGAACGGCGTAGTCGAAGTAGATGTCGTTGATCGCCAGCGCATGCGTCCAGCGCGATCCGTATTTCGCCAGCAGTTCCTTGGTGACGATGGGCATGCGTGCGGCGCTTTCGGAAATCGGAACGTCCCGGACCTCCAGCAGTTCGCAGCCGGTGCAGGCGCGAACGAGTGTCGCCATCATGCCCGACTTGGCCAGCGCGATGCCGAACCTCGAGTCGGTGAAGATCACGACGCCGGCTTTTCCGTTCGAATCCGCGATGGCCGAGAGTGCCGTCACGCGGGCCACCTCGGCCGGCTCGGTCGTCACGTTCATCGCGACGGGCGTGCCGGGAACCGGCCCCGGCTTGGGCCCGACGTGCCAGCCGACGATGGGCACGCCGCGTGCCGCGAACCGGGCCAGCGCATCGCGGCTGTCCGACGCGTCGGAACCGAGCAGGATGAGCCCGTCGTGCCGTGCCGCCAGCGCGTCGGCGAACGCATCGTTCCGACCCGCGGGCGTGCCGCCGGCATCGAACAGCTTCACGTTCCAGCCGATTTCGCGGGCCGCCTCGCGCACGCCTTGCGCGACACCCAGGATCCCGCCGTTGCGCAGGTCGTCCACGACCAGGCTGATGGTCTTGCCGGCCTGGGCACGCGGCCCCGACGTCGGGCCTTCCCACGCGTTCGAGCGGCGCGTGGCCGCCTGGGTCACGGCCTGCGCCTCGGAGATCGACACGCTCGCCGGGGCCTGGGCGAGCGCGGCGATTCCGCACGGGCCCAGCGAGACGGCTGCAACCCACAGGCCGCGGCGCAACCAACGCGCGGCCCGGCCGCCTCCGCGCATGCGCAGGGACGATCTTCTCGCAGGGTCGGACGGCAAACGGGTCGACACCGTCCGGATGATGAGGGCTTGTTCGCTTCCAGGCAATCGGGCCCCGGCGATGAAGTCCGCGGCAAACGGTCAGCGCTCAGTCATGACTGCCGTGAGGGGCACGACGAGCATGTCACGGCAGACGCGCGGGACCCGACATGCACGACGACGTTTCGATCTTCCACCAGCGCGGCACGCTGGCGCGCCAACTGATCCTGCTGTTCCATGGTGCCGACGGCGCCGCCGCCGACCTGCAGGCCCTGGGCTCGGTCGTCGCCCAGCGCTTCGCGCAGGCGTGGGTGCTGAGCCTGCCGGCGCCCGAGGCGCCGGGCGCCGGCGCGGGGCGGTCGTCGTTCTCGGTCAGCGGGTTGGACGATGCCCAACGGGCCCTCCGTGTCGCGCAGGCCCTGCCGGGCTTCGTGCAGGCGGTCCGGCATTGGCAGCGGGAGGCCGGCGTCGGCGCCGGCGCGACGACGCTGATCGGTTTCTCGCAAGGCGCGATCATCGCGCTCGAGTCGACGCAGCAGCCGGTGCGAGTCGCGGCGCGCGTCATCGCGATCGCCGGGCGCTTCGCGACAGCGCCGCGCCTCGGGCCTATCGGCACCACGCTGCATCTGATGCACGGCCTGGGCGACCGCAGGATGCCCAGCCGGCTCAGCGTCGACGCGGCGGAGCGGCTGCGCGCGCTGGGCGCGAGCGTCACGCTGGACCTGTTCCCCTCGCTGGCCCACGAGATCGACGCGCGCGTGCTCGAACGCGTCGTGCAGCGCCTGCAGGGTCAGGCCGCGATCGCGCCCTGAGCGGCGTCGCCCGGTTCGGCGCGCGGGCCCGTCGCGAGCGCCACGTTGCATTTGCAATCGAACCGGCGGGCGGCCGACATCGCCATGCGGTCGCGCGCGCAGATGCTGGCGGCCACATCGTCGTCGTGACGAGTTCAGGAGGCCCACATGCTCGCGCGCATCAAGCAGGTTTGGGAGACGGTCGTCACCCAGGTGTTCGACAAGGAAGGGCTGGAGGCCCTGTTCATGCACGCGCGCAACGTGCTGACCGGCGCCGCGGTGGTCGCGGCCGGCTTGTACGCGATCCACCATGTCGGCGAGAGTCATCTGCAAGGCCTGTGGAACCTGCGCCTGGCGGGATACGTCGTCGCGTTCGTCGGCGCCGGGCTGCTGGTGCTGAACCTGATCGACGGCCTGCGCAAGCTGGCGCGCCGCCGCCATCACCTGCTGCTGCGATTCGCGACCATCCTCGTCTACGTCGTGATCTCGATGCGGCTGACGCAGGTCATCATCTACTTCCGCACCGCGACGTGACGCGCGCGCCGCGCGTCACGCGGCGAACCGCGCGAGCGCGGCCCACAGCTCGCGCGGCTCGAACGGCTTGTGCAGCAGCGCGATGCCGTGCTGCTCGACGAACTCGCGTGCGTCGCCGCTCAGCGAGTCCCCGGTCATCGCGATGATGCGGCCGGTCAGCGCGGGGTGCTGCGCATGGATCTCGCGGACCAGCGCCGGCCCGTCCATCAGCGGCATCTTCAGGTCGGTCAGCACCAGGTCGAACGGCTGCTGCTCGAGATACGCCAGCGCCTCGACGCCATGCCGCGCGAGCGCCACGCCGTGCCCCGCGCCTTCGAGCAGATCGCGCAGCCATTCGCCGATCTCGGGTTCGTCGTCGACGACGAGGATGCACAGCGCCTCGCGTGCCGATGCGGAAGCTATCGATGCGGCGGCGGATTTTTCGTCGCCTGCCGCAGCGTCCGCGTCGGCCGCGGGCAGCGTCACGACGAAGCAGGCACCGCCGCCCTCCGGCGTCTCGTACGCCAGCGTTCCGCCGTGGGCCTGCACGATCCCCAGGCTCACCGCGAGGCCCACGCCGGTGCCTTCGCCCACCGGCTTGGTCGTGAAGTACGGATCGAAGATGCGTCCGACGATCTCGGGCGGCACGCCCGGTCCGGTGTCGCGGACCTCGACGACCACCGCGCCGCGCTCCGCGCTGCGCCGCGTGCGCACCGTCAGTTCGCGTGGCCCGGCCCAGCCAGCCATTGCCTGCTGCGCGTTCGTGCACAGGTTCAGGAACACCTGCGCGAGCTGGTCGGCATC
>DATCSE010000559.1:0-2165 GCA_036568605.1 Burkholderiaceae bacterium | reverse complement strand
GTGCAGGTCTACGACCCGGTGGCGATGGACGAGGCGCGCCGCTGCCTGGAAGCCGACCTCGCCGACACGCCGGATGCGTTCACCCACGTGCGCTTCACGAACTCGCCGATGGAAGCCGTGCGGGGCACCGACGCGCTGGTCATCGTCACCGAGTGGAAGGCATTCCGCAGCCCCGACTTCGACGCGATCAAGGCCGCGCTGAAGCAGCCGGTGGTCTTCGACGGGCGCAACCTGTTCGAGCCGACGACGATGCGCGACCTCGGCATCGAGTATTTCGGCATCGGACGCAGCTTCCACGCGCCGGCCGCGGCCTGACGCGGGCGCGCCGGTTCTCGCCACGCGACATGCCGGCCGCACGCCCGTCACACGCGCTCGACCAGCTTTACTTTATCGGGCTCGCGGCCGTCAACGGGTTGCATTGCGTGTTGCCGTTCGTGCTGCGGCCGCTGCTGTACCGGGCCTGCCGCTTCCGGATCGCGCGCAGCGCGACGCTGCAGGGCGGCGTGCGCTTCTTCCACGTCGGGCGGCTCGCGATCGGCGACGGCAGCATCGTCAACCGCGGCGTGTACCTGGACAACCGCGCCGGCATCACGATAGGCGCGCAGGTCTCGATCGCCCACGATGCGCGCATCTACACGATGGGCCACGACGTGCACGACCCGACCTTCGCGACCAAAGGGCAGCCGGTGCGCATCGACGACTACGCGGTCGTGTTCGCCGGCGCGATGATCATGCCGGGCGTGCACCTGGGCGAAGGCGCGGTCGTGATGGCGGGCTCGGTGGTCACGAAGGACGTGCCGCCGTTTCGCATCGTCGGCGGCAACCCGGCGCGCGACCTCGGCGAGCGCGACTGCAAATCGCCGACGTACCGGCTGGACCGGCGCTTCTGGTTCGCGCATTGAACCTCGCCGTCGTCGACCCGGGCTCGTTCGTGCTGCCCTACGACTACCAGCTCGTGCGGGCGCTGGCGGCACGCGGCGACCGCGTGGACTTCTACGGCTCGACGACGCGCTACAACGGCGACTTCCTTTCGGCGATGACGGCGCTGCGCGGCGTCGCGGTGCGCTCGCGTGCGATCTCGAGCAGCGTCGCGCCGCGCTGGCGTGGCGCGTTCGCGTACCTGCTGCTGCTCGCCGCGCTGCTGTGGAACGCGCGGCGCTACGCGATCGTGAACCTGCAGTTCAGTGGCTTCTGGCCGGCCGAGTGGCTGGTGATGGCGCTGCTGCGGCGCAAGTTCGTCTATACCGTGCACAACGCGGTGCCGCACGGCTTTTTTGGGCAGCGGCACGGTCCGACCGAACGGCTCGCTCGGCTCGCACGTGCGCTGGTGTTCGTCAGCGAGGCGACGCGCGACGACTTCCTGCGCCGCTACGGCGAGGCGTTTCGCGTGAAGGCCAGCGTGCTGCCGCACGGGCTGCTGCCGGCGGCTCCGGCGAGCGGCGTCGTCGCGTACGACGAACAACCAGCCGCGGCGCCGCGCACGCTGGTGTTCTGGAGCACCGTCAAGCCGTACAAGGGCGTCGAGCTATTTGCAGAGCTCGCCCGTTCGGAGGCGATCCGCCAGCGTGGCCTCGCGCTGCGGATCCACGGGGCCTGGGATCGCGAGATGCATGCGCTGCGTGACGAGCTCGCGGCGCTGGGCGTCGCGATCCATGACGGGTACCTGGACGAAGCCGAGCTGCTGCGCCTGCTCGCGGGCGATGCGGTGTTTCTGCTGCCGTACCGCGATGCGTCGCAGTCGGGCGCGCTCTACACGCTGCTGAACCACGGCCGCTACTTCATCTGCGCCGATGTCGGCGACCTGGGCGTGTTCCTGCGCGGTCATGGATTGGCCGGGCTGCTGCTGCGCGAGCGCAGCGCCGCGGCGGTCATCGAATGCCTGGACTACCTCGCGGCGAATCGCGCCGCGGTGACCGGGGCGCTGCGGCAGGCCCAGCAATCGCTGGCCTGGGACCGGCTGCTGGCCGAGCACGGCCAGGCCTATAGCGCCGACGGCAACGCATAGACTTCGGGGATGAAGAAGATCGTCAAGGCTGCGTTGGGGCGCGCCGGTTGGGAGTTGGGCCGTGTATCGGACCGGGAAGAGCAGGCGCTGGCCGACCTGAGCGCGGCGGACCGCGAGATCGTCGCGCGCGTCGCCCCATACACGATGACCAGCCTGGAGC
>DATCSE010000558.1:0-5644 GCA_036568605.1 Burkholderiaceae bacterium | reverse complement strand
AGGCCGCCCGCGACGCCGCCGAGCAGGCGCAGCAGGAACCGCAGATGCGCGTCCATGTGGTGCGACTGGGCGACTTCCTGAACAACCTGGCAGTGTTCCTGATCATCGGCTCGGCCCTGATCAAGATCACCTACAAGGGCCGCATGCAGGCCGAGGTCAAGGCCGCCGAGGCGACCGAGACGGCCGAGGCCGAATCGCTGCGCCGCCAGGTGCTCGAGGCCAAGATGGCGATGATGCAGGCGCAGGTCGAGCCGCACTTCCTGTTCAACACGCTGGCATCGATCGACCACCTGATCGAGTTCGACCCGAAGCGCGCCAGCCAGATGCAGCGCAACCTGATCTCGCTGCTGCGCGCGAGCATGCCGTCGATGCGCTCCACCGACTCCGGCCTGCGCCCGCTGGACCTCGAGCTGGCCGTCGTGCGGCCCTACCTCGAGATCCTGAAGGTGCGCATGGAAGAGCGCCTGACCACCGAGATCGACGTGCCCGACGGCCTGCTGTCGGCGGAGTTTCCGCCGATGATGATCCAGACGCTGGTCGAGAACTCGATCAAGCACGGCCTCGAGCCCAAGCCCGAGGGTGGCTCGCTCAGCGTGAAGGCCGAGATCGTGCACGGCAAGCTGCAGGTCACCGTGGCCGACACCGGCGTCGGCTTCGGCAACGGCGGCACCAGCGGCACCGGCGTCGGCCTTGCGAACATCCGCGAGCGGCTCAAGCTGCTGTACGGGAACAAGGCCTCGATGACGATAGGCGAGAACCAGCCCAGCGGCACGGTCGTGACGATCACGGTCCCGTACCAGGCCCAGGCGCACGAAGGAGAAACGGCATGAAATGGGTCTTCAGGAGTCTGGGTGCGCTGCTGCTGATTTCGCTGGCCGTCAGCGCTTTGCTGGTGGGCGCGGCGATGGTCTTCGGCACGCCGTTCGATCACACGGTGATCACGGTCGACGACGCACGATTCACGCTCGGCGAGCTGAGCGCCGGCCACTGGCTGCTCGCGCTGGCCGGCGTCGCGATCGCATGCATCGTCGTGATGCTGGTCGTGCCGCTCGCGGTGCTGTTGCCGCTGGCCATCGCCGCGGTGGCGGTGACGGCGGCGCTGGCCCTCGCGGCGGCGGTGCTGGGCGTCGTGTTCTCGCCGCTGATCCTGGTCCTCTGGCTGATATGGCGCGCCGCCCGCGGCGACGCGCGACCGGCCTCGCCCACCGCAGCTTCCGCAAGCCCCACGACCCCCGCTACGATCGCGGGATGACTCCCAACACCGCTGCCCCCTCGCCCCGTGCCGTGATCGCCGACGACGAGCGCCTGCTGCGCGAGCAGCTGCGCGCGCGGCTCGCCGATGTCTGGCCCGAGCTCGAGATCGTCGGCGAGGCGAAGAACGGCGCCGAGGCCGTGCAGCTCACCGAGGAGCTGCATCCGGAGCTGGTGTTCCTCGACATCCGCATGCCCGGCATGACCGGCGTCGAGGCCGCGCGCGCGATCGCGCAGTTGCCGACCGACGACGACACCGACGACGGCTGGCTGGGCTGCGAGATCGTCTTCATCACCGCCTACGACCAGTACGCGATCGAGGCGTTCGAGCAAGGCGTGGTCGACTACGTGCTGAAGCCGGCCGAGCGCGAGCGGCTGACCGTGACGGTCGAGCGCATCCAGAAGCGGCTGGCGCAGCGCCGCGGCGGCGAAAACGCCAACGGCAATGCGCCATCGACGACCGGGCCCAGCGCGTCGGACCTGCAGGTTCTGCTGCAGAAGCTCGCGACGAAGATGGACCCCGGCAAGGCACCCACGCTGCGCTGGATCCAGGCCACGGTCGGCCAGACGATCCAGATGATCCCGGTCGACGAGGTGCTGTTCTTCATTTCCGACGAGAAGTACACGCGGGTTCAGACCGCCACGCAGGAGGCCTTGATCCGCAAGCCGATCAAGGAGCTGATCGAGGAACTGGACGCGAACGTCTTCTGGCAGATCCACCGCTCGACGCTGGTCAACACGAAGTTCATCGCCGGCATCAGCCGCGACCTGCGCGGGCGTCAGCTGGTCAGCGTGAAGGGGCACCCCGAGAAGCTCGAGGTGTCCCGCAGCTTCACCGGGCTGTTCAAAGGGATGTAGTCGCGCAGCGCCCGAGGCAGCGCGCGCCGACTCACCCGGCTTTCGCGTCCGCCGACTTGGCCAGCGCGGCGCGCTGCTGTGCCGCGGCGCGCAGCGCCTTCAGCTTCTCGCGCGGGTCTTCCTTCGCGACGACCTCGTCCAGCTTCATCTCGGCGATGAAGCGGCTCGGCATGCCCTGCACGTAGTCGCGCCCGCGCTTTCGCCGGCGCAGCGTGCTGACCGCGAGCGTCGTGCGCGCACGCGTGATGCCCACGTACATCAGGCGCCGCTCCTCCTCGAGGCGCTGCGCGGTCATCTCCTCGTCGTCGCTCTTGAACGGCAGCAGGCCTTCGTTGACGCCGGCCAGCACGACATGCGGCCACTCCAGGCCCTTGGACGCGTGCAGCGTCGACAGCGTGATCACGTTCTGGTCGTCGCCGCGCTCGGCCAGGCTGATGATCACCGAGATGGTCTGCGCGACCTCGATCACGCTCTTCTTCTCGGTCTCGACGGTCGCGATGCCGTCGTTCTCGATCTCGCCGCCGCAGCGTTTCGCGATCCAGTCGACGAAGTCGAGCACGTTGCTCCAGCGTGCCGCGGCGAGCTTCTCGTTGTCCTCGCCGTCGTGCAGGTGCTGCTCGTAGGCGATGTCCTTGAGCCAGCCCATCAGCAGCGCCTTCGCGTCCTCGGCGCCGACGGTCTGGCGCGCCCGGTACTCGAGGTCGTTCACGTAGCGGCCGAACTCGTGCAGCGAGCCGATCGCGCGCGTGCTCAGCACGCTCGCGAGCGACTCGGCGAACAGCGCCTCGTACAGGCTGGTCTTCCACTTGCCGGCGAACTCGCCGAGGCTGGCGAGCGTCTGATGCCCGATGCCGCGCTTGGGCGTGGTCACTGCGCGCAGGAACGCCGGATCGTCGTCGTTGTTGACCAGCAGGCGCAGCCACGCGCACAGGTCGCGGATCTCGGCGCGGTCGAAGAAGCTCTGCCCGCCCGAGACCTTGTACGCGAGGTTGGCCTTGCGCAGCGCCTGCTCGAACACGCGGGCCTGGTGGTTCGCGCGGTACAGGATCGCGAAGTCCTTCAGCTCGATGTTCTGGCCGCCCTGGCCCCGGATCGCCTGGATGCGCGCCACCGCGCGCTCGGCCTCGTGCTCCTCGTGGTCGCAATCGATCACCTTGACCGGCTCGCCGTCGCCGAACGCGCTCCACAGCTTCTTCTCGAACAGCTTGGGGTTGTGCGCGATCACCATGTTCGCGGCGCGCAGGATGTGGCCGGTCGAGCGGTAGTTCTGCTCCAGCGGGATCACCTTCAGCGCCGGGTACTCCTGCGGCAGGCGGCGCAGGTTCTCGATGGTCGCGCCGCGCCAGCCGTAGATGCTCTGGTCGTCGTCGCCCACCGCGGTGAACAGCGCGCGCTCGCCGGCGAGCAGCTTCAGCATCTCGTACTGGATCGCGTTGGTGTCCTGGTACTCGTCGACGAGCACGTAGCGCAAGGTGTCCTGCCACTTGGCGCGTGCCTCGGCGTCGGTGCGCAGCAGCTTCAGCGGCAGGCCGATCAGGTCGTCGAAGTCGACCGACTGGTAGGCGGCGAGGCGCTCCTCGTAGCGCTGCATCACGCGTTGCGCGACGCGCTCGTCGTCGTCCTGCGGCTCGACCTGGGCGCTGTTCAGCCCCTGGTTCTTCCACAGGCTGATGGCCCACTGCCAGCGCCGCGCGAGCGCGTTGTCGCTGCTGCCGCCGGCGTCCTTCAGGATGCCCAGCACGTCGTCGCTGTCGAGGATGCTGAACTGCTCCTTCAGCCCGAGACGCGCACCTTCGGCACGCAGGATGCGCACGCCCAGCGAGTGGAACGTGCTGACGACCAGCTTGCCGGCCGCACGCGAGCCGACCAACGCCTTCGCGCGCTCGCGCATCTCGGCCGCGGCCTTGTTCGTGAACGTGATCGCCGCGATCTGACCCGGCTCGTAGCCGGCCTGCAGCAGCCGCGCGATCTTGTGCGTGATCACGCGCGTCTTGCCCGAGCCGGCGCCGGCCAGCACCAGGCACGGGCCGCTCAGGTGGTGCACCGCCTCGAGCTGCGCGGGGTTCAGCGGATCGGGAGCAGCAGCGGCCACGGACTACGAAACAAAGCCCCGGCGCGAGGCCGGGGCAGGTGGGGCGACGTATGCGGCCGGTTACTTGCGGCGCAGCTTCGTGATCGCGGCGATCTGCGCCGCCATCGCGGCGAATTCGCCTTGCGCCTTCGCGAAGTCGATGTCGCTCTTCGCGTTCTTCATCGCCTCTTCGGCCTGCTTCTTCGCTTCGAGCGCCTTCGCTTCGTCGAGGTCGTGGCCGCGGATCGCGGTGTCGGCCAGCACGGTGACCGTGCCCGGCTGCACCTCGAGGATGCCGCCGGCGACGAACACGAACTCCTCTTCGCCGTTGTCGGCACGCTCGATGCGCACCGCACCCGGCTTGATGCGCGTGATCAGCGGCGTGTGGCGCGGCAGGATGCCGAGCTCGCCCGCTTCGCCGGGCAATGCGACGAACTTGGCTTCGCCGGAGAAGATCTGCTCTTCGGCGGAGACGACGTCGACGTGAATGGTGTTGGCCATCTATCAGTTCTCCATCGCGCCGACGCAGCGCGAACCAAGCGGTCGCCGCGGATCCGGCTTTGCCGGTCCGCTGGCAGCGCCCCCCTGGGGGGGAGTGCCGAAGGCGCTCCGGGGGGGAGTCATCATTGGATCTTCTTGGCCTTCTCGAAGGCTTCGTCGATGGTGCCGACCATGTAGAAGGCCTGCTCCGGCAGGTGGTCGCATTCGCCGTTGACGATCATCTTGAAGCCGCGGATCGTTTCCTTCAGCGGCACGTACTTGCCCGGCGTGCCGGTGAAGATTTCGGCCACGTGGAACGGCTGCGACAGGAAGCGCTGGATCTTGCGGGCGCGTGCGACCGCGAGCTTGTCTTCCGGCGAGAGCTCGTCCATGCCCAGGATCGCGATGATGTCGCGCAGCTCCTTGTAGCGCTGCAGCGTGCCTTGCACCGCGCGGGTCGTCGAGTAATGCTCATCTCCGACGACGTTCGGATCGACCTGGCGCGAGGTCGAGTCCAGCGGGTCGACTGCGGGGTAGATGCCCAGCGCGGCGATGTCGCGCGACAGCACGACGGTCGCGTCCAAGTGCGCGAAGGTCGTCGCCGGCGACGGGTCGGTCAAGTCGTCCGCCGGCACGTACACGGCCTGGATGGAGGTGATCGAGCCGACCTTGGTCGACGTGATGCGCTCCTGCAGGCGGCCCATTTCCTCAGCCAGCGTCGGCTGGTAGCCCACGGCGGAGGGCATGCGGCCCAGCAGCGCGGACACTTCCGTGCCGGCCAGCGTGTAGCGGTAGATGTTGTCCACGAAGAACAGCACGTCGCGGCCTTCGTCGCGGAACGACTCGGCGATCGTCAGGCCGGTCAGCGCGACGCGCAGGCGGTTGCCCGGCGGCTCGTTCATCTGGCCGTAGACCATCGCGACCTTCGACTCCGACAGGTTCTCCTGCACGACGACGTTGGAGTCGGACATCTCGTGGTAGAAG
>DATCSE010000557.1:0-13813 GCA_036568605.1 Burkholderiaceae bacterium | reverse complement strand
GATGTTCGCGCCGCGCATTCACGCCGACCGCCTCGCCGGCTGGCCGACGCACTATCCCTGGATCGAGCCGCACGGCCTCACGTACTTCCGCCATCGAATCGCTCTGGCGGAGCGCGACGTGCAGCACGGCCTCGCACTGGCGCATTCATGGTGCTCGACACGCGAACGGCAGGAACGCGCCCTCGAAATCCTGCGCTTCAAGCTCGACCTGCTGTGGTCCATGCTCGATGCCATCGAGCGCGCGTACCCCGATGACCTGGCAGAGGAGCTGCGCCCATGAGGCCCCGGACACCGAAGCTCTCGCCGCTGTATCGCCTGCAGTACGAGCAGGCACAAGAGCGCTGGGTGTTGCTGTACCCGGAAGGCATGGTGCGACTCAACGGCGCGGCCGGCGACATCCTGCGCCGCATCGACGGCACAAGCACCGCCGAAGAGCTCATCCGCGATCTGCAGCAGGCCTACCCGGGCGCCGACCTCGGCAACGACGTGATGCAGTTCCTGCGCGAGGCTGAAGAGCGAGGTTGGCTTGTCTACTGAATCCACATCCGGCCCGCTGTGGCTGCTTGCCGAGCTCACCTATCGCTGTCCGTTGCATTGCTTGTTCTGCTCGAACCCGATCGACTATGCGCAGTACCGCGACGAGCTCACGACCGACGACTGGGTGCGCGTGCTGCACGAGGCGCGTGACCTCGGCGCGGTGCAGCTGGGCTTCTCCGGCGGCGAGCCGCTTCTGCGCGACGACCTCGAGGTCCTGGTGGCGCAGGCTCACCGCATGGGCTACTACACGAACCTGATCACCTCCGGGGTCGGGCTGACGGAAGCGCGCGCGACGGCGCTGAAGGCCGCCGGCCTGGATCATGTGCAGCTGTCGTTCCAGGACTCGTCGCGTGACCTCAACGACTTCCTTTCGTCGACACGCACATTCGACCTCAAGTCCAAGGTGGCCGCGACGATCAAGCGGCACGGCTACCCGATGGTGCTGAACTGCGTGCTGCATCGCTACAACCTGCCGCACGTCGGACGCATCATCGAGATGGCCGAGGCCATGGGGGCCGACGTCCTCGAGCTGGCGAACACGCAGTACAACGGATGGGCCTGGCTCAACCGCGAAGCGCTGATGCCCGCTCGCGAGACCCTCGCGGCGGCGGAGCGGGAGGTCGAGCGGCACCGCGCGCGGCTGGGCCGCCGCCTGAAGATTCTGTGGGTATCCCCCGACTATGCGGACGCCAAGCCCAAGGCCTGCATGGCGGGCTGGGGTTCCGTGTTCATGGTGGTGGCACCCGACGGGCTGGCCTTGCCTTGCCACAGTGCACGCATGCTGCCCGGCCTCGAGTTCCCCAACGTTCGCGCTCACAGCGTCGCGTCGATCTGGCGCGAGAGCGCTGCCTTCAACCGCTACCGGGGCACGGCATGGATGAACACCACCTGCCGAAGCTGCGATCAGCGCGATATCGACCATGCGGGCTGCCGTTGCCAGGCATACCTCGTGACGGGCGACGCGGGCGCCACCGATCCCGTTTGCCCTCACAGTGAGCACCGCGCCCAGATCGACGCGGTGCTCGACCGGGCCGCGGACGCGTCGGTCCGACCCATCCAGATCGTACGACGGACGAACACCGAGCTGCGCTATCGCAATGACGAGAACTCTCGCCTGTCGAGTGCGCGAGAGACCTGGTCCAGGTCGACCGACTCCGCATCGAATCGAGGCAAAGCGCGCTGACATACGCGTGCTGGGCCTGGCTTCGATAGCGCCGGATGGCATCGAGACGCCCGGTGCTCATGGATGCCTCGCTCAGTAGGTCTTGTACGGCAGGAACTTGCCGCTCATCGTGATCGACACGCGGTCGCCCTTCGGGTCCGGCTCGCGCTGCAGGTCCATCTTGAAGTCGATCGCGGACATGATCCCGTCACCGAATTCTTCGTGGATCAGCTCCTTGAAGGTGGTGCCGTAGACACTGACCAGCTCGTAGAAGCGGTAGATCAGCGGATCGGTCGGCACCTGCGTCGGCAGGCTGCCCTTGTAGGGCACGACCATCAGCCACTTCTGCTCCTCGGCAGTGAGGCCGAAGATCTCGGCGACGACGCCGGCCTGCTCGTCGGTCAGCGTCATCTGCCCGAGGCAGGCGGCGGTGACCCATTCCTTGCTCTGACCGACCCTCGCGGCCACATCGGCCCACTTCAGGCCCTTGGCGACCTTGGTCGCGACAATCTTCTCGGTGACCTCGAGACGGCTCATACGATTCTCCTCAACGGTGGGGTGGTGGTGGTCGCCGCGGGCTGCGGCACGGATTCGGGTTCGGGATCGGGTAGATCAAGGCCGGGGCAGACTTCCGGCGGCTGCAGCGGCGCGCGGCCGTCGGACAGCCCCGCGGCGCGTGCGACGAGAAAATCGACCAGATGGTTGCGGATCCGGTAGTACTGCGGATCCTTGTGCAGCGTGGTGCGCCCGCGCGAGCGCGGCATCGTGTTGACGACGATCTCGGCCACGCGCGCCTGCGGCCCGTTGCTCATCAGCAGGATGCGGTCGGCCAGCAGGATGGCCTCGTCGACATCGTGCGTGATCATGAAGACGGTCTGGTGCGTCTCGGCGCAGATGCGCAGCAGCTCGTCCTGGATCGTCCCGCGCGTCAGCGCATCCAGAGCGCCGAAGGGTTCGTCGAGCAGCAGCATGCGCGGCTCGATCGCGAAGGCCCGGGCGATGCCGACCCGCTGCTTCATGCCGCCGGACAGCTGGCTCGGCTTCCTGTCGATCGCGGCGGCCAGGCCGACCATGCCGACGTATTTCTGCACGTGGGCATCGACCCGGTCGCGGCCCCAGCGCGGCCACTTGCTGCGCACCGCGAACGCGATGTTCTGCCGCACGGTCAGCCACGGCATCAGCGCATGGCCCTGGAAGACGACACCGCGGTCCAGGCTGGGCCCGGCGACCTCGCGCTCGGCCATGAAGACATGGCCGGCGCTCGCTTGCTCCAGACCGGCGAGCACGTTGAGGATCGTCGACTTGCCGCAGCCCGAGTGGCCGATGATGCAGACGAACTCGCCTTGCTCGATGCCGAAGTTGACGCCGTCGAAGACGGGTTCGCTCGCGCCGGGATAGGTCTTGGAGAGGCCCTCGACCTTCAGAAAGGCCGGTTCGCCGCCGGGCCGCCTTAAGGCGAACGCGCTCCCCTGGGGGGCCGACGCCGCAGGCGTCTTGGGGGCCTGGGACGGATCAGTCGACATAGGTCACCGCCTTCTGCGCCCGGGCGAACAACTGGTCCAGCGCCATCCCGACGAGGCCGATGACGAGGACCGCGACGATCACGTTCGGCAGCGAGAGGTTGTTCCACTCGTTCCAGACGAAATAGCCGATCCCGGTGCCGCCGACGAGCATCTCGGCGGCGACGATCACCAGCCAGGCGATTCCCATCGAGATGCGCATGCCGGTCAGGATGGTCGGCGCCGCCGCCGGCAGGATCACCTCGATCGCGCGCCGCCACGGCGTGACCTCCAGCGTCTTGGCGACGTCCAGCCAGTCGCGCCGCACGCCGGCCACGCCGAAGGCGGTGTTGATCAGCATCGGCCATATCGAGCAGATGAAGATGACGAAGATGCCGCTGATCGAGCTGTCCTTGATCGTGTAGAGCGCCAATGGCATCCACGCCAGCGGCGAGATCGGCTTGAGCACCTGGATGAACGGATCGAGCGCGCGGTACAGCAGCGGGCTCATGCCGATGAGGAAGCCGAGCGGGATCGCCACCAGCGCCGCGATGCCGTAGCCGAGCGCCACCCGGCCAAGCGAGTGTGCGAGCTGCAGGCCGAGGCCCTTGTCGTTCGGGCCGTTGTCGTAGAACGGCGCGGACAGGTGCTTCGCGATCGTCGTGCCCACCTGGGCCAGCGTCGGGAAGCCGCTCTTCTGCGCCGGCGCCGTCGTGCCGGCGCCGGCGAGCGCGGCCGGGTCCTTGCCCATCAGCTTCGCGTACTCGATCTGCTCGGGCGTCGGCGCCGGCGCAGCCGCCGCCGGCACGGCGGCCTTCGGCAGCGTCGCCGCATGCCACACCGCCAGCACGACGAGCAGGATCAGCGCCGACAGCAGCGCCGCCTTCGTGTTCAACGACGTCTTCATCGCCGATCCCTCAGGTGCGCTTGATCGCGAAGCCGGCGAGGTACGGCTCAGGCTTCTCGGGATCGAAGACCTTGCCCATCACGCTGAATTTCGGATAGGCGCCGTCCGGCGCCTGCATGTCCAGCGCCTTCATCGTCTTCTTCGCATCGGTCAGCAGGAAGACCTGCTCGGCGATCTTTCTGTAGTCGACGTTACCCTTGAGGTAGCCCCAGCGCTTCATCTGCGTGAGCATCCACACCGCCATGCTCTGCCACGGGATCGGGTCGAAGTCGGCGCGGTCGGGCACGTTCCTGACGTTGCCCAGGCCGTCGGCGAACTTGCCGGTCAGGACCTGCGCGATCACCGTCTCCGGCTGGTTCAGGTACTGCTGCGGCGCGATCACCTTGGCGATCAGCTCGCGGTTCTTCGCCTCGCGCGCCATCGCGGCGGCGGTCATCACCGAGCGGTACAGCGCGGCGAAGGTGTTGGGATTCTTCTGAATGAACTCGGTCGAGGTACCGAAGGCGCAGCACGGGTGGCCGTTCCACAGCTCCTTGGTCAGCAGGTGGATGAAGCCGACCTCCTCGAATACCGCGCGCTGGTTGAACGGATCGGGACCGAGGAAACCGTCGATATTGCCGGCGCGCAGGTTGGCCACCATCTCCGGCGGCGGCACGACGCGAATCTGGATGTCGCGGTCGGGATCGAGCCCGGCTTCCGCCACGTAGTAGCGCAGCAGGAAGTTGTGCATCGAGTACTCGAAGGGCACGGCGAACTTGAAGCCCTTCCAGCCAACGGGATCGCGCTTGTCCTTGTGCTTGACCGCCAGCGTGATCGCCTGGCCGTTGGTGTTCTGGATCGTCGCGACGTTCATCGGCGTCGCGTTCGAGCCGAGGCCGAGCGAGATCGCCAGCGGCATCGGGCTCAGGAAGTGCGTCGCGTCGTACTCCTTGTTGAGCATCTTGTCGCGGATCAGCGCCCAGCCGGCCGTCTTCACGACCTCGACGTTCAGGCCCTGCTTCGAATAGAAGCCCAGCGGGTGCGCCATGATCAGCGGCGTCGCGCAGGTGATCGGGATGAAGCCGATCTTCAGGTCCTTCTTCTCGATGGCGCCCTTTTCCTGCGCCATCGCCTGCAGGCTCGCCACCGGCAGCACGCTCGAAATCGCCGCGATCGCGGTCGACTTGCCGACCGCGCGGAGGAAGCGCCGCCGCACCGCATCCTGCGGAAACAGCGCCTTGACCAGAGCCGCTTCGACGAAAGCGTTCGACGTGGCCTCGAAGTCCGCGGTCGCTGCGCGCTCGCGCAGCGTCGCGGCTGCATGGTCGGCCTCGCTCGCATGCTGGCCGCAGGTGCAGCCTAGGCGCATCGGGCGGTCGCTGTCGTAGGTGCCGTAGGGATCGAAGGGAGCGGTCATTGCAGGTCCTCGCGTCGTTGGATGGATTCTGAAAACCGCGAACGCCCCGCGGCATCGTTGCCGCCGTCGATCGCGTGTAGTGGTGGCCCTACACGCGATCGCGTGCAGTGGTGGCCCTCCACGCCGCCGCGCCGGTGGCGACGCGTCACGCCTGCAGCAGGTCGTGCCTCACGGCATACAGCGCCAGCTCGACGTCGTTGCGCACGCCGGTCTTCTCGAGGATGCGGGCACGGTAGGTGCTCACGGTGTTGGGCGACAGCACCAGCTGTTCGGCGATCTCGCCGACGCTGCGCCCACCGGCGAGCAGCCGGAACACCTGGTACTCGCGGTGCGACAACCGCTCGGGCAGCGGCCTGTCCTCTTCCAGCCCGGCGCCCACCGCATTGGCCAGCAACTCGGCAACGCTGGTCGTGACGAACAGGCCGCCGCGCGCCACCTTGCGGATCGCCGCCACCATCTGCTCCGAGTCGGCGCTCTTGTTCAGGTAGCCCGCGGCGCCGAGCTTCAGGCTGCGCACCGCGTATTGGCGATCGGGGTAGGTGGACAGCATCAGCACCGGCAGCTTGGGAAACTCGCCGCGCAACTGCTTGAGCACGTCCAGGCCGTCGCGCTGCGGCATCGCGATGTCGAGCAGCACGACGTCGATGCCGCCCGTGCGCACCCGGGTCACCGTCTCGGGGCCGTTGCCCGCCTCGCCGACGACGGCGATGTCGCCGGCATCCGCCAGGATCTGCTTGATGCCCTGGCGGACGATCAGATGGTCGTCGCACACCAGCACCCGGATCACTGCGATTCCTCCGGCAGCGGCATCACCAGCCGCACTCGCGTGCCGGCGCCGGGCGCGCTGTCGATCGTCAGCCTGCCGCCGAACTGGGCGGCGCGTTCGCGCATGCCGAGCACGCCGTAGTGGCGCGGATCCTCGAGCGCCCGCGCCGGCGCACCGACGCCGTCGTCGCGCACGTCGAGGTAGAGCACCGGCTGCGGCGGATCATCGACCGCGATGCGGATCTCGACCCGGGTCGCCTTCGCGTGGCGCACGACGTTGGACAGCATCTCCTGGAAGATGCGAAAGACCGCCATTGCCAGCGCGCCGTCCGGCGGCGTGACGCCGGCGGCGACGTGCACCTGCAGATCGCGCTGCAGCTCGAAGCGGTCGAGGAATTCCTGCGCCTGCCATTCGAGCGCGGCCCACAGGCCCTGGTGATCGAGGATGCTGGGCCGCAGGTCGGTGATGATGCGGCCGACCTTGTCGACCGCGGTGTCGATCAGCCGGCCCATCGCCTGGCACTTGCCCTGAAGCGGCTCGGCCGGCACGCGCCGGCCGAGCCAATCGACGTCCATCTTCAGCGCCACCAGCAGCGAGCCGAGCTCGTCATGGATCTCGCGCGCGATGCGCGTGCGCTCGGCCTCGCGCACCGTCTCCTGGTGATGCGCCAGCTCACGCAGCCGCGCCAGCTCCTGCGCGCGGCGGCGCTCGGTGATGTCCACGAAGCTGACGATCGCTCCCTGCACGCGGCCGTCCTCGACGATCGGATGGCTGCTGTATTCGGCGAAGAAGGACGTGCCGTCGGCGCGCCACAGCACCTCGTCGACGATGCGGCAGGGCAGTCCGCGGCGGAAGGCATTGAAGATCGGGCAGTCGCACTCCGGGTAGTGGCGGCCGTCGGCATGCGTGTGGTGGATCAGCTCGTGCATGTTTCGGCCTAGGATCTCGCCGGCCGGCCAGCCGAGCTGCTGCGCCGCGCTGCGATTGACGAACATGCAGCGGCCGTCCAGGTCGATGCCGAACAGGCCTTCGCCGGTGGACTCCAGCAGCAGGCCGAGGCGGTCGCGCCAGACGTCGGCGACGTGGCCACGCGCGATCGTCGCGTCGAAGCCGGCGGGCGAGGTGGCGGCGTTCAGCATGGCCGCGCCGGTCGCAAGGCTCATGCCGCGGTCCAGCGGGTCCGGACGCACCGGCACGGGATGTCGATGCACCAGCAAGGGATCGCGTGCAAGCTAGCGGCGTTGGGAGAGTTACAGCAGCTCAACCCAAACCGGGGCATGGTCGCTTGGCTTCTCGCGACCGCGGTGCCTTGCATCCACGCCCGCTTCCCTGAGCCGCTTCACAAGCCCGGGGCTGAGGAGCAGGAAGTCCATGCGAAACCCTGCGTTGCGTTGGAACGCAGAGTCGTTGACCCAGAACGTGTAAAGGTCCTTGCGCCCATTTGGATGCAGATGTCTTGCGCTGTCCGTCCAGCCCTGCGCAAGCAATTCACGGTACGCCGACCGAGTCTCGGGCTGCAGCACAGCGTCGAAACGCCACGCCCCTGCGTTGTAGATATCCTCGTTCGTCGGAACGACGTTGAAGTCGCCACACAGGATGACGTCCCGATTTGAGCCGAGCAACGTCTTCGCGTAAGCGTTGAAGCGGCTGAACCATCGCAGCTTGTAGTCGAAGTTGTCGCTTGGCACGGGGTTGCCATTTGGCAGGTAGACCGACGCAACTCGCAGGTCGCCAACGTCTGCTTCCAAGTAGCGCGCCTGGCCGTCGGAGTCATCGCCGGGCAGCCCTCTGCGAGCCTCCACGGGAGCAACCCCGCGCGACAGAACGGCGACCCCATGGTGCCGTGGCTGGCCGTGCCAGATGACCCGGTAGCCAGCGGCCTCGATGGACTCGCATGGAAAGGTGGCGTCGCCGGTCTTGGTTTCCTGAAGGCACGCGATGTCCGGCCTCGTCTCTTCGAGCCACTCGAGGAGCCGAGGCATGCGGCCTTTAACCCCGTTGACGTTGAATGTCGCGACACGCACGCGGGTCTCGCAGATGATTCGTGCCCGGCGCTGACCAGCTCGTTGATGGGCGTGTCGTCGGGCAGGCGTGGACAAGACGAACGCAGTGGCTCAGATGGGCCTCGAGACATATTAGCGGTCGTCGCCGCGTGGTCCTGCCTTCGGGCAGTTCCCTCCCCGGGTCGTTGTGTCGTCCGACAACCTGCAAGAGTTGACAGCTGTGCGCGACAACACCGCGTGCTTCAATGCCTCGCGGAATCAGGGCCCAGTGCTGCGGGTGGCACGCACCCCGGCGGACAGCTTGTTCGTGCATGGCCGGGCGACGTAGAGCTTAGTGGACTCATGTGAGCCGTCGTATTGGCCAAGCCAAGTTGACGGCCGCGGTTCAGTCGCTCCTATCGTGAGGAACCTCAAATGGACCTTTGCGCAAATTCTGCGAAAACTCGCCAGGATCCACCTCGTACCCTTGCGATCCACGTCAACGAAGTGGGCATCAAGATTCGCTTGATTTGCCGGACTACAGTGGCGGCGATCGGCTTGGTGCTATCGGCCTGTGGCGGCGACTCCCGCGTGGCGCCCGTGAACGTCGCCCCGGAATCCAGCGCGGGCAACGCACAGAGCGTGTTCGTCGATACGCAGGTCACGCTGGACGGCAGTGCGAGCACCGATGCCAATGCCGACGCGCTCACCTACGCGTGGACGCTGACGAGCAAGCCGCTGGGCAGCAACGCCGCGCTCTCCAGCGCCACGGCCGTCAAGCCGGTGTTCACGGCCGACGCCGCGGGCACCTACGTCTTCACACTCGTCGTCAACGACGGAAAGGTGGACAGCACGCCTGCGACGGTCACCATCACCGCTGCGGTCGGCGAGGTCGCTCCTGTGGCAGCTGCTGGCACCGCGCAGAGCGTGGCGACGGGCGCGGCGGTCACGCTGGACGGCTCTGCGAGCATGGACGCCAATGGCGACACCCTCACCTACGCCTGGACGCTGACAGCGCCGAGCGGCAGCAGCGCCTTGCTGACCGGTGCCGCCAGCGTCGCGCCCCAGTTCACTCCCGATGTGCCGGGCGACTACGTCGCGAGCCTCGTTGTCAACGATGGCCAGCTGTCGAGCGCAGCATCGACGGTCACGATTACCGCGGCGGTGGCCAACGTGCGGCCGGTGGCGGACGCCGGCACGGCGCAGAACGTGACGCGCGGCGCCACGGTGATTCTCGATGGCAGCGCCAGCAGCGACGTGAATGGCGACACGCTCAGCTACAACTGGTCGCTTAGCTCAGTGCCCGCTGGTAGCACGGCCTCGCTGTCCGCCAACAACGTCGCGAATCCAACCTTCGCGCCCGACCTTGCCGGAATCTACGTCGCGCAGCTGATCGTCAACGACGGCCATGAGAATAGCGCGCCCGTCACGGTCTCCATCACCGCGGCAGACACGGCGCCCGTCGCGAATGCCGGCCCAGCACAGAGCATTGCTCGTGGCGTCGCTGTCACGCTCGACGGCAGCGCCAGCAGCGACGCTGACAACGACGCGCTCACCTACGCGTGGTCTTTTGTCAGTCTGCCGACCGGGAGCACGGCGGCGCTCTCGGCGACCAACGTCATCCATCCGACCTTCACGCCGGACCTGACGGGATCCTATGTCGTCCAGCTGATTGTCAATGACGGGCAGCTCAGCAGCACAGCCAGCACGGTCACGATCACGGCAACGCCGATCGTCACGACGACCGACCTGATCGTCAACGGGTCGTTCGAGCAGGGCTTCGCATCCTGGTCGCAAGGCAGCTACTCCGAATCCGGCGCTTCGGGAACCTGCAGCTACAACGTGGCACTGGCCCCCGGCATCGAGACGCTGACGAGCACAGCCGGATTCCCGGCGACCGACGGCGCATCGATCGCGCTCGGCAGCGTCGCCTCGACATCGGGCATCAGCGCCCGCTTCAGCTGCGACCTGTACCAGGACGTGGCGATCCCGGTCGGGACGACCAGTCTCACGCTGACCTACGACGTCGCGGCCACGGCGGGCAACGATGGCTGCAGCCACACGGGCCTGTTCGTCGGCTTGTATCCGACCACCTCCGTTCCTGGCCTGCTGAACACGACGAGTGCCGGCTCGCGGGGGCTGCTGTGCACGTCCACCCCAGGCACGGCGCTGTCGACCACGACGGTGACGATAACGTCGACTGCCATCGCCGGCACGACGGTACGGCTCGCGTTCATCAATGGGGCGAACAATACCGGCCACGAAGTGGTCGGCATTGACAACGTCCATCTGGTGGCAACCGCCAGCAACTGACCTCGGCGTTGAGACAAGTTCAGCACTCCGTGAGAGGCTGCCTGTTCCTCGAAACTCCTAGGCCGGCCTGGCCTTCGCAGAGAAGGCCGCCGCGATCCTCTGGCCATGCCCATTGCGCGGGTCGTCGATGAAGATCTTGCCGACGCGATTGCTCGGTGCGGCATCGCCTGGCGGCACCGGACCAGCGGCCCGTCAGGGTCGCCGAGCGCGTGCCCGTCGGCGCAACGGTTGGACGCGATAATCCAACCATGGCGATGCATTTCGACCTGGTGGACCTGCGCCTGTTCGTCAATATCGCCGACAGCAACAGCATGACCCGTGGCGCCGAGCGCAGCCACCTGTCGCTGCCCGCGGCCAGCGTGCGCATCAAGAACCTCGAAGAAGGCATCGGCGCCAGGCTGCTGTACCGCGGCAGCCAGGGCGTCACGCTGACGCCGCCGGGCCAGGCGCTGGCGCACCACGCGCGCCAGGTGCTGCACCAGCTCGAACACCTGCGCGGCGACCTGCAGGAATACGCGCAAGGCGTGAAGGGCCACCTGCGCGTCTTCGCCAGCACCACTGCGATCACCGAGTTCCTGCCCGACGTGCTGCGCACCTACCTGGCCAAGCGTCCGGACGTCAACATCGACCTGCGCGAGCGCGTGTCCGACGAGATCGTGCGCGCCGTCGTCGACGGCCAGACCGACCTCGGCATCGTCGCCGGCACGGTGCGCACCGAAGGGCTCGAGGTCATGCCCTACCGCACCGACCGCCTGGTGCTGGCGGTGCCCGCCGCCCACCCGCTGGCCACGCTCGAGCACGTCCCGTTCGAGCAGACGCTGGCCTTCGATCACGTCGGCCTGCAGGAGGCGAGCGCCATCCACGCCTTCCTGCACACGCAGGCCGAGCGCCTCAACGGGCGCGTGAAGCTGCGCATCCAGGTCGGCAACTTCGAGGCGCTGTGCCGCATGGTCGAGGCCGGCGTCGGCGTCGGCATGCTGCCGGCGTCGGCCGCCGGCCGTCACCGCCGCACGATGGACATCCGCGTGGTCGCGCTCGACGACGAGTGGGCGCTGCGTCGCCTGACGATCTGCATGCGCAGCTACGACCGGCTGCCGATGTTCGCGCGCGAGCTGGTGGATCTGCTGGCCCAGGACGCGGCCGCCTCGTGAGTGCGGGCGCGCGTTGAAGCCGGGCGCCGTGAGAGCGCGTCAAGCGCCCTTCGTGCCTGTGCCGGCCAGCAGCTGCTGCGCCCGCAGCAGGACCGGCCGGTCGACCATCTGACCATCGACGCGCACCGCGCCGCCGCCGGCGGCCGCGACGGCCGCCACCACCCGGCGAGCCCATGCCAGCTGCGGCGGCGCGGGAACGAGCGCCGCATGCAGCGGCGCGATCTGGCGCGGGTGGATGCACAGCTTGCCGCCGAAGCCGAAGCGCTGCCCGCGCCGCGTGTCGCGGATCAACTGCGGCTCGTCGTCGATGGCCGTGGTGACGCCGTCGACCGGCGCCGGCCGCGCCGCCAGCCGTGACGCCAGAACGAGCTCGAAGCGCACCGCGTCGAGCTCGCGTTCGTCGGCATCGCATTGCAGCCCGAGATCGGCCATCAGGTCGATGTGGCCGAGCACGAGCCGGCCCACCGCCGGACAGGCGGCGATGGCGCGCGCGTTCGCGACGCCGGCAGCGCTCTCGACCAGGGCCAGCACGCCGCGTTCGCCGGTACGCGCCTGAAGGGCGGCATCCTGCAGGTCGTCGGCATGTTCGGCCTTCGGCACCATGACGGCCACGGGGCGCAAACGCGCGCACAGTGCGAGGTCGTCTTCGTGCCACGGCGTGCCGCGTGCGTTCACGCGCACCAGCACACGCGATGGGGCCAGCGCCGGCCAGGCGTCGCGCAGCGCCTGTGCGGCCCGTGCCTTCGCGTCGGGCGGCACCGAATCCTCGAGATCGACGACCACGGCGTCGGCGTCGCTGGCCAGCGCCTTCGCGAAGCGCTCGGGCCGGTCGCCGGGAACGAACAGCAGCGAGCGAGCGCCCAGCGCAGCGTTCATGACGCCAGCAGCAACGGCACGCGCGGCGCGCCAGCGATAGCCCACACGGCATCGAGCGCGCGGTTCGCCGCTTCCGCGCTGGCACCGCCGCCGAACGCCGCCAGGCGCAGCGCCTTGGCGCGCAACTCGTCGCGGGTCAACGTGTTGCCCGGGTCGCCCTTAGGCTCGTCGACACGCGCATGCAGCGTCCGGCCATCGTGCGTGAGCACGCTGACCTTGCCGATCCAGCGCGCCGGGTAGGCCGCATCGACCTCGGCGTCGAGCGCCATCGCGACCTTGTTGCGCCAGGCGAGCACGTCGCGGTCGCGCCAGTGCGCCTCGAACTCGCCGATGCCGGCGGCACCGCGCAGCGCGATCAGCGCGAGCACGGTACCCATCGAGAACTTGGCCTGGTGCACGGTCTGCGGATCGACCACCGGCCCCAGCACGTCGATCGCGCCCTGGTGCACGTGCGCGGTGACGCGTTCGACATCGCCCGCGGCCAGCGTGTGATCGGCCAGCACGCGCTGCAGCGCGTCGGCCGCCGGATGGGTGTGGCGGCACGAGGCGTGAAACTTGAAGGACGTCTCGGCCAGCGCCCAGCGCGTGCCGAGGCGGTCGACGAGCTTGGCCGCGTCGGCGTCGCTCGACATGCCGGCTGCAAGCCCCTGCGGCCCTTCGAGGATGCGGCGCGCGCCGGTGAAGCCGTCGTGCGCGAGGCAGGCGGCCGTCAGCCCCGCCGTGGCGGCATGCGCCGTATGCAGCTGCTTGGAGTCCGCGGCGTCGCGCAGGAACTCCCACAGCCCCGCCGCCTGCGTGCCGGCCGAGCCGAAGGCGTGCTGCATGCGATCGGCGTCGAGCCGCAGCAGATGGCCGACCGCTGCCGCGGCCGCCAGCGCGCCCGCCGTGCCGGTGGTGTGAAAGACCTTGTAGTGCGATCGGCCCAGGAACTCGCCGACGCGGATGCCGACCTCGTAGCCCGCGACCACCGCGGCGAGCAGCTCGCTGCCGGAGCGTCCGAGCGCCTGCGCCACGGCCAGCGCGGGCGGGAACACGACGGCCGCCGGGTGGAACACCGAGCCGTTGTGCACGTCGTCCTGCTCGGCGAAGTGCGACGCGGCCGCGTTGACCATGGCGGCGAACAGCGGGCTCGTGCACCGGCGCGAGATCAGCACTTCGGCGCCGCCGTCGAGCGGCCCCATCGTGCGCGCGAAGGCTTCGATCGTCTCGACCGGGCGCGCACCC
>DATCSE010000556.1:0-4215 GCA_036568605.1 Burkholderiaceae bacterium | reverse complement strand
CGGCCCGACGGTGCGCCGCGAGCTGATCGAGCCGTTGTGCGTCGCCGCGCTGAACACCCCGGCTGACGAGGCCAGCGCGACCGTGTTCCTGCGCGTGCTGAAGGACGCGCTGTTCTCGGGTCCCGGCTCGGCCGATCTGCTGCTGCCGCGGGCCGGGTTGAGCGAGCTGCTGCCGGATCCGGCGGCCGCGTGGCTCGCGCAACGCGGCGCGACGGTGCGGATGTCGCGTCGCGTCGGCCAGCTCGCGCCGTGCGACGACGGCAGCTGGCGGGTCGATGACGAACGCTTCGATCGCGTCGTGCTCGCGACGACCTCGGTCGAGGCCTCTCGCATGACGCAGGCCATCGCGCCGGATTGGTCGCGCATCGCGGCGGCGCTGCCGTTCGAGCCCATCGTCACGGTCTATCTGCAGGCCGACGGCGGCGTGCGGCTGTCCGAGCCGATGCTTGCACTGCCCGCTGATATGGAGACGGCACCCGCGCAATTCGTGTTCGACCGCGGCCGCCTCGGCGGGCACGAGGGTGTGCTCGCGTTCGTCGTCAGCGGCGCCGCACCGTGGGTCGAGCGCGGTCTGCCGGCGACGGTGCGCGCCACCGAGCAGCAGGCGCGCCAGCGGCTGCATCTGCCGTCCGATGTCGCATTGCGCGAGCTGCGCAGCTTCACCGAGAAGCGTGCGACCTTCCGTTGCACGCCGGGCCTGCAGCGCCCACCTTCGTTCGTCGCGCCCGGTCTGCAGGCTGCCGCCGACTATGTCGCGGGGCCGTATCCGGCAACGCTCGAAGGCGCAGTGCGCAGCGCGCTGCAGGCGGTTGCCGCACTGGACGCCGGCGGAGGCAGCTGAGCCAGCCCATCGCTGCAACTCCAACTCTCGTATTGCAGCCAAAGCTTTCGCGATACAAAATCGGCGGCATCACGTCAGGACCACGACAACCTCGTTGGAGAAGAACCGCCCGCATGGCCAAGAACGAAGCCAAGACCCCGACGATCCAGGTGCTCGAGCGCGCTTTCGGCCTGCTCGACGTGCTGGCCGCACACCCCGACCCGGTGCCGCTGAAGGTCATCAGCGAGCAGACCGGGCTGCACCCGTCGACCGCGCACCGCATCCTGAACGACCTGACGATAGGCCGCTTCGTCGACCGGCCCGAGGCCGGCAGCTATCGGCTTGGCATGCGGCTGCTCGAACTCGGCAACCTCGTGAAGGCCAGGCTGGACGTGCGTGAAGCGGCGATCGGCCCGATGCGCGAGCTGCACAAGCTGACGCACCAGCCGGTCAACCTCTCGATGCGGCAAGGCGACGAGATCGTGTACATCGAACGCACCTACAGCGAGCGCTCGGGCATGCAGGTGGTTCGTGCGGTCGGCGGGCGCGCGCCGCTGCATCTGACGTCGGTCGGCAAGCTCTTCCTGGCGCAGGACGACGCCCAGCGGGTCCGCGCGTACGCGGCGCGCACCGGACTGGCCGGCCACACCCGCAACAGCATCACCGAGCTTGCGCCGCTCGAACGGGAGCTGGCACGGGTCAACCAGTACGGCACGGCGCGCGACGACGAGGAGCTTGAGCTGGGCGTGCGGTGCATGGCGGCCGGGATCCTCGACGATCAGGGCAAGCTGGTCGCCGGGCTGTCGATCTCGGCACCGGCCGATCGGCTTGAAGAGGCCTGGCTGGAACGGCTGAAGGCGACCGCGGCGCAGATCTCGGAAGCATTGGGGCACCGCGGCAGCAGCGCCGGCAACGCCCACCACCCGCCCAACGCGCGCTGACCGCGCAGTCCCCGCGCACAAAACGAAAAGCCGCCTCGCAAGGCGGCCTTTGGCAACTGGGCGCAGGCGATCAGGAGGCTGTCTTGACCACCATCTCGGCGGCCGGTGCATGCGCCGCCGGAGCCTCGGTCGAAATCCAACGACGCACGCGTTCGGCAACACCAAGGCGCGAATACTTGCCGGCCGAATCGAGGAACACCATGATCAGCTGGCGTCCGGCGAGCTTGGCCTGCATCACGAGGCAGCGGCCGGCCTCCGTGATGTAACCGGTCTTCTGAAGGCCGATGTCCCACTGCGGGCTCTTCACGAGCGAATTGGTCGTATGGAACTGGGCCATGCGGTTGCCCAGCTCCACCGCGTATTCCGGCGACGTCGAGAACTCGCGGATCAGCGGGACTTCATGCGCCGCCTTGACCAACAGCGCGAGGTCGCGGGCGCTGGACTGGTTGTGGCTGGACAGCCCTGTCGGTTCGACATAGTGCGTGTCGACCATGCCCAAGCCCTGTGCGCGGCGGTTCATCGCCTCGACGAACGCTTCCAGCCCGCCCGGGTAGTAACGGCCCAGCGCGTGCGCCGCGCGGTTCTCGGAAGACATCAGCGCGAGATGCAGCATCTCCTCGCGGGTCAGCCGCGTGCCGACCTTCAGCCGCGAACGGCTGTTCTTCTCGGTGTCGATATCGTCGTCCGAGACGGTCAGCACCTCGTCGAGCGGCTGCTTGGCATCGGTGACGACCAGCGCCGTCATCAGCTTGGTCAGCGACGCGATCGGCAGCACGGCCTGCGGATTCTTGCTGAACAGCACCTCGTTGGTGTCTTGGTCGAGCACGAGCGCAACGCTGGACTTCAGATCCAGCGCATCGGCTGTGCCGTGCAGGCCGTACATCTGGCCGAACGACGGCCGGGCCGACTCGATGCGCACGACCGATGCCACGTGCCGGGTGCTGACGCGACGGGCCGAACGCGGGCCGGCGGTCTTCGCCGAACGCGACGAGGCATGCGCCTTGGCACTGGTCTGCGTCTTCTTCTTCGCGACTTCACGCTCCTGCGCACTGCTGAGCGACGGCGCCACCAGCGAAGCGGCGGCGACCAAGGCAAAGATACCAATCGTCACAAGCTTCTTGAGCGGAGTCACAGCAGTCCTTCTTGCGCACTGCGCGCGAGTGTATGGCAAAGAAAAAAAGCGCGCAAGATCAAAAACTTACGCGCCCTTCCTCAAGTCGCCACCTGGGGACTGGCCAAGCCGCTCAAAAAGTCACGGAATCGTTACCCTTGGGCAGCCACGCGCTCGGTTTTGCTGTGCAGCTTGTTCAACGCGGAGAGATACGCCTTGGCCGACGCCACGACGATGTCCGGGTCCGCTCCCACGCCGTTGACGACCCGTCCGCCGTGCTGCAGACGTACCGTCACTTCGCCCTGCGAGTCTGTACGACCGCTGGTGATCGCATTGACCGAATAAAGCAGCATTTCGGCGCCACTTTGAACCCGCGACTCGATCGCCTTCAGGCTGGCGTCGACCGGGCCGTTGCCATCGGCCTCGACATGGTGCTCGACTTCGCCGGCCGCGAACGCGACCTTCGCGTGCGGCTGCTCGCCCATCTCCGAGTGCTGCGACAGCGCGAGCAGCCGGTAGTGCTCGTGCTCGGTCGTCACGGCCTCGTCCATCACGAGCGCGACGATGTCCTCGTCGAAGATGTCGCTCTTGCGATCCGCAAGATCCTTGAAGCGCGCGAACGCGGCGTTGATCTCGGCCTCCGACTCCATCTCGATGCCGAGCTCCTGCAGCCGCTGCTTGAACGCATTGCGGCCCGAGAGCTTGCCCAGCACGATCTTGTTCGCGGACCAGCCCACGTCCTCGGCGCGCATGATCTCGTAGGTGTCGCGCGCCTTCAGCACGCCGTCCTGGTGGATGCCGCTCGCGTGGGCGAACGCGTTCGCGCCGACCACCGCCTTGTTCGGCTGCACGACGAAGCCGGTGGTCTGCGACACGAGGCGCGAGGCCGGCACGATCTGCGACGTGTCGACGCCGAGCTCCAGGCCGAAGTAGTCGCGCCGCGTCTTCACCGCCATCACGACTTCCTCGAGCGAGCAGTTGCCGGCACGCTCGCCGAGACCGTTGATCGTGCACTCGATCTGGCGCGCGCCGCCGAGCTTGACGCCGGCCAGCGAGTTCGCCACGGCCATGCCGAGATCGTTGTGGCAGTGCACCGACCAGACCGCCTTGTCCGAGTTCGGAATGCGCTCGCGCAGCTGGCGGATGAAGTGGCCGTACAGCTCCGGGATCGCATAACCCACCGTGTCGGGGATGTTGATCGTCGTCGCGCCCTCGGCGATCACGGCCTCCAGCACGCGGCAGAGGAAGTCCGGATCCGAGCGGTAGCCATCTTCCGGCGAAAACTCGATGTCGCCGCAGAGATTGCGCGCGAAGCGCACCGCCAGCTTGGCCTGCTCGAACAC
>DATCSE010000555.1:0-5781 GCA_036568605.1 Burkholderiaceae bacterium | reverse complement strand
CAGGATGTCGCACAGGATCAGCACCACTTCGCGCGCCGCCAGCGCGGTCTGCATGACCTTCGCGGCGATGCGGCCGGCGAACTCGTCCTGGTAGAAACTCATGCTCTGGCCGAGCATCCAGCGGTGGAAGTTCCAGCGCAGGCGCATCGGCAGGTTGCCGGCAAGCGTCTGGTGCTTGACCAGGTTCTGCAGCGCGATCAGCAGCGGGCTCGCGATCAGGATGCCGGCCAGCAGCAGCAGGTTGCCGCGCTCGTCGGTCCACAGCCGGGCCGGCTCGACATGGGCGAGCCAATCGACGATGTGGCCCAGCATGCTGAACAGCAGCGCCTCGAACGCGCCTATGCCGGCGGTGAACAGCGTCATCCAGACGATCGCGCCGCGGCCGCCTTCGGTACAGGCCCAGACGAACGCGAAAAAGCCGCGCGGCGGTTGGGTCGGCGGCGCGGCGGGGTACGGATCGAGCAGCTTTTCGAATCGGCGGAACGGCACGCAATCTCCGGTGCGTCACCACGAGGGCAAGGTGCGGGAGGTTAGCCGATTCGGGCGCCGCTCCGGCTGATGGGCGGCGCTGCCCCTGCGGCGCACACAGTTGTGCAATTCCCCTTGATCTGCACGATGTTGGTGCCGTTTTGTGGGATCCATGCCCGGATTGTGGGAATTCAGGGGACCATGGTCTAGGGTTTTCCCTTAGACTGACGCCCTGTCTCAACACAACCCCGAACCGCGAGGTTCCCCATGAACGCTTTTCTGAACTCGCTCAAGACCCTGTTCGTTTTCTCGGCCACGCCGGAGCAGGACCCAAACGAGCGCTACCTGGCCGAAGCCACCGACATCTACGACCTCGAGCGCCGCATGCGCCAGCTCGACTCGACCGCGTACCGGCTGGCCCCCTCCGGCGCGTACAACCTGCCGTCGACGCTCTGATATCGCCCCTGCCCGCCGTGAGATAAAACGAAACACGGCGATACCGCGGCGAAAGGACGGTCGCAGTCCCGCTCGGCACGATGGGATCCGTGTGCAGACAACCGCACACCTTCCATCTCCCGAGCAAAAGGACTCCTCATGCGACCCTGGATCAAACGAACCCTGTACGGCCTCGTCGGCGCGAGCGTGCTGGTCGGCGGGCTGACCGGCTGCGGCCACGGCTACCGCCACGGCGGCGAGTGGCCGCTGAGCGAGGCGGACGCGCAGCAGATGCGCGAACGCCTGATCGACCGCGTCAGCCGCGAGCTGACGCTGGACGACGCGCAAAAGCAGCGCCTGGGCGTGCTCGCCGACAAGCTGCGCGAACAGCGGCTCGCGCTGGTCGGCGCCAACAATGCCGACCCGCGTACCGAGCTGCGGGCCCTGGTCAGCGGCACGACCTTCGACCGCACCCGCGCGCAGGCGCTGGTGGAGGCCAAGACGGCCGCGGTGCGCACCAAGAGCCCTGAGGTGATCGCCGCGATGGCCGACTTCTACGACAGCCTCAGGCCCGAGCAGCAGCAGAAGGTGCGCGACTTCATGGCCAAGCGCCACCGCGGCTGGCGCGGCTGAACGGCGGCACGTGACGCGCTCGCGCGTCGCCGACAATCGTCCGATGCGCCGCCTGCTGCTGATCGACGACGACGCGCTGCTCGCGCCGCCGTTGGCCGCGTACTTCGCGCGTTTCGAGTTCCAGCTCGACAGCGCGACGCGCCCCAGCGACGGCCTCGCGAAGCTGCGCGCAAACCGCTACGACGCCGCGATCCTCGACGTGATGCTGCCCGAGATCGACGGCTTCGAGCTGTGCCGCCGCATCCGCCGCGAGAGCGACGTGCCCATCGTGATGCTGACCGCGCGCGGCGACGTGATGGACCGCGTCGTCGGCTTGGAGATCGGCGCCGACGACTACCTGCCGAAGCCGTTCGAGCCGCGCGAGCTCCTCGCCCGCATCCAGACCGTTCTGCGGCGCGCTCGCGCTCCAGATGCTGGCTCGGCGACCAAGCGCCTGGTCTTCGAAGGCCTGCAGATCGACCTCGAACGGCGCCAGGTGCTGGTGCAGGACCGCGCCGCCGAGCTGACAGGCACCGAGTTCGAACTGCTGGTGCTGCTCGCATCCGAGCCGAACAAGGTGTTCGACCGCGACGCGATCCTGAACCGGCTGCGCGGCCACGAAGCCGAGCTGCACACGCGCGCAGTCGACATCCTGGTCAGCCGGCTGCGCAAGAAGCTCGAGCCGCTCGAGTGCATCAAGACGCTGCGCAACGCCGGCTACACGTTCGCCGGGGCGCGTGCGTGAGCGGCACTCAGGAGGAGCGCGTCGCAAGCGCCGCCGCACGCTCGGCCTGGCACCGACGCTGGCGCTACTCGTTGGGCGCCCGGCTCACGCTGCTGTTCCTGCTGTTCGCGCTGCTGCTCAGCCTGGTCTTCATGGCCGGCATGCAGGCGGCGCTGCGCTACGGCTGGCAGGACTACGCGCGGCCGCTGGTCGCCGACTACCTGGACACGCTGGCCGCGCAGATCGGTTCGCCGCCCGACGTCGCGAAGGCACGCGCGCTGACGGAGCGGCTGCCACTGCGCATCCGCATCGACGGGCCGGTCGTCCACTGGTCGTCGCATCCGGACGAGCCGCGCTGGCGCAATCGATACGACGACCGTCCGACCGAGCTGCGCGGCAACCCGTGGCGGCCGAGCCGGACGACCGCGGACGGCCACCGCATCACGTTCGGCTTCGCGAACCTGCCGCGCGACGACTCGCCCGACGATCGGCCGCGCCTGATCGGCTGGGCCACCTTGGCCGCCATGCTGCTGCTGACTGCCCTCGCCTACCGCATCGTGCGCCGGCTGCTGCGGCCGCTGGACGACATCCGCGCCGGCGCCATCCGCTTCGGGCAAGGCGACTTCTCGCAGCCGATCGCACCGCGCCGCCGCGACGAACTGGGCGAGCTGGCGCTGCAGATCAACCGCATGGCCGAAGGGTTGCAGCAGCGCCTGGATGCCAAGCGCGAGCTGCTGCTCGCGATCAGCCACGAACTGCGCTCACCGCTGACGCGCGCGCGCCTGAACGCCGAGCTGGTGGCCGAAGGCGACGCGCGCGACGCGCTGCTGCGCGACCTGGGCGAGATGCGCGACCTCATCGTCGACCTGCTCGAGAGCGAGCGTCTGGCAGGCGACGGCCATGCAGCGCTGAACACCGAGGCGACCGACCTGAACGCGCTGGTCACCGAGACGATCCGCTCGCAGTTCACCGAACTCGCCGATCCGGCTGCGGCGCAGGCGATACGCGCCGAGCTCGCGCCCCAGCTGCCGCCGCTGTCGCTGGACCGCACGCGCATGCGCCTTCTGTTGCGCAACCTGATCGACAACGCGCTGCGCCACAGCCGGCCGCAGCCCGACGCTGATGCGACGGCGGCGCCTATCATCGTCTCGACATCGCGGCACACCAGCGACGACGGGCAGCGCTGGGTCCGCCTGGCCGTGCGCGACCACGGGCCCGGCGTCAGCGACGCGCAGCTGCCGCACCTGAGCGAGGCGTTCTACCGGACCGACAGCGCACGCCTGCGCAGCACCGGCGGTGTCGGGCTCGGGCTCTACTTGTGCCGGCTGGTGGCACAGGCGCACGGCGGGCGCTTCGCGGCGCGCAATGCGCAGCCGGGGCTGGAGATCGACGTTTTGCTGCCGTTGCCGGCGCCGAGCTGACGCGGCGCCAGTGCGGCCGCGCTACTGCGTCTTCTTCGGGTGCGCCTTCTCCCACTCGCGCAGCGCCGCCAGCGTGTTCGTGACGTGCTTGCTCGGGTTCAGGCTCTGGTAGTTGTAGACGATCGACGAATCGGGCGCGATCACGTACGAGATGCGGTTCGCGTAGTCGGGCATCGCCATCATCGCCGCGTCATACGACTTGACGACCGCCTTGGCCGCATCGGAGGCGACCGGAAACTTGCCCTGGCAGACCTGCTGCGAGAACTTGACCTGGGTGTCGATGTCGTCGGTCGAGACGCCGATCACCGTGGCGCCCAGCGCCTGGAACTTGTCGATGGCCTCGGCGAACTCGTGGGCCTCAGCGGAGCAGCCGTCCGTGAACGACGCCGGGTAGAAGTACAGCACCACCGGGCCTTTCGCGAGGCTCTCGGCGAGCGAGAACTTGTACGTCTTGCCGCCCAGCGCCGCCGGTGCGGTGAAATCAGGTGCCTTCTCGCCTATGTCCAACGCGGCATGCGCCGGCACGGCGGCGAGCAACGGAAGGACCAGCGTGGCCACGCTCGTCAGGCGACTCGTCAGCTTGTTGTTCATGCAGCACTCCTTCGTCGTGACCACCAACCGCTTGCGCGCGGGGCGGCATCTTGCCAGAACCGCTCGATTCGTCGGCTATACGGTTATTCGCCGGCGGCGGATGCAAGCCGTCCATCGGTTCGCCGCCAAGCATGGAATTCCCCGATGCCGAATAGGCGCACCGCCCTAGGTTGCGCCGGGGACCCGTCGATATGATCCGCGGCGCCTCAACCAGCCGGCTGCATCGCCTTCACCACGCCTCCCCATGTTCGACTACATCGTCATCGGCGGCGGCTCCGCCGGCTGCGTGCTCGCCGCACGCTTGAGCGAGGATCCAAACGTCACGGTCTGCCTGCTCGAAGCCGGCCCGCGCGACGACAGCGTGCTGATCCATTGCCCGGCCGGCCTCGCGGTGCTCGCGAAGAATGGCCAGGCGAACTGGGCTTTCGAGACCGTGCCGCAGGCCGGCTTGAACGGCCGCCGCGGCTACCAGCCGCGCGGCAAGGTGCTCGGCGGCTCCAGCTCGGTCAACGCGATGATCTACGTGCGCGGCGCGCGCGAGGACTACGACGCGTGGGCCGCCGAGGGCAATGCCGGATGGGCCTATGACGACGTGCTGCCGTACTTCAAGCGCGCCGAGCACAACGAGCGCGGTGCCGATGCCTGGCACGCGACCGGCGGCCCGCTCAACGTGATGGACCTGCGCAGCCCGAACCGCTTCGGGCCCATCTTCGTCGAGGCCGCGCGGCAGGCCGGCTTTCCGCTGAACGACGACTTCAACGGCGCGCTGCAGGAAGGCGTCGGCCGCTACCAGGTCACGCATCGCAACGGCGAGCGCTACAGCGCCGCGAAGGCCTATCTCACGCCGCACCGCAGCCGCCCCAACCTCACCGTGATGACTGATGCGTGCACGACGCGCCTGCTGCTCGATGGCAAACGCGCGGTCGGTGTCGAAGCGCAGGTCGGCCGCACGCTGCAGCGCCTGAAGGCGCGCCGCGAGGTGATCGTCAGCGCCGGCGCGCTGCAGTCGCCGCAGTTGCTGATGCTCTCGGGCATAGGCCCGGGTGCGCAGCTTCAGCAGCACGGCATCGCGACCGTGCACGACCTGCCCGGCGTCGGCGCGCAACTGCACGACCATGTCGATGTCGTGCAGATCGTGGACGCACCGGCGTTGACGGACTTGTTCGGGCTGTCGTTCGCCGGCGTTTGGCGCACGCTGCAGGGCATCGCCGAATGGCGGCGCGCGCGCAGCGGCATGCTGACGACCAACTTCGCCGAGGCCGGTGGCTTCATCAGGAGCCGGCCCGACGAAGCGCAGCCCGATCTGCAACTGCACTTCGTGATCGGCAAGCTGATCGACCACGGCCGCAAGACGGTGTTCGGCCACGGCTATTCGTGCCACGTCTGCCTGCTACGGCCGAAGAGCCGCGGCAGGCTGACGCTGGCGAGCGCCGATCCGCTGGCGGCGCCGCGCATCGACCCGAACTTCCTCGCCGAGCGCGACGACATCGAACGCCTGGTTCGCGGCTTCAAGCTGATGCGCCACATCCT
>DATCSE010000554.1:0-3271 GCA_036568605.1 Burkholderiaceae bacterium | reverse complement strand
CGTCAAGAGGAACATAGGATGCGTGCGTTTTCAGGAATCTGGGTGCCGGTGGTGACCCCGTTTGCGGCCGACGGCTCGGTCGATGCTGGCGGTCTCGCGAGGTTGGTCCACCGATTGATCGATGCCGGCATCCACGGACTGGTCGCCTGCGGCACCACGGGCGAGGCCGCAACGTTGAGCGACGACGAGCAGACGGTCGTCTTGCGAACCGTCTGCGCCGCAGCCGGAGACACGCCGGTCGTGATGGGCGTGAGCGGCATCTCGCCGAACGAGGTCGCCGCGCAGTGCACGCGCTGGCGCGAAGAACCCATCGCCGGCTTCCTGGTGCCGCCGCCGTCGTACGTGCGACCATCGCAGCAGGGCATCGTGGACTTCTACCGGCGCGTCACCGCGGCGGCCGCGCCGCGCGCGCTCCTGGTCTACGACATCCCGTACCGCACAGGCGTCGCGATCGAACTCGCCACGCTGCGCGAACTCGCCGATGTACCGGGCATCGTGGGCGTGAAGGATTGCGGCGGCGACGCGCGCAAGACCCAGGCGTTGATCGCCGACGGCCGCCTCGCGGTGCTCGCGGGCGAGGACCACCAGATCTTCGTCACGCTGTGCCAGGGCGGCGCCGGCGCGATCGCCGCGAGCGCGCACCTGCATCCAGCGCAATTCGTCGCGCTGTACGACGCGGTGCGGACGAGCCGACTCGATGACGCGCGCCGCCTGCACCACGGCCTCGCGCCGCTGGTGCAGGCGCTGTTTGCAGAGCCCAGCCCCGGCCCGGTAAAGGCCGTGCTGGCAGAGCTGGGCGTCATCGGCCCAGCGCTGCGCGCGCCGATGACGCGCCCCAGCGACGCTGCCGCGCGTGCCGCGCTGGCCGCCTATGCCGCGGCCGAAAGCACGCGCGACCGCATGCTCACGCGGTCAGCAGCGCATTGACCCGCCTCACGTAAGCGGCCGGATCGTCGAGCTGGCCGCCTTCAGCGAGCAACGCCTGGTCGAACAGGATGTGCGCGAGATCATCGAAGTGTTCGCTGGTCTCGAGCCTCTTGACCAGCGCGTGTTCGGCGTTGACCTCCAGCGTCGGCTGCGACTTCGGCGCGTTCTGCCCGGCCTGCTTCAGCATGCGCGCGAGGTGGCCGCTGATGTCGCCTTCCTCGACGACCAGACAGGCCGGCGAATCGACCAGGCGCGTCGTCACGCGCACGTCCTTCGCGCGGTCCTTCAGCGCTTCCTTCAGGCGATCCAGCACCGGCTTGAATGCGGTCGCGGCTTCCTCGGCGTGCTTCTTCTCTTCCTCGTCCTGCAGCTTGCCGAGGTCGACCGCGCCCTTCGCGACGCTTTGCAGCGGCTTGCCGTCGAACTCGTACAGATGGCTCAGCATCCACTCGTCGACGCGGTCGGTCAGCAGCAGCACCTCGATGCCCTTCTTGCGGAAGATCTCGAGCTGCGGGCTGCTCTTCGCGGCGGCCAATGTATCGGCGGTGATGTAGTAGATCGCCTCCTGGCCTTCCTTCATGCGGCTGACATAGTCCGCGAACGACACGCCTTCATCGGCATGCGTCGAGGCGAAGCGCAGCAGTTTCGCGACGCGCTCCTGGTTCGCGTGGTCCTCGCCGACGCCCTCCTTCAGCACGACGCCGAAGTCCTTCCAGAACGCCGCGTACTTCGCCTTCTCGGCCGCGTCCTCGCTGTCGGCCAGGCCTTCGAGCATCGAGAGCACGCGCTTGGTCGAGCCTTCGCGGATCGCCTTCACGTCGCGGCTTTCCTGCAGCAGCTCGCGGCTGACGTTCAGCGGCAGGTCGCTGGAGTCGATCACGCCCTTGACGAAGCGCAGGTACACCGGCATCAGCGCCTCGGCGTCGTCCATGATGAAGACGCGCTTGACGTACAGCTTCACGCCGCCGCGCTTGTCGCGGTTCCACAGGTCGAACGGCGCCTTCGCCGGGATGTACAGCAGCTGCGTGTACTCGGTGCGCCCCTCGACGCGGTTGTGCGTGTAAGCCAGCGGCGCCTCGCTGTCGTAGCTGATCTGCTTGTAGAACTCCTCGTACTGCTCCTGCGTGATCTCGCTCTTGTTGCGAGCCCACAGCGCGGCCGCCTTGTTGACCGGCGCCCATTCGTCCTTCGTGACCTGCTTCTGCGCCTCGCTGTCCCACTCTTCCTTCTGCATCAGGATCGGCAGCGAGATGTGGTCGGAGTACTTGCCGATGATCGACTTGAGCTTCCAGCCGCTCAGGAATTCGTCCTCGCCTTCGCGCAGGTGCAGCGTCACGCTGGTGCCGCGCGCGGCACGCGTGATCGTCTCGACCTCGAAATCGCCGGCGCCTTCGGAGCTCCAGCGCACGCCCTCTTCCGGCTTCAGCCCGGCGCGGCGCGATTCGACGGTCACGCGGTCGGCGACGATGAACGCGCTGTAGAAGCCCACGCCGAACTGGCCGATCAGCTGCGCGTCCTTCTTCTGGTCGCCTTCGAGCGCGGCCATGAACTCGCGCGTGCCGCTCTTCGCGATCGTGCCCAGGTTGGCGACCGCCTCGTCGGCGGCCAGCCCGATGCCGTTGTCGGTGATCGTGATCGTCCGCGCGTCCTTGTCGAACGCGACGCGCACCTCGAGGTTGGGCGCGTCCTCGTACAGCAGGTTGTCCGCGAGCGCCTCGAAGCGCAGCTTGTCGCACGCGTCCGACGCGTTGGAGATCAGCTCGCGCAGGAAGATCTCCTTGTTCGAGTACAGCGAGTGGGTGACGAGGTGCAGGATCTGCTTGACCTCGGCCTGGAAGGAAAGTGTCTGCTTGTCCATGGCGGCAATGTTCTTCGGTTGGAACGTTGGGTGAAAACTCGGGAGTCCGTTCAGGAACGGCCACGGCCGATCTGGCGGCGAGGGCGGCATTTTCAACCCTCGCGGGCCGCTGCTGCACTCCCGCACAAGTCCCGCACCGGTCCCGCACAATCGGGCGCATGGCGCTACGCACCGTCACGGCCACCCGCTACGTCACCCCGCTGCGCGAGGGCGGCTCGCTGCCCGCGGTGATCGAGGCCGATGACGACGGCCTGTACGTGCTCAAGTTCCGCGGCGCCGGCCAGGGCCCGAAGGCGCTGATCGCCGAGCTGGTGGCCGGCGAGATCGCCCGCTCGCTGGGCCTGCCTGTCCCCGAGCTGGTGTTCGTCGAGCTGGACGCGGAGCTCGCGCGCACCGAGCCCGACCCCGAGATCCAGGACCTGATCCGCGCCAGCGCCGGGCTGAACCTCGCGCTGGACTACCTGCCCGGCGCGATCACCTTCGATC
>DATCSE010000553.1:0-3632 GCA_036568605.1 Burkholderiaceae bacterium | reverse complement strand
GTTCTGATGCGCGTGCTGCCGGGCGCCGCGAACGGCGAATTCGAGCTGTTCGCGCTCGGCGTGTCGCGTGTCCAGCAGCTGCTGGGCGAGTACTTCGCGCCGGTCCAGAACGGCCGCGCCTACACCAGCGCCGCGGTCGGTCGGCTGATGGACTGGATCGCCGCGAGCGCGCACCCGGCCGCGATCGGCCAGAGCTCGTGGGGGCCGACCGGCTTCGCGATCGTCGAGTCGCTGGCGCATGCCGAGACGCTGGCCGCCGCGGCGCGTGCGGCCGGACTGATCGACGAGGGGCTCACGCTTTGCATCACGACGCCGCGCAACCACGGCGCCGAAGTCATGGACCTTCGCACCGCCATCCGTGGCGCGAACAGACCGTAGCGTTCTCCGTTTCGTCCACGCAGCGGATCAACAACAACCATGGAACGCCCTCACATCCTGCACCTGTTCACACCAGGGCCTCAGGCCAGCCCGTTCGACGTCAACATGGCGGCCGATGCCGGCTACCAGATCATCACGCCGTACACCGGCGTCGCGCTGGACGGCGTGACCGCGCTGACCCAGGACGCGATCTTCTCGCGCGGCCCGAAGGGCGTGGCCCGCACCGGCATCTTCGTCGGCGGGCGCGATGCGCTGCTCGCGGCCGACATGCTCGAGCGCGCGCAGGCCGCGATGTTCAAGCCCTTCGTCGTGTCGCTGATGGCCGACCCGAGCGGCGCCTACACGACGGCGGCGGCGATGGTCGCGTGCGTCGAGGCGGCGCTGCAGCGGCAGCACGGCCTGCCGATGAGCGGACAAAACGTGCTGGTGCTGGGCGGCACCGGCCCGGTCGGCCGCATCGCCGCCGTGCTCGCGGCGCAGGCCGGGGCTGCGGTGCGGATCGCCAGCCACAGCGGCCTCGAGGCCGCGCAGAAGGCGGCGCTGGCCACCGGCAAGCGCTTCGGGGTCCGTCTGCAAGGCGTGTCGGGTGCCGGCCGCGATGCGCTGCGCAGCGAGCTCGCGCAGGCCGGCGTCGTGCTCGCATGCGCGGCGGCCGGCGTGCAGGTCGTGTCGGCCGAGGATCTGACGGCGGCCCGCGCCCTGAAGGTCGCGGCCGACGTGAATGCCGTGCCGCCGGAAGGCATCGCGGGGGTCGGCGTGATGGACGATGCGAAGCCGCTGGCCGGTGTCGCCGGCGCCGTCGGCATCGGCGCGCTGGCGATCGGCAACGTCAAGTACCAGACCCAGCACCGCCTGCTGGTCCGGATGCAGCAGGCCGAGCACGCGGTGGTGCTGAGCTTTCCGGAAGCGTTCGCGTCGGCGCGCGAGTACCTCGCCGAGCAGGCCGCAACCAAGCCGTCCGCTTGACCGCTTGACCTCGTGGCTGTACTGGCCGTCGCCGCCGTCTCCGCGCGCCTGCTGGCGGAGGCCGCGGCGCGCGACGGCCACGAAGTCGTGGCGCTGGACCTGTTCGGCGATGCCGACACGCGGCGCGCGTCGCGCCTCTGGCGTCCGATCGGCATGGCCGGCTCGCTGCGGATAGACGCGGCGCGCGTGCTGGAGGCGCTGCGGGACGCGGCGCGGCCCACCGGCGATGCGGCGATAGGCTGGATCCCCGGCAGCGGCTTCGAAGGCCAGCCCGATCTGCTCGCCGCGGGCGCGGGGCTGCTGCCGCTGATCGGCACGCCGCCCGACGCGGTGCGGAGTGTGCGCGATCCGGGCCAGTTCTTTGAGGTACTGGCCGCGCACGGCATCGAGCATCCGCCGGTGCGGGCCGAGGCGCCGCCCGACCCCGCGGGCTGGTTGGCCAAGGATGCCGGCGGCCACGGCGGCTGGCACATCCGCGACGCCGCGGCGGCGCGTGAGGCCCTGTCCGAGAGCGGCTCGTCGCGGTACTTCCAGCGCACGATGCCCGGCGTGCCGATGTCGGCGACGTTCATCGCCAACGGCAGCGAAGCGATGGTGGGGGGCGTCAACGAGCTGATCGTGCGGCCGTTCGGCGTGCGTCCCTACGTGTACGCCGGCTGCATCGGGCCGGTGGACGTGACGGCCGATCTCGCGCGCCGCATCGCCGAGACCGTGCGCACGCTGACCGCGGCATTCGGCCTGCGCGGCTGGTGCAGCCTGGACTTCCTGCGCGACGGCGACACGATGCTCGTGCTCGAAGTGAACCCGCGACCGCCCGCGAGCCTGGCGTTGTACCCGCAGCGCGGTCTGATCGACGCACAGATCGCGGCCTGCCTGCATGGGAAACTGCCGCCCTTGTCGGCCTCCGCCGCGAGCACGCGAATCCGAGGCAGCGAGATCGTCTACGCGCAACGCTCGTTGACGCTGAGCCCGGTCGCGGCGCAGCATCTGGCCGGCCGGGCGGACGTGCATGATCGGCCCGTTGCGGGCGCATGTTTCGATGCAGGCGACCCGGTCTGCAGCCTGAGCGCGGAGGGCGACGGTCCCGAGCAGGTCAAGGCCTCGCTCCATGCGGCGCGCGACGCCTTGAGGCACACGTTGGAGACACTGTCATGAGCGATGCCCGTCCCCCGTTGGCCGATACGCCGCTGAGCGTCAACCGCCTCGCGCATCCGCTGGTCGAACGCTTGCGGGCCGATGCCGACGCGCTCGCGCTGCACGTCGTGCGCGACCCGAGCGGCGTCTGCATTGTCGATGCCGGCATCGCCGCGCGCGGCAGCATCGCGGCGGGCCTCTCGATCGGCGAGATCTGCATGGGCGGGCTCGGTCAGGTCGGCCTGCGCAGCGGCGGTCTCGACGGCTGGCCGACCTGGATCGAGGTGCGCAGCTCGCAGCCGGTGCTGGCGTGCCTGGCCAGTCAATACGCGGGCTGGAGCCTGGCGGCCAGCAAGGAGGAAACGGGCGGCAAGAAGTTCTTCTCGCTGGGCTCCGGCCCGGCCCGCGCGCTGGCCGTGAAGGAGGACTTGTATGCCGAGCTCGGTTATCGCGACCGGGCCGACGTCGGCGTGCTGGTGCTCGAGGTCGACCGGGCGCCGCCGCGCGTGGTGATCGACAAGCTGCTGCGCGACTGCCAGCTGCAGCCGGAGTCGCTGACGCTGATCCTGACGCCGACGACCAGCCTTGCCGGCACCACCCAGGTGGTCGCCCGCGTGCTCGAAGTCGCGCTGCACAAGGCGCACGAGCTCGGTCATGCGCTCGGCGACATCGTCGATGGCGTCGCGACGGCGCCGCTGCCGGCGCCCAGCCCGGACGGCGTGATCGCGATGGGCCGCACCAACGACGCGATCCTGTACGGCGGCCGCGTGCACCTGAGCGTGCGCGGCGACGATGCCGCAGCGCGCCGGCTCGCGCAGCAGCTGCCGTCCCGCAATTCGCGCGACTACGGCCGCTCGTTCGCCGAGATCTTCAAGGAGGTCGAGTACGACTTCTACAAGATCGACGGTGCGCTGTTCGCGCCGGCCGAGGTCTGGGTCAGCAACCTCGACAGCGGCAACACCTGGCACGCCGGCGCGTTGAACATGGCGCTGCTGCAGGACCTGTGGCTGCAGCAGGCCTGACGGCTCATGGCCATGGCCCGCATCGTGATCATGACCGACGAGATCGGCTGGCACACGCGCCAGCTGCAGGCGGCGCTGCGCGCGCGTGGCGCGAGCGGGCGCTGCGTCGACCTGGCCGATTGCCATGTGGAC
>DATCSE010000552.1:0-4892 GCA_036568605.1 Burkholderiaceae bacterium | reverse complement strand
CGACCTCGACGTCGGCAGTCAGCTCGACGATGCGGCGCTGGGCTTCCTTGGCCTGCGCTTCGTCGACGCTGGCGATCACGATCGTGCCGTCGTCGGAGATGTCGATCTGGGTGCCGGTTTCCTCGGTCAGCGCGCGGATGGTGGCGCCGCCCTTGCCGATCACGTCGCGGATCTTCTCCGGATTGATCTTCATCGTGTACAGGCGTGGCGCGAACTGCGAGACCTCGGTCTTCGCACCGCCCATCGCCTCGGTCATCTTGCCGAGGATGTGCAGCCGCGCTTCCTTGGCCTGCGCCAGCGCGACCTGCATGATCTCCTTCGTGATGCCCTGGATCTTGATGTCCATCTGCAGCGCGGTCACGCCGCTCATCGTGCCGGCCACCTTGAAGTCCATGTCGCCGAGGTGATCCTCGTCGCCGAGGATGTCGGTCAGCACCGCGAAGCGGTTGCCGTCCTTGATCAGGCCCATCGCGATGCCGGCGACGTGCGCCTTCAGCGGCACGCCCGCATCCATCAGCGCGAGGCAGCCGCCGCACACCGAGGCCATCGACGAGGAGCCGTTCGACTCGGTGATCTCCGAGACGACGCGCATCGAGTACGGGAACTCGGTTTTGTCCGGCAGCACCGCGACCAGCGCGCGCTTCGCGAGGCGGCCGTGGCCGATCTCGCGCCGCTTCGGCGAGCCGACGCGGCCGGTTTCGCCGGTCGCAAAGGGCGGCATGTTGTAGTGGAGCATGAAGCTCTCGCTGAACTCGCCGGCCAGCGCGTCGATCTTCTGCGCATCGCGGTCGGTGCCCAGCGTCGCGGCGACCAGCGCCTGCGTCTCGCCGCGGGTGAACAGCGCCGAGCCGTGCACGCGCGGCAGCACGCCCGAGCGGATCTCGATCGGACGCACGGTGCGGGTGTCGCGGCCGTCGATGCGCGGCTCGCCGGCGAGGATCTGGCTGCGCACGATGCGCGCTTCGGTCTCGAACAGGATGTTGTCGAGGTTGACGGGGTCGAATTCGATGCCGTCACCGGTGAGCGCGGCGGTGGTCGCGGCCGTGACGGCGCGCGTGGCCTGGGTGCGGGCCTGCTTCGAGCGGATCTGGTAGGCCTCGCGCAGCGGGCCCTCGGCGAGGCTGGTGACCTTCGCGATGAAGGCTTCGTCCTTGGCCGGCGGCGTCCAGTCCCAGGCCGGCTTGCCGGCGTCGCGCACCAGCTCGTGGATCGCGTTGATCGCGATGTTGCCCTGCTCGTGGCCGAACACCACGCCGCCCAGCATCACTTCTTCGCTGAGCTGCTGCGCTTCGGACTCGACCATCAGCACCGCCGCTTCGGTACCCGCGACGACCAGGTCCATCTGCGACTCGGCGAGCTGCGCCTTGGTCGGGTTCAGCACGTACTGGCCGTTGATGTAGCCGACGCGCGCCGCGCCGATCGGGCCGTTGAACGGGATGCCGCTGATCGCGAGCGCCGCGCTCGCGCCGATCATCGCCGGGATGTCGGCCGCGATCTCCGGGTTCAGCGACAGGACGTGGATCACGACCTGCACCTCGTTGTAGAAGCCGTCCGGGAACAGCGGGCGCAGCGGGCGGTCGATCAGGCGCGAGGTCAGCGTCTCGAGCTCGCTCGGGCGGCCTTCACGCTTGAAGAAGCTGCCGGGGATCTTGCCGGCCGCGTAGGTCTTCTCGATGTAGTCGACGGTCAGCGGGAAGAAGTCCTGCCCCGGCTTCGCGTTCTTCGCGCCGACGACGGTCGCAAGGATCACCGTGTCCTCGACGTTGACGATCACCGCGCCGCTGGCCTGGCGGGCGATCTCGCCGGTTTCCAGCGTGACGCTGTGCTGACCCCATTGGAAGGTCTTCGTGACTTTGTTGAACATGCTCATGCGTGTCTCTCCGTGGGTGGTGGAGGAACTGGAGCTTCGCGGCGGGATGCCATTCCAAGGGTGCTCCATGCCCGTCGGGGCTCAGTGGAACATCGGTGGAATGACACAGCACTGCCGGCGAATCCGGCTCCTGGTGGGCGGCAGAAAAGCGAAAAGCCTGTGCTGGTGAGTTCCAGACAGGCTCTCGTGTTCCGCTCCGTTTTACTTACGCAGGCCCAGTTTCTGGATCAGCGCCGTGTAGCGCTCGGCGTCGCGATCCTTCAGATAGGCCAGCAGGCTCTTGCGCTGGTTGACCATCTTCAGCAGGCCGCGGCGGCCATGGTGATCCTTCAAGTGGGTCTTGAAGTGCGGGGTGAGCTCGTTGATGCGAGCGGTCAGCAGCGCGACCTGGACTTCGGGCGATCCGGTGTCGTGCGGGCTGCGGGCGTTGGCCTTGACGATCTCGGCCTTGTCGATATTGGGCATGACTCGTTTCCTTGGATGTGAAACCGAGCCGCACGCCATGGGCGCGCCTGCCGCGGTTTCGAGACTTCACTTGCGAACGCCGGTGAAACCGACCAGCGCCGTGCTTGGATGCATTGCAGGCCTCGGCGAGGCCGCCGAAACGCAAAGCCCGCGGATTATAGCCCGAGCTGCCTGCGCAGCCGCTCGACCCCCTCGGTCAGCCGCTGCGGCGCCTTGGACGCGAAGCACCAGCGCAGCCAGCCCTCGGCCTCGGCGCCGAACGCGACGCCGGGCGCCAGGCCCAGCCCCGCCTCGGTGACCAGCCGCTTCGCGAACGACAGAGAGTCGTCCTGCCCGTCGACGCGGAAGAACGCGTACATGCCGCCGGCCGGCGTCGCGACCTGCACGCCGGGCAGCGCGGCGAGCTGCGGCAGCAGCGTGTCGCGGCAGTTCTTCAGCCGCTGCACCAGCCCGGGCACGAAGTCGTCTGCGCCGGCCAGCGCGGCCAGCCCGGCGCGCTGCACGAAGACCGGTGCGCACGAGGTGTTGAACTCGATCAGCTTGCCCAGCGCGTCGGTCAGCGCCGGCGGCAGCACCAGCCAGCCGAGCCGCCAGCCGGTCATCAGAAAGCTCTTCGAAAAACTGTGCACGACGATCAGGCGGTCGTCGGGCTCGGCGATGTCCAGAAAGCTTGGTGCGCAAGCGCCGTCGAAGTACACACGCTCGTAGACCTCGTCGGCCACGATCCAGGTCCCGGTGCGCCGGCAATGCTCGAGCATCGCCTGCTGTTCGGCGCGGCTGAGCGTCCAGCCGGTCGGGTTGTTCGGCGCGTTGACCAGCAGCACCTTGCTCTCGGGCGTGACCTTGGCCAGCAGCGCGGCCAGATCGAGCGACCAGGCGCCGTCTCGCGGCACCAGCGAGACGCGCGTCACGCGCGCACCGAGGATGGCCGGCTGCGCCGTCAGGTTTGGCCATACCGGCACGACCGCGACGACCTCGTCGCCGGCTCCGACCAGCGTCTGCATCGCCAGCATCAGCGCGCTGACACCGGAGGACGTGACCGCGATCCGCTCCGCCGCGACCGGCCGGTGCAGTGCACCGGCGTATGCCGACAGCGCCGCACGCAGCTCGGGCAGCCCGAGGTTGTGCGCATAGAAGGTCTCGCCGTCGTGCAGCGAGCGCGCCGCGGCCTCGCGGATGAACTCGGGCGTGACCTCGTCGCTCTCGCCGAACCAGAACGGCAGCACGTCGGGGCGCCCCAGGCCGGCGTTCGCGACTTCGCGGATCTTCGAGCCGGGCAGTTCGGCGATCACGGGTCTCATCGGGACATCCTCTTCATCGTGGATCGGTGGGCTTCACGGCAGCGCCGGTCGCTGCATCGTGCAGCGCGCCGGCTGCTCGGTCTCGGACGGTGCGAGGTAACGCACCGTGCTGAAACCGTAGCCCGAACCCTCATTGTCGTGCGCGACGCCGGCCTCTCCCTGGCGCCGCATCACGCTGACATAAAGCGGCTGGATGAACTGGTGGTCCGAAGCTCGCATGACGCCATCGTGCACGCCGCCCAGCCCGGACGTTTTCGGATCGACGCGCATGCCTTCGAGCGCGCGCGCGACGGCGATCGCCTCGGTGCTGTGCGCCCGCTCGATCGCCGCCGCGAGCATCTCGACCATCACCTGCATGCGTGCGTGCACGTAGTCGTCGCGGGGATTCGGAAAGCGCTGGCGGAACTCGGCGTAGAAGCGCTCGGAGCTTGCCGTGCCGACGTTCGGATGCCACTCGGCCACCGCGAGCAGTCTGCCGACACCGGCCTCGCCGATCGCGGCGGGCGCGCCCAGCGCATTGCCGTAGAAGGTGTAGAAGCTCGCATCGACGCCGGCCTCCCGCGCCGCCTTGATCAGCAGGGTCAGGTCATTGCCCCAGTTGCCGGTGATCACCGCATCGGCTCCGCTGGCCTTGATCTTCGCCGCGTACGGCAGGAAGTCCTTGACGCGACCCAGCGGGTGCAGCTCCTCGCCGACGATGCGGATGTCGGGCCGCTTGGCCGCCAGACTGCGGCGGGCCTCGCGCAGCACGTGCTGGCCGAAGCTGTAGTCCTGCCCGATCAGGTAGACCGAGTGCACGCGCTGGTCGCCGCGCAGCACGTCGGTCAACGCCGAGAGCCGCATGTCGGCATGCGCGTCGAAGCGGAAGTGCCAGAAGCTGCACAGCTCGTTCGTCAGCGCCGGGTCGACCGCGGAGTAGTTGAGGAACAGCGCGCGATGCGCCGGCTCGCGCTCGTTGTGCTTGTTCAGCGCGTCGATCAGCGCCGCGGCCGTCGCCGAGCTGTTGCCCTGCGTGATGAAGCTCGCGCCGCCATCGAGCGCCGCCTTCAGCATCGCGAGGGCTTCTTCGTTGTTGCCCTTGCTGTCGTAGCGCACCAGACGCAACGGCCGCGCCCCGCCCTGCGCCGCCGGCAGCTGGACGCCGCCGCGTGCGTTGACCCGCTCGACCGCGATCAATAGGTTGCGATAAGCCGCCTCGCCGCCGTTGCCCAGGCTGCCCGACAAGCCCTCGATCATCGCGAGCGTGATCGGCTCGG
>DATCSE010000551.1:0-10289 GCA_036568605.1 Burkholderiaceae bacterium | reverse complement strand
GGTCACGTGCACGCGGACCGCATCCTCGCGCACGCCGGCGACGCGCGCGGCGATCGCGCGCGCGAGGCCCGGCACCTGCGTCGGCACCCAGACCTCGACCTGTCCGTCGGCCCCGACACGCGCGGTGCAGTTGATCGGCTCCATCGTCGCATGCGCGAGGTAGGGCGCCGTGTAGACCTGCTCGATGCGCCGCGCGGCGGTTTGATCGGCCTTCGCCGGGTCGCCGCGCGTGTAGAACGCCAAGCCGCCGTCGCGCTGCGCCGCATCGCGCGCGGCCCGCTCGAGACCCGCGAGGATCGCGGCGCTGTCCAGCGTGACCGCCGGCGGCGCGCGCCAGTTGACCTGAAGCGCCTGCGCGCCCTGCTTCGCGTGCCACGAGGTGATGCCGACCACCGCGAGCGCATCGGTCGAGCCGGCATACGTGCCCAGCCTCACGACCCGCACGACGCCCGGCAGGTGCATCGCCGCGTCGACGTTCACCGCGCCGTAGCTGCCACCCAGCATCGGGCAATGGCGCACGACCGCGTAGAGCTGGTCGGGCACGCGAACATCGAGCCCGAAGCGCGCGCTGCCGTGGACCTTGGCCGGCAGGTCGACGCGCGGCATCGAGCGGCCGATCAGCGTCCATGCCTTCGGGTCCTTCAGGACCACGTCGCCGGGCGGCGTGGTCGCGGCGGTCTTCGCGAGCTCGCCGTAGTGCGCCTTCTGCGCCGACTCCGCGTGGCTGACGACACCGTCGACGACCTCCAGCTCGGCCACCGGCTGCCGCCACCGCAACGAGGCGGCGCCGAGCAGCTGCGCTCGCGCGGTCGCCGCGGCAACGCGCAGCACGTCCCATGCATCGGCCACGCTGGACGAGCTGCCGGTCATGCTGATGCCGAGCTCGCGCGCGGCCTTCGCGACCAGCCACTGGCTGGTCTTGACGACGCGTGTTTCCTGGCCTGGCTCGGCGTCGCTCGGATGGAACGGCAACTGCGCGACGAAGCCGGCGACATTGCCGTACAGCGCATCGTGCCCGGCCTCGGTCAGCCGCACTTTCGCGAGCGGCACGTTCAGTTCCTCGGCCACGAGCATCGCCAGCGCGGTGTGCACACCCTGGCCCATCTCGCTGCGGTTCATCGCGAGCAGCACGTCGCCGTTCGTGGCGATCTTGATCCAGCCGTTCAGGCCGATCTCGCCCTCCGCGGCCGGCAGCAGGCCGGCGCTGCCGAGCCGGCTGCGCGGCGGCAGCGCACCCCAGCCGACGACCAGCGCCGCGGCGGCGCCCAGACCGCTGAGGATCAGCGTGCGGCGTTTCATGCGCGTCAGGCGAGCGGGCGCGACGGCGGCCGCGGTGGCGCCACGCGCGGCACCGGACGCGGCTGCGCAGCGCGCAACGCAGCCGCCGCGCTGTGGATCGCCGCGCGGATCCGCGGGTAGGTGCCGCAACGGCAGAGGTTCGTGATCGCCGCGTCGATCTCCGCATCGCTGGGGTTCAGGTTGCGCGCGAGCAGCGCGGCGGCGGCCATCAGCATCCCGCTCTGGCAGTAACCGCATTGCGGCACCTGGTGCTCGATCCACGCGGCTTGCAGCGGATGCGGGCGCTCCACGGTGCCCAGCGCCTCGATCGTCGCGACCGGCTTCGTGCCGACCGCCGACAGCGGCGTCACGCACGAGCGCACCGGCTGGCCATCGACATGCACGGTGCACGCGCCGCAGGCCGCGACCCCGCAGCCGAACTTCGTGCCGGTCAGGTTCAGCACATCGCGCAGCACCCACAACAGCGGCATCTCGGGGGCGATCGCCGCATCGGGCAGCGTTTGCGATTGGCCGTTGACCAGCAGTTCCACGAGGCGGGCTCCTCCATCTCCAACGACCGGGCGCGCCGATTCTGGGGCATCCGGCAGCCGCAGCGTATCAAGATGCGCCCGCGATCGCGCGGAACGCCTCGATCAGATCGGCCGCCGGCTGCGGCGAACGTTCGCCGTGCGGCAACAGTGCCTGCACGCTGACCGGCACTTCGGGCAGCAGCGTGCGCACTTCCAGCGCGGCGCTGGTGCGCGCCGCGGCGGTGAACGAATCGACCACGGCCGGCCCGAAGCCCTGTTCGGCCAGCACCATCGCGATGTGGTGGGTCTGCGCCGTCAGCCCGCCGGGCATGGCCACGCCGTGCCGGTTGCACTGCTCGGCCAGCATCGCGCCGATCGGGTCGCGCGGATCGATGCGGATGAAGCCGCTGCGCAGCAACTCGGCGAGCTCGATCGTCGTGCGCCGGTCCTGCGGCCCGCGCGCCGGCTTCAGCGAGACGCAGACCAGCCGGCCGGTCGCGATCGGCAGCTGTTGCACCGCCGGGTGGCGCGCCGTGCCATAGACGATGCCGAGGTCGGCCTCGCGCAGCGCGATCGCCTGCGTGATCTCGTTCGAGTGCAGCATGCGGATCGCGACGCCGAGGTCCGGGTGGCGACGCCGGAAGCGCTTCAGCGCGTCGGGCAGCGCCCGCACCGCGAGCGAATGCACGACCAGCACGCGCAGCTCCGCACGCTCGCCGGTACGCAGGCTGCCCGCGAGGCGGCGCACCGCATCCAGCTGCGCGACCAGCTGCTGCACCTCGGGATACAGCGCCTGCGCCTCGCGGGTGGGCACGAGCCGGTTGCGCTGGCGCGTGAACAGCGGGTAGCCGAGCTGCAGCTCGGCGTGCTGCAGCGTCTGCGTCATCGCCGGCTGCGTGACGTGCAGCAGCCGCGCGGCGCCGCTGACCGAGCCGGTCAGCATGATCGCGTTGAAGACCTCGATGTGCTTGAGCCGCATTGCGCTATCCCGCTGTCCATTAGCTGCCCTTATGGTCGATTGTGATCTTCCGATGCGACAAGACGCGATGCGGCGATCAGAATTTCCTGGCCCCACCTTGGCGAGGAACGACGACGATGCGCACCCCTTTCTTCACGACGATGCTGCTGCTGGCACTGACGGCGCCGCCGGCCATGGCCCAGACGCTGACGCTGGACAAGGTCCGCGCGAACGGCACGATCACGGTCGCGTACCGCGAGGCGTCGATCCCGTTCTCGTACCTCGACGACAAGGCCCAACCCACCGGCTTCGGCTGGGAGATCTGCAGCCGCATCGTCGACGAGGTCAAGCACGCGACCGGGCGCGCCGACCTCAAGGTCCAGACCCAGGCGGTGACCTCGGCAAACCGCATCCCGCTGCTCATCAACGGCACGGTGGACATCGAATGCGGCTCGACGACGAACAACAGCGAGCGAGCGAAGCAGGTCGCGTTCGCGACCAACTACTTCTACACCGGCACGCGCTTCCTCGTGAAAGCCGGAACGCCGTTGAAGACGATCGAGGATCTGAAAGGCAAGACCGTCGTCTCGACGACCGGCACGACCAACTTCCGCGTGATCCGCACGCTGAACGAGGAGAAGAAGCTGGGCATCGAGCTGCTCGGCGCGAAGGACCACGCCGAGGCCGCGCTGCTGGTGCAAAGCGGCCGCGCGGCCGCGTTCGCGATGGACGACATCCTGCTGTACGGGCTGAAGGCTGGCGCCGCGAAACCGGCCGAGCTCGCGGTAGCGGGCGAGGCGATCCAGGTCGAGCCGTACGCGATCATGCTGCGCCGCGACGACCCGGCGTTCAAGAAGCTGGTCGACGACACGCTCGCGTCGCTGATCAAGAGCGGCGAGTTCGAACGGCTCTACCGGAAGTGGTTCCTGTCGCCGATCCCGCCCAAGGGCATCAACCTGAACGCGCCGATGAGCCGCGAGCTGGTCGACAACCTGAAGGCGCTGTCCGACAAGCCGGCGACGTGAACGACAGCCACGACACCCGCATGCACGAACGCGGCGGCATCGTCGGCGTGCTCGGCGGCATGGGGCCGCTGGCGACCATCGACTTCATGCACAAGGTGCTGGCCGCGACCCCGGCCGAGCGCGACCAGGACCATGTGCCGCTGATCGTCGCGTCGATTCCGCAGGTGCCGGACCGCAGCGCCGCGTTCCGCGGCGACGGCGAGTCGCCGCTGGCCGCGATGATCGCGAGCGGCCGGCGCTTGCGCGATGCCGGTGCCGGGCTGGTGGTGATGCCCTGCAACACCGCGCACGTGTGGTTCGAGGCGCTGCAGGCCGCGCTCGGGCTGCCGATGCTGCACCTGGTGGATGCGGCGCTGGACGACGCGGTCCGGCGCGTCGGCGACCAGGCGACGCTGGGCCTGCTCTGCACCGAGGCGACGCTGGCCTCGGGGCTGTACCGCCGGCGCGCGCCGCGCGTGCGCTGGGTCGCGCCCGAGGCCACGGAGATGCGCGAATGGGTGATGCCCGGCATCGCCGCGGTCAAGGCGGGCGCGGTGGAGCGTGGACGCGAACTGCTGCAGGCGGCTGCGCACGCGCTGGCGCGGCGCGGCGCGCAAGCGCTGGTGCTGGGCTGCACCGAGGTGCCGCTGGTGCTGGGGCCGGGCAGCGCGCCGCTGCCGGTGATCGACGCGACCGCGGCGCTCGCGCGGCGCGTCGTGGCGTGGTCGCTCGCTCAGCGCGAGCGCACGGAAGCGCCGACCGGGACCGAGCTCAGTCCAGGCTGACCTCGGTGCGCACCACGCCGGCGCGATCCGCGCGGGCGGTCAGCGCGAGGTGCGTGCCCTTGGGCGCGCGCACGACCCATTCGACGAAGGTGCGGTCGCCGCTGACTTCGCGGTTCGGCAGGAACGCTTGCAGCGACGCCTTCGGCGCATGGCCCTCGAGCTGCGCGCCTTCGACGCGCGGCTTGCCGCCGATCAGCGAGACCTCCGGGTTGCCGTCGGGCAGGTGGATCTCGAAGATCACGCCGCGCACGGTCTTGCGCTCGAGCGCGCGCCGGGTCACGTAGGCCGGCAGCCAGCCGGCATTGCCGACCGCGAAGCGGATGCGCCACGTGTCGGGCCCGAGCGCGCGCACCTCGGTGCGCACCAGCTCGAGCCTGGGCAGCGACAGCGCGACCTGCGTCATCCACGCCGGGAAGCGCGCGACTTCGCGTTCGCGCAGATGCGGCGGCGGGTTGCGCCAGTAGTTCATCTTGTCCCAGCCGCCGATCTCGACCGCGCCCAGCTGCGGGTGCATGAACGGCCTCCAGTCCACGTGCGCCTGGCCGGCGCACTGCTCGTCGCTCCACTTCAGCAGCTTCAGGTCGTCCTCGACCGGGTGGTCGCGGTACCAGTCGATCCACTTGTAGTCGCCGATGCCGGCCTCGCGGTTCGGCGCCCACAGCTCGACCACCCAGAACAGCGCACCCAGGTGCTCGTAGAACCAGTCCTGCGTGCCGCCTATCGTTTCCTTCGGGTGGTACTTGAAGTCGTGCCAGATGCTGACCGCCGGGTAGCCGGTCAGCTCGGTGCCCAGCGTGCTGAAGCGTTTGATCGACCACAAGTCCTCGGGGATCATGTCGTCGTCGCTGGCCGTGCCCATCGGCCGCAGGATCACGCCACTGTGCGTGTGGTAGCTGATCGCCGCGCCGATGTTCGGATGCGCGACCACGAAGTCGATCATCGCCTTGACCTCGGGCTCGCTCGTCGGGTACTCGCCGGCGCCGACCTGCTCGAACTCCTGGCGCCAGGCGGCCGGGAAGTTGCGGTTCAGGTCCAGCCCCTCGGGGTCGCGGTTGACGTTGATCGTCAGGCCGTCGTAGTTGATCAGCGTGCCCTCGGGCATCAGCCGGTAATACTCGCCGCCGAACTCGCCGGGGCGGCGCGGCACCATCAGCCGCGGATCCTGCTCGCTCTTCTTGTAGCCGCCGTGCGGATCGGGCACGCGCATGAACAGCACCCGGCCGTCGCCGTCGACATCCTCGATGCGCAGGCCGTCGACCGGGTCCTCTTCGAACGGGTAGCGCCGCGTGCTCGAGCGGATGTGGCGCGGCCGCTCGGCCAGCGCGAGCTCGGCGCCGTCCGGATTCAGGCGCGGGCACAGGTACACGGCGCGGGTGTCCAGCAGGTGCGTGATCTGAGGGTCGCGGCCGTAGCCGGTGACGAGCTGGTGCAGGTAGTACAGCACCGCGGTGCTGGCGGTCAGCTCGGCGGCGTGGATGTTGCCGTCGGCCCAGAACGCGGGCTTGTCGGTGTCGGGGCCGGTGGCGCTGTTGGTCACCGTCGCGACCCAGATGTCGCGGCCTTCGAAGCTCTTGCCGATCGAGGTCACCGTCAGCAGCGCGGGGTGCGCGTCGGCGTAGTCGAACAGCAGCCGGGTCAGTGCGTCGTAGCGGTAGAAGGTGTCGAACTGCGGAATCGGCGTGGCGGGGGCGGTCATGGGTTGCAGATCAGGCGGGTCCGGGCGTGGCCTCGTGATGACGATGAAGACGGCGATGCGGCCGTGCCGCGTCGGCGGCATTTGAACATGGGCCGGGAGATCATGGGCCGCGGCGGATTCGCGCGGCCGCGGCCTGCCGTCACGCCGCGTCGAACAGGCTCTGGAAATGCCGCGACACTGGCAGCTTCTCATCGCGGCCGCGCAGCGTCAGCACCATCGTGCTGTCGTCGACCCGCACCGCGTCCGCGATGTGGCGCTGATTGACGACCACCGAACGGTGCACCTGCCAGAAGCGGTTCGCGTCGAGTTGCGCGAGCAGCTCCTTCAGCGGCGTGCGGATCACCGCCTCGCTGCCGTCGTAGACGACGCGGGTGTGGCGGTTGTCCGCCTCGAAGTAGACGACGTCCTCGACGCGCACCAGCCGCAGGTCCTTGCCGACGCCGGCCTGGATCACCTCCAGCGGCGCCGGCTTGCGCACCTGGCCGACGAGCTGGGTCAGCAGCGACTGCAGGTCGACCGGGGCGGCGCTGGGCGTGGCCGCCAGGCGCGTCTTGATTCGCTGGCAGGCCTGCGCGAGACGCTCGGCATCGAACGGCTTGAGCACATAGTCGACCGCGCCGGCATCGAAGGCGGCGAGCGCGTGGTCACCGGACGCGGCGACGAACACGATGTGGGCACGCGAGCGGATGCGCTGCGCGACCTCGATGCCGGTCAGCCCCGGCATGCGCACGTCCAGGAAACAGACCTGCGGCTCGTGCTCGAGGAAGGCGTCCCAGGCGTCGACGCCGTTCACGCACTCCTGCACCACCTGCAGCTCGGGCCAGTCGCGCTGCAACTCGGCGACCAGTTGCGCGCGCGGCGCGTCGTCGTCATCGGCAATCAGGGCGGTGGGCATCGGGGCGAGGAGGGCGGGCGACGGGGGCGAGGAGGCGTCTGCAGGCATCAGACGCGATGCGCGACGCGGGGCGTGCGCAGGGAAAGCATCAGTTTGCCCGATTTCCGGTTTGCCGCAAGACACCGGGCCGCGCGCTCCGGCCCCTCACCCCGGGGGGGCGCAAGACCCGCTCAGGCGGCGGCAAACGGTGCCCCGTCGACGAACACTCGCAGCTCGCCGGGCGCGAACGGCTGCCAGATCTCGTCGTGCGTCAGCGGCTCGGTCACGACGACCGCGACCCGATCGCGCGCCGACGTGAGCTCGGCGAAATCGACCGTGACATCCTCGTCCTGCAGCGACGCGCGGGTGAACGGATGCTGGCGCACCAGGTGGTGCAGATGGGTCGAGCAGTGCGCCCACAGTGCCTGGCCGTTCGACAACGTGAAATTGAACGTGCCGTGCGCAGCGATGACCGGCACCAGCTCCGAAAGCGTCGCGGTCAGCTCGGCCACCGGCGGCACGCTCGCGTGCGCCTTCGCGAGCTCCTGCATCAGCCAGCAGAACGCGCGTTCGCTGTCGGTCTCGCCGACCGGGCGGAACGCGCCGTGCAGCCGCGGCGCATAACCCTTCAGGTCGCCGTTGTGCGCGAACACCCAGTAGCGGCCCCACAGCTCGCGCACGAACGGATGCGTGTTCTCGAGCGCGACCCGACCCTGCGTCGCCTTGCGGATGTGCGCAACGATGTTGTCGCTCTTGATGGGGTAGCGCCGCACCATCTCGGCGATCGGCGAATGCCGCGCGCTCTGCGCATCGACCATCAGCCGCACGCCGGCGCCTTCGAAGAACGCGATGCCGAAACCGTCCTTGTGCTCGGCCGCGCGGGTCGAGAAACCGGTGAAGCTGAACATCACGTCGGTGGGCGTGTTGGCGTTCATGCCGAGGAGCTGGCACATGGCGTTTGAGTCGATTGCTTGACGGTGAATGGTGCCATGCGTTCTGGGGCGCTGCGCGGGCCTGTTTGTCGCTGGGCGCGACAGCCCGCCGGTCTCGCCCGGCAGGCGAGTTCCTTTCATTTGCTGGCCCAAATGAAAGGAACCAAAGCAAAGGGCCTAACACGATTCGAGCCCAACGCTTCGGCAAGAGAACGCGGCTGATGAACGAGGGGCTCAACCCGTCACCGTGGCGCGCTCTCGTCGCAAGTCTTCTGGGATGGCCGAGCCGATGGTGGAACTGAACGGCTCGCCATCAACCGACTTCTTCTAGCTACACCTTGTACTGAATGAGCGGGGTGTGAGGCCCTTTGCTTTGCCTCCTTTCATTTGGGCCCGCAAATGAAAGGAGGTCGCCGGCCGGGCGAGACCGGCGGGCTGCCGCCCCGGGCACCAAAGCCGCCGCGCAGCGGCACAACCCCAGCCCCGATCAGCGCTCCACAAACAACCTAACAATCCCCTTCACACTCACCAGATTCCCCGGATTGCTGGTCTCATTCAGCACCCCCGACATCCGCCGCAGCAAGCGCGGGCTGTTCTTCGCGCGCCAGATCAGCAGATCGGCCAGCCAGGGATGCGCGTTCACGCGGTTCGCCTTCTGGTACAGCGCAAACCGCGGCTTCAGCGCCACCAGGCGCGCCTCGTAGTCGGTGCGGACCGACGCATCGTCCGCGCCGTTTCCGAGACGTCCCGCGACGATCGCCTCGGCCGCGTGGATGCCGGTCTCCAGTGCCTTGCCGATGCCTTCGCCGGTGAACGAGTAGGTGCTGCCCGCCGCTTCGCCGGTGACGAGCAGACCGGGCCGCGTATAGCGCGCGCCTTCGAGCGTGCAGCGCAGCGGCGCGCCCTTCAGCGGACCGAGCGGCGTGCCGGTCGCCATCAGCTCGCGCGCCGGTGCGTAGATGCGCTTGAAGTCATCGAACACCTCGCGCAGGTTGGCTTCGCGCTTGACCAGCCGGCCGTGGCGCGAGCGCGTGTGGCTGTCGGCCACGCCGACGCCGATGTTGAAGACGCCGTCGCGGCACGGGAAGATCCAGCCGTAACCGGGCGCCAGCGCGCGGTGCCAGACGACCTCGAGCTTGTCGAGCTTGCCGACCATCGCGTCGTTCTTCACGTAGCCGCGCAGCGCGACGCCGCTGGGCGTGTGGCGCTCGGACATGCCCGCCGCCATCAGCGCGGCAGGCACCGCACCGGTCGCGAGCACGACCCAGCGTGCGCGCAGCTCGCGCGTGACCTCGCCGTGCTGCAAGCTCGCGCCGACGACCGTGCCCGCTGCGTCCTCGAGCGGCGCGACAAAGCGCAGCGGCGCATGCATGCGCACGCCGGCTGCGACGGCGGCGCGGCACAGGATGTCGTCGAGCTGCTTGCGCGGCAGCACTGCGAGCGTGCCCGGCACGTCGACGCGTCCGCCGCGCGGGCCTATGCAGCCGACATGGCCGCTGGCGCGCGCCTGCGCCATCACCGCGTCGAGCACGCCGAGCTTGCGCAGCGCATTGTGCGCGTCGGGGATCAGGCCGTCGCCGCAGACCTTGTCGCGCGGGAACGCGTGCTGGTCGACCAGCACGACCTCGCCGATGCCGGCGCGCGCCAGCGTCAACGCCGCGGCGCTGCCGGCCGGGCCTGCGCCGACGACGAGCACGTCGCACTGCGCGGGAAGTGATTCGATGTCGAGATTCATGTGTGTCGCGCCGGATTCTAGGCAGCGTCGGACGGGCGCGCCGCTTCGACGGGCTCGGGCCGCGGCGCCATCCGCAACGCGGCCAGCACCGCGCAGGCGGTGATGCAGCCGATCAGCACGAAGGTCTCGTGGAACGCGCGCACCGGGACATCGTGGCGCGCCTGCAGCCGCCACTCGAGCACGATGCCGACCAGGCTGATGCCCACAGCGCCGCCGAGCTGGCGCATGAAGTTGATCGTGCTCGCGCCCTGCGAGATCAGCTCGTCGGGCAGCCCGCGCATCGCGCCCAGGTTCAGCGACGGCAGCACGCAGCCGAGCCCGATGCGTCCGACGATCGCCCATGCGACGATCCACCAGGGCGAGCTCGCGAGCCCCACCGTCACCATCAGGAAGAACGATGCGGCCAGCAGCAGCAACCCGCTCGCGACGATGCGCGAGACCGGCAGCCGGTCGGCGAGCCGCCCGGCGAGCGGGATCGTCGCCGCCAGCACCAGCCC
>DATCSE010000550.1:0-14818 GCA_036568605.1 Burkholderiaceae bacterium | reverse complement strand
CTCGCGAAGAGAAGGCCGCGAAGAAGAAGGCCAAGGAAGACGCCAAGGCAGCCAAGCCCACCGCGGACGCGGCCAGCGGCGCCAAGCCGTAAGCCTGCCGCGAACGCGCCCCCGGCGCGTTTCGAACGAGACGACGCCCCGGACCGCCGGGGCGTTGTCGTTTCCGGAGCCCAGTTCGCGATGACCGCTCCACCGGTCCCGCTTCCGGGGGCGAACCTTCGTGCCACCCCGCGATGGCGATGGTCGGCGCGGCCGCGCTTCAAGACACTGTGCGCCGAGCCTGTCACGGCGAAACCGCCAGCGGCTCGCACATCGCCTCATCTCAACCGACATCCACCGAAACAGGGAGAAACCATGAAGATCGCCCAACCCCTCGTCGCCGCGCTGGTCGCGCTGCTTTCCACGGCCGCCTTTGCCGCGGTCGACGTCAACAAGGCCAGCATCGCCGAGCTCGAAGCCGTCAAGGGCATCGGCCCGGCGATGGCCGGCCGCATCGTCGACGCACGCAAGAGCGGCTCGTTCAAGGACTGGAGCGATCTGCAGACGCGCGTGAAAGGCGTGCGCAACGGCAACGCCGCGAAGTTCTCGGCCGACGGCCTGACCGTCAACGGCAGCGCGTTCAAGCCGGCCCCGGCCGATCCCGCGACGACGCGCAGTGCCAGGGCACCGAAGGCTGCGAAGCACGAGAAGGCCGACGGCGCACCGAAGAAGTAAGGTCACGCCACCGCACGCAACGCCCCGCCCCGTCGGGGCGTTTTTCTTCATTCGCGCATGGACCAGCCGAAGAAGCGCAGCACGTCGTCGCGGCGTGCCTCGGTGTCGTGCTCGCCGAGCGCGATCAGCTCGCGCGTGTACGGCGCCTCGAACAGCAGGTAGCTCGCGAGCGCCGCGCCGCGCGCATCGTCACCCTGCCCTTGCACGCCCAAGGCACGCAGCATCGCGCGTATCGTCAGCGGCAGGCTCGCGAGGTGCTTCGCGGCGATGTCGTCCAGCCGCTGGCTGGGCGCGATCACCAGCACCTCCAGCGGCTTCAGCGCGGTTGCCGCGCGCGCCTCGGCGGTCAGCAGCGCCAGCGTGCTGTTGATGCGCTGCAGCCGTTCGACGTCGACCGCGAGCGCGTCCAGGAAGATGTTGGACAGCGCATGGCCGGCGATCTGCGCGAGGTTCGGGTACTCGTCGCTGCCGGCGCGCTGCCCCGGCGGCTCGTGCATGCGCCCGGCACCGACGATCAGGATGCGCTCGGCGCCCAGGTGCACCGCCGGCGAGATCGGCGCAGCCTGGCGCATCGAGCCGTCGCCGCAGTATTCGGTGTGACCGGCGATCGTCAGCGGCACCGCGGGGAAGACGAACGGGATCGCCGACGAGGCCAGCAGATGCCCGATGCCGATCGAATCGCGCACCGCGATGCGTTGCGAGCGTGTCCACGGCACGATGTCGTCGATCGCGTCGTAGAAGGTCACGTGCAGGCCCGAGCCGTAGCTCGATGCAGTCACCGCGAGGCCGTGCAGGTGGCCGGCCTGCATCATCGGATGCAGCCGGTCGATCTTGACCAGTTGCTTCAGCAGCGCCTCGAGCGGCGTGTTGTCGAGCAGCGAGCGCGGCCGCGCGCGGCGCCAGCGCGCGAGTGCCCAGCCGACCGACATCATCGTCAGCCAGCGCGCGCCGGTGCGGATCACGCCGAACGAATCGGAGCGGTAGACCTGCTCGGCGTGGAAGTTCTCCCAGACCTCGCACAGCACTTCGACCGCGCGGTCGAAGTCGTCGGCCCGGCAGGCAAGCGCAGCCGCGTTGATCGCGCCGGCCGAGGTGCCGGCGATCACCGGGAACGGATTGGTCTTGCGCTCGCCGGCCTGGCGACGTATCCGCATGATGGCCTTCAGCACGCCGACCTGGTAGGCCGCGCGCGCGCCGCCGCCGGTCAGCACCAGCCCCGTCATCGGCGCACCGCGCGGTGGCGGCGGCGCCAGGGTCACGGCCGGCGCGGTCTTGGTCACACCGACTCTCAGTCGTAGACGACCATCGCGCGGCCGGCGTGGGCACCGGCGCGCCAGCGGTCGATCGCCGCATCGCTGGGGTAGAAGCGCACGTCGTCGCCCAGATCCAGCGCCGCGGTCGCGCCCTGCGGGTGCACCTGCAGCTGCACCGTGAGGCCCTGCGTCAGGCTGCCGTGCTCGGTGCTGATCCGGCGCGACGGGAAGTCGCGCAGCACCTCGGCCACCGGCGGCACGCTGCCGTTCACATCGACCCAGAAGTGCTTGCCGAAGCGGCAGCGCGCGCCGGCAAGGTCCCACACCTGCGTGACGTTCAGCCGCAGCCCGCCCGAGAAGCGGTCGGGCTGGACCTTGCCCTGCACGATGATCAGCTCGTCTTCCTTCAGCAGATCGCGGTTCGCGTTCAGCACGTCCTCGTTCGCGACCGACTCGATGGGTTCGCTCTTGTCGTCCAGCTTGAAGATCGCGACCCGGCCGCGCTGGCCGTTGACGACGCGCAGGTCGCTGACGATGCCGGCCAGGAGCTGCGGTTCGCGGCTGTCGAGCAGGTCGGCGATGCGGCGCTTCGCGAAGCGGCGCACTTCGTCGGCGCTCTGGTCGAACAGGTGGCCCGAGAGATAGAAACCGAGCGCGGCCTTCTCGAAGGTCAGCCGCTCCTTCACGTCCCACGGCTCGGCAGCGACCAGCTCGGGCTCCTGCGTGCTCGCGCCGTGCGCATCGGTGCCGCCGTCGTCGAAGTCGAACAGCCCGCCCTGATCGGCGTGGGCGGCCTTGGTCGCGGCCCAGTCGAGCGCAAGGCCGACGCTGGCCAGCGCCCGCGAGCGTTCGGGATGCAGCGCGTCGAACGCGCCGGCCTTGATCAACGCCTCGACGACACGCTTGTTGATGCGCTGCCGATCGACGCGCGCGCAGAAGTCGAACAAGCTCGTGAACGGGCCGCCCTCGCGGCGCGCCGCGACGATCGCCTCGATGGCCGACTGCCCGGTGCCCTTGATCGCGCCGAGCCCGAACTGGATCGCCCGGTCGGACACCGGCTCGAAGCGGTACACGCCCTGGTTGACATCCGGCGCGTGCAGCTCGATGTCGAAGGTCTTCGCGTCCGAGAGCAGCACGCGCAGCTTCTCGGAGTTGTCCATTTCGATCGTCATGTTGGCCGCGAAGAACTCGGCCGTGCAGTGCACCTTGATCCACGCCGTGTGATACGCGAGCAGCGAGTACGCAGCGGCGTGCGACTTGTTGAAGCCGTAGCCCGCGAACTTCTCCATCAGGTCGAAGACCTCGTCGGCCTTCTCGGCGGAGATCTCCTTCTTCGCCGCACCGTCGCGGAAGATCTCGCGGTGCTTGGCCATCTCCTCGGGCTTCTTCTTGCCCATCGCGCGGCGCAGCAGGTCGGCGCCGCCCAGCGAGTAGCCACCGAGGATCTGCGCGGCCTGCATCACCTGCTCCTGGTAGACGAAGATGCCGTAGGTCTCCGCCAGCACGCTCTCGAGCAGCGGGTGCGGGTAGCTCACGTCCTCCTTGCCGTTCTTGCGTGCGCAGAAGGTCGGGATGTTCTCCATCGGGCCGGGACGGAACATCGCGTTCAGCGCGATCAGGTCCTCGATGCGGGTCGGCTTCGCGTCCTTCAGCATGCGCTGCATGCCCGCACTTTCGAACTGGAACACCGACTCCGTGCGGCCTTCGGAGAACAGCCTGTAGACGCGCGGATCGGTCAGCGGCAGCTTGTCGTAGTCGAAGCCCTGGTGCTGCGGGCGGCGCGCGACGATGAACTCCTTCGCGAGCTCGAGGATGGTCAGCGTCGCGAGGCCGAGGAAGTCGAACTTGACGAGGCCGATCGCCTCGACGTCGTCCTTGTCGAACTGGCTGACCGCGCTGTCGCTGCCGGGCTGCATGTACAGCGGGCAGAAGTCGGTGATCTTGCCCGGCGCGATCAGCACACCGCCGGCGTGCATGCCGACGTTGCGCACGATGCCTTCGACGCGCGTGGCCAGCGACAGCAGCTCGGCCACCTCCTCCTCGGCCGCCTCGCGCTGCTCGAGCTCAGGCGCTTCCTTGCGCGCATAGATGATGCCGGGGTCTGGCTTCTCGGGCACATGCGCGAGCGTGACCGTCTTGCCGGGCGGCGCCGGAATCAGCTTCGCGATCGAATCGACGTGCCCGTACCCCATGCCCAGCACGCGGCCGACGTCGCGCAGCGCCGCTTTCGCCGCCATCGTGCCGAAGGTCGCGATCTGGCTGACCGCGTCGCGCCCGTACTTGTGCTTGACGTAGTCGATCACGCGGTCGCGGTTGCCCTGGCAGAAGTCGATGTCGAAGTCGGGCATCGACACGCGCTCGGGGTTCAGGAAGCGCTCGAACAGCAGGTTGTACTGCAGCGGGTCCAGGCCCGTGATGTTCAGCGCATACGCGACCAGCGAGCCGGCACCCGAGCCGCGCCCCGGGCCCACCGGGCAGCCGTTCTTCTGCGCCCAGTTGATGAAGTCGGCGACGATCAGGAAGTAGCCGGGGAAGCCCATCTTCAGGATCGTCTGGATCTCGAAGTCCAGCCGTTCCTCGTAGCGCACGCGTTGCGCCTCGCGCTGCGCGTCGTCCGGATAGAGCTGCACGAGCCGCGCCTTCAGGCCTTCGTGCGACGCGAAGCGGAAGTACTCCTCCATCGGCATCGGCCGGCCGTCGACCAGCGGCGTCGGGAAGTCCGGCAGCTGCGGCTTGCCCAGCACCAGGCGCAGGTTGCAGCGCTTCGCGATCTCGACGGTGTTCGCGATCGCGCTGGGCAGGTCGGCGAACAATGCCTCCATCTGCGCCTGCGTCTTGAAGTACTGCTCGCGGCCGAAGCGCTTGACCCGCTTCGGGTTCGCCAGCATCTCGCCCTCGGCGACGCAGATGCGGGCCTCGTGCGCCTCGTAGTCGTCGGGCTCGAGGAACTGCACCGGATGGGTCGCGACGACCGGCAGCTTCAAGCTCGCCGCGAGCCGGACCGCGGCGCGCACGTGCGCCTCGTTGCCGGGCAGCCCGGCGCGGTGCAGTTCCAGATAGAAGCGGCCCGGGAACAGCTCGGCCAGCTTCTGCGCGAGCGCGCGCGCACGCGCCTGATCGAGCCCGACCAGCGCCTGCCCGACCGGCCCGTGCTCGGCGCCCGACAGCACGATCAAGCCCTCGCCCAACTCGGCGAGCCAGCCCCATTGCACGGACGCCTGCGCACGCTGCCCGCCGTGCAGCCAGGCGCGCGACAGCAGCTCGCACAGGTTCAGGTAGCCCTGCCGGCTGCACACCAGCAAGACGATGCGCGAGAGCCCCTTGTTGCCCGTGCTCGCGACGGCATGCGGGTCGACGCTTTCCGGCTCGACCCACACCTCGGCGCCCAGGATGGGCTTGATGCCGGCCTTGCGCGCCGCGCTGTACAGCTTGATCGCGCCGAACAGGTTCGACAGGTCGGTGATCGCGAGCGCACCCTGCTTGTCCTGCGCGGCCGCCAGCACCGCATCGTCGACCCGCAAGGTGCCGTCGACGACTGAAAACTCGGTGTGCGTGCGCAGGTGTACGAAGGCCATGGCGGGCATTTTAGGGAGCGGCCGCGCGGACGGCGCAGCGCCCACGGCCCGATAAAATCGGACCCGTGAATTCGTCGGTTCTGAACGTCTCGGCCTACAAGTTCGTCAGCCTGGACGATCCGGCCCACTGGCGCGAGCGCATCCACGCGCAGGCCGGGGCGCACGCGTTGAAGGGCACGGTGCTGCTGGCCCACGAAGGCATCAACCTCTTTCTGGCAGGCGGTGCCGAAGCCTTGCGCGGATTCGTCGCGTGGTTGCGCGAGCACGCCGAGTTTGCGGATCTCGAGGCCAAGGAAAGCTGGTCCGCGGCCACGCCGTTCCGGCGCCTGCTCGTCAAGGTCAAGCGCGAGATCATCCGGATGAACTGCCCGACGATACGGCCACAGGCCGAGCGCGCGCCGGCGGTCGACGCGGCCACGCTCGCGCGCTGGCTGGATGCCGGGCATGACGACAACGGCCGGCCGGTCGTCACGCTGGACACGCGCAACGCCTTCGAGGTCGGCCACGGCCGCTTTCGCGGCGCGATCGACTGGGGCCTGACCCGGTTCAGCGATTTCCCGCAGGCCCTGCAGCGGCATCGCGCCGAGCTCGACGGCAAGACCGTCGTCAGCTACTGCACCGGCGGCATCCGCTGCGAGAAGGCGGCGCTGCTGATGCGCGAGGCCGGCGTCGAGAACGTGCTGCAGCTCGACGGCGGCATCCTGCGCTACTTCGAGCGGGCCGGCGGCCAACATTTCGACGGGTCTTGTTTCGTCTTCGATCAAAGGGAATCGCTGGACGTCACACTGGCCCCCGCGCAATCGGTGTAAGGTGGGCCGCACGCGCAACGACCTCCGCGTCTGAACCTCGCGGTGCCACCGGCATGATCTCCTCGCCCGTCCCCTCGCCTTCGCGGCAGGCGCAATCGTCCGCGTCCGGCGTCGCGCTGCCGCTGCAGCAGCGGTACGACGCGATCCGCCGCGCCTCGCTCGCTCTGGCCGCGCCGCTGTCGGCCGAAGATTGCCAGGTGCAGTCCATGCCCGACGCGAGCCCGACCAAGTGGCACCTTGCACATGTCACCTGGTTCTTCGAGACCTTCATCCTCGAGCGCTTCGAACCCGGCTTCAAGCCGTTCGACGCGAGCTTTCGCGTGCTGTTCAACAGCTACTACCAGGGCGTTGGCGAACAGTACCCGCGGCCGCAGCGCGGGCTGATCACGCGGCCGTCGCTGGACGAGATCAAGCGCTACCGGGCCGACGTCGACGCGCGCATGCTCGCGCTGATCGCGGCCTGCGAACGCGACATGGCCGAGCTCGACGAACTGGTGACGCTCGGGCTGCATCACGAGCAGCAGCACCAGGAGCTGCTGCTCACCGACATCAAGCACGCGCTGAGCTTCAATCCGGCGCGCGCGGCCTACGCGAAGCGCTGGCCGATGACCAGCGTGCGGCCGCAACCGCTGCGCTGGTTCGGCTACGCCGGCGGGCTGATCGAGCACGGCCACGACGCGATGCTCGACGGCGCGTTCTGCTTCGACAACGAGACCCCGCGGCACCGCAGCTACGCGGCGCCGTTCGAGCTCGCCTCGCGCCCGGCCACCTACGGCGAATACCTCGCGTTCATCGACGACGGCGGCTACCGCCGGCCCGAGCTGTGGCTGTCGATGGGCTGGGACTGGGTACGCCAGGGCCGGCGCGAGTCGCCGCTGTACTGGCAGCGGCGCGACGGCGTGTGGCTCAATCACACGCTCCAGGGACTGGTCGAGATCGATCCGCACACGCCGGTGTGCCACCTCAGCTACTTCGAGGCCGATGCGTATGCACGCTGGGCCGGGGCGCGTCTGCCGACCGAGGTCGAATGGGAACATGCGGCACGGCAGCTGCGCGCGCCGGCCGCTGCGGTCGCACGCGGCAACTTCGCCGACCGCGGCGCGTTCCACCCGCTGCCGGCCGGCGATGCCGCCGACGAGCCGCTGCAGATGTACGGCGACATCTGGGAATGGACTTCTTCGAGCTACGCCGCATACCCGGGCTACCGGCCGCTGCCCGGCGCGGTCGGCGAGTACAACGGCAAGTTCATGAGCAACCAGTACGTGCTGCGCGGCGGCTCGTGCGCCACGCCGTCCGGGCACGTGCGGGCGAGCTACCGGAACTTCTTCCCGACCGATGCGCAGTGGCAGTTCAGCGGGGTGCGGCTGGCGCGAGATCTTTGACGCGCGAACGGTGGCTGTTCACGACGTCAGCACCTCCAGCACCTCCGAGCGGAACTCGCGCTGGTACAGCACGTAGATGACGCCGGCGGTCGCCGTCACGAACGCGAGCGGCGAGAAGAACCAGCCGATCGCGGCAATCGCGAAGTAATAGCCGCGCAGCCCGTCGTTGAAGGTCTCCGCGGCAAGCGCCACGACGCGGCCGGCCTTGTCGGCGAAGTCGTCGCGCGACAGGCCGGCGGCATCGAACTGCTTGGCCTCGGGCGCCGCCGCGACCAGCAGCGCGCCGAAGGTGTACTGGCGCATCGACCAGGTGAAGCGGAAGAACGTGTAGACGAAGATCCCGAGCAGCAGGATCAGCTTCATGTCGAAGACCAGCGCACTGGTGCGCTGTGCGAACGGCAGCTCGCGGACCAGGTCGGTGGCGCGGTCGCTGGCGAGCACCGCGAGCAGGCCGCCGATGATCAGGATGGTCGTCGAGGCGAAGAACGACGGGCTGGTCGAAAGGTTCTGAATCACGACGCCGTCGACCACGCGGACCTCGCGGAACGTGGTCTGCAGCATCCATTGCCGGCGCACCGCATTGGTCGCGGCCAGCACCGAGCGCTTCGCTCCCGCGCCGCGCCGCGCATAGTGCGCATACCCGCTCCACCCCGCGAAGAACACCAGCGCGGCGAGCCAGTCGACCCAGGGCAGCAGCTGGAACAACTTCAACACCAGTTCCATGGGGCTGAAATGTAGCAAGGCGGATGCCGGCCGGGCATTCGCCTGCTCGCCGCCAGTGCGGCAGCGTCGAAGCGACGCGATCAGTCGGCGCGCTTGCCGCCCAGGCTCAGCGAGCCCGGCCCGAACGCGAACACCATCAGCATGCCGCCGGCGATCGCGATGTTCTTCATGAAGTGGATGTTCTGGTTCATCGCCTGATCCGCCGGCACGGCCCAGAAGTTGTGGAAGATCAGCGCCGCGACCACGCTGAACACCGCGAGCGCAAGCGCGGCCCAGCGCGCGAGGAAGCCGGTCGCGAGCGCAAGCCCGCCGCCGATCTCGACGACGATGGTCAGCGCCGCCAGCACCGAGGCCATCGGCAGCCCCTTGGACGCGATGTAGCCGGCCGTGCCGGCGAAGCCGCCGATCTTGCCGACACCCGACAGGATGAAGATCAGCGCGAGCAGGATGCGCCCGATCAGCGCGACGCCGTTGTTGGAAGTTTGTGTGGACATGGAAAGATCCTCTGGGTTCTCATGTTGAAGGAGGCTGATGAAACAGACGGGCAGCCCGAGCCCGTCACGTGAGATCGAACAGCAGCACCTCGGCGCCGCGTGCATGCGCGAGCGTCAGCTCGGACTCGTGCTCGAGGCCGATCGCATCGCCCGCATGCAGCGCCCGGCCATTGGCCTGGACCTCGCCGCGCACGACATGCAGGTAGGCACGCCGCGCCGGATCGAGCGCGTGCTTCAGCGTCGCATCGCCGTCGAACAGGCCGGAGTAGATCGCCGCGTCGGCATGCAGCGTGACCGAGCCGTCGCGGCCGTCTGGCGAGGCGATCAGGCGCAGCGCGCCGCGCTTGCTTGCGGCGTCGAAGTGCTTCTGCTCGTAGCTCGCGTCGATGCCGCGCACGTTCGGCTCGATCCAGATCTGCAGGAAGTGGGTCGTGTCGTTCGCCGCATGGTTGAACTCGCTGTGCATCACGCCGCGGCCCGCGCTCATGCGCTGCACGTCGCCCGGGCGGATCACGCCGCTCGCCTTGCCGGCCGCGCCTGCGCCGTTGCCCATGCTGTCCTTGTGCGCCAGCTCGCCCTCGAGCACGTAGCTGACGATCTCCATGTCGCGGTGGCCGTGCGTGCCGAAGCCGGTGCCCGGCGCGATGCGGTCCTCGTTGATGACGCGCAGGTTGCCGAAGCCCATGTACTTTGGATCGTAGTAGTCGGCGAACGAGAAGCTGTGATAGCTCCTCAGCCAGCCGTGGTCGGCATAGCCGCGTTCCGATGATTTGCGCACGGTGATCATGGTGGGCGCTCCTTTCGTTGCCGGGAACTTTAGGGCGCGGCCTCGGTATCGCCATCCGGCGAGCGTTGAAGTGACCGTTCAAATAAGATGAACGGCAATTCGACTACGCCAGTGCCCGAATCGCCAGGGCCGCCTCATGAGCAGTTCCAGCCGCAATGTCCTGACACCCGAATCCCTCGCGATGATGGACGTCATCGCCCGCACCGGCAGTTTCGCCGCGGCGGCGCGCGAGCTCGGCAAGGTGCCCTCGTCGCTGACCTACAGCGTGCGCCAGCTCGAGGACGCGCTGGACGTGCTGCTGTTCGACCGCCGCTCGCGCCAGGCCAAGCTCACGGCCGCCGGCGAGGAGCTGCTGAACGAGGGCCGGCGCCTGCTGGACCAGATGGACGCGGTCGCGAACCGCGTGAAGCGCGTCGCGACCGGCTGGGAGACGCAGCTGACGCTGGCGATCGACGGCGTGGTCTCGCGGCTGACGATGTTCGAGCTGTGCGAGTCGTTCTATGCGCTGTGCCCTCAGGTCGCCGCGACGCGGCCGGGCACCAGCGCGCAGATCCCGGCGACGCTGGGCAGCCCCGGCACACGGCTGCGGTTGCGCACCGAGGTGATGAACGGCACCTGGGAAGCGTTGACCAGCGGCCAGGCCGACCTCGCGATCGGCGTCGGCGCCGACCGCGCCACGCACCCGGGCGTGCAGACGCGCGAGCTGGGCTTGCTGCAATTCCTGTTCGCGGTCGCGCCGCACCATCCGCTCGCGGCGGCCACCGCGCCGATCAGCGATGCCGAGCTGCTGCGTCACCGGGCCGTCGCCGTCGCCGACTCGGCGCAGCGCCTCGCGCCGATGACCGTGAACCTGCTGCCCGGGCAGGACGTGCTGACAGTCAGCAGCATGCAGCAGAAGATCGAAGCACAGCTGCGCTGCATGGGCTGCGGCTACGTGCCCGAGCCGCTGGTGCGCGAGCACATCGCCGCCGGCCGGCTGGTCGTGAAGGCGACGCAGCGCGGCGTCACCCACGCCCGCCTGGCCTACGCCTGGCGCACCCATGCGGGCCACCACGCGCCCGGCGCCACGCGCAAGGGGCCACAGCAAGGCCTGGCGCTGCGCTGGTGGCTGGACCAGCTCGAAAGCCCGACGACCCGCGCCGCGCTGCTCGAGCACCACTCCGCGGTACCGCTGGCCGGGATGTAAGGCACGCGGTTTGCCGCGATGCCGCGCGATGAGCATGGCCTCTACCGTCACTGCCGCCGATGACCGTTATGTCGGACGCTTCGCGCCGTCGCCGACCGGGCCGCTGCATGCCGGCTCGCTGGTCGCCGCGCTCGCGTCGTGGCTCGATGCCCGCGCGCATGGCGGGCGCTGGCTGGTGCGCATCGAAGACGTGGACCGGCCGCGCTGCGTGCCCGGCGCGGCCGAGACCATCCTGCGGCAGCTCGCCGCCTGCGGTCTGCTGCCGGACGAAACGCCGCTGTGGCAGTCGAGCCGCGACGATGCCTACGACCGCGCCCTTGCGCATCTGAGCGGCGCCGGCTGGGCCTATCCGTGCGCGTGCTCACGCCAGGACATCGAGCTCGCGCTGGCCCGGCGCGGGCAGACTCGCAAGCGCCACGCCGAGCTGGTCTACCCGGGCACCTGCCGCGCCGGCCTGCGCGGCCGCGTCGCAAGGGCGACCCGCGTGCTCGCGCTGCCTGCGCTGCTGGATTCGGTCCAGCCTGACGAGCACAACCCGCTCGTGATCACCTGGCACGACCGGCGGCTCGGTGCGCTGACACAGGACGTCAGCGCCGAGGTCGGCGACTTCGTGCTGCAGCGTGCCGACGGGCTGTGGGCGTATCAGCTCGCGGTCGTCGTCGACGATGCCGAACAAGGCATCACCGATATCGTGCGAGGCGAGGACCTCGCCGACAACACGCCGCGGCAGGTCCACCTGCAACGCCTGCTCGGGCTGCCGCAGCCGCGCTACCTGCACACGCCGCTGGTGCTGGGCGCGGACGGCGCAAAGCTCTCGAAGCAGAACGGCGCGCTGCCGCTGAAGCTGGACGACGCCGGCGCCCCGCAGGCACGGTTGCGTGACGCCGCGGCCGTGCTGGGCCTGGACCCCATCGGAACTTCGGCAACCCTGGGCGATTGGCTGCACGCGGCGGTCGCGCAGTGGCGAACCCTCTGGGCGCGCGATCGTGACGCGACGTCGGGATTCTCGGGCGATGGCATCATCGCGGGTTCTTCATCATCCAACATGGGAGAGAGACGATGATCACCACCGCCTCCGGCCTGCAGTACGAGGACACCACCGTCGGCACCGGCGCCACCGCGCGGGCCGGCCAGCACGTGACCGTGCATTACACCGGCTGGCTGCACGACGCCACGAAAGCCGACAACAAGGGCGCGAAATTCGACTCGAGCAAGGACCGCAACAGTCCGTTCGACTTCGGGCTCGGTGCCGGCATGGTCATCAAGGGCTGGGACGAGGGCGTGCAGGGCATGCAGGTCGGCGGCACGCGGCTGCTGGTGATTCCGCCGCAGCTGGGTTACGGCATCCGCGGCGCCGGCGGCGTGATCCCGCCGAACGCGACGCTGCTGTTCGAGGTCGAACTGCTGGGGGTCTGACGCCGACTCCCGCCTGGGGCGCAACACCATGCCGATGGTCCAGTACGACATCGTCCACACGACGGTCTACAACTACAAGCAGCCGGTCACGTTCGGCGAGCATCGCGTGATGTTCAGGCCGCGCGACAGCCATGACCAGCGCGTGCTCGCGACCGACCTGCAGATCAGCCCGCAGGCCGATGTGCGGCTGATCCTCGATGCGCACTCGAACTCGATCGCGCTGGTGCAGCCGAAAGAAGCGGCGACCGAGCTGAAGATCGTCTGCAGCTTCACGATCGAGCACGCGCACAGCAACAACCTGGAGCTGCCGCTGTCGCCCAGCGCGGAGATCTTCCCGTTCGCCTACGGCATCGAGGAGCGCTTCGACCTGGAGCAGTACCTGCGCCCGCACCACGACGACCCGGGCGGCGCGCTGACCGCGTGGGCGCGCCAGTTCCTGCGCACCGACGGCCCGACACACACACGCGACATGCTGGTGCAGATGAACCAGCACATCCGCGACAACTTCCGCTATGTCGCGCGCGACGAGGAAGGCACGCAGCCGCCGCACCGCACGCTCGAGCTCGGCACCGGCTCGTGCCGCGACTTCGCGCTGCTGATGATGGAGGCGGCGCGCCGGCTCGGCGTCGCGACGCGTTTCGTCTCGGGTTACCTGTACGACCCGTCCCTCGACGACAAGACCGGCAAGAGCGGCCCCGCCGAAGGCCAGGTCGCCAGCGCAGCGGCGCAGGATCAGGCCAGCAGCAGTGCCGCCGCGCCGCCCACCGGAGGCACCGGCGGCACCGGCGGCGCGCCGGCGGCTGCGCCGGCCGTCGATGCCAACACTCAATCGACCGTCGGCGCCGGCTACACGCACGCCTGGCTGCAAGCGTACCTGCCGGGTGCCGGCTGGGTGCCGTTCGATCCGACCAACAACCTGCTCGGCGGCACGCAGCTGATCCGGGTCGGCGTCGCCCGCGACCCGTCGCAGGCGCCGCCGGTCTCCGGCAGCTGGTTCGGCAAGCCGGACGACTATCTGGGGATGACGGTCGGCGTCACCGTGAAGCGGCGCTGACCCTCACCTTCGCGGCATCGCTCAACGCGCTGCCTGCAGCTGGCCCAGCAGCTCGTCGATGCGGCGCAGTTCGTCACGGCGCTTGCCGAGCAGCGCGCCGACTGCCTCACGCGCTTCGCGCCGGCTGCGCTCGACGAAGCTCGCATGCGGCTTGATCTCGCGCACATCCTTCAGCTCGGCGAGCTCGGCCGCAATGCCCGCGACCATGCCGCCGAGCGCCGCATGCGCGAGGTCGCCGTTGGCCAGCAGGCTCGCGCCGCCGCCGCCGTCGCCGTCGCCGCTCCAGCGTTCCGCTTGCAGCTTCGCGTACATCTCGTCGCCCAGCGCTTCTTCGAGCATGTCGTCGGCCAACGCCTGCGCCTCCCAGCGCGGGCGGTGGGCGCCGACCGAGCGCAGCAAGGTCTCGCCGATCGCGCGCAGCCGCGGGTCGCCCGGCTCGGGCGGGCGCGGCAGGTCCAGCTCCTCGAACAGCGGGAAGCGCGCGAGCTCCTTCAACACGAACGGATAGCGCAGGCAGCGGCGCACGTTCTTCGGCATCAGCCAGGTCGCGAGGTTGACGTAGTACTGGCGGATGCGGGTCAGCGCGTCGGTGTCGGTCCCAGGCGGCGACTGCAGGCCCGACAGGCCCGAACCGGAGCCGTCGAGGTTGATGTTGACGAAGTGATGCCAGGTCGCGTCGGTGGCGACGCGGCCGACGTTCGCGCGATGGCCGTCGTAGGCCGCGATCGCGCCGAACATCTTGGGCACCAGCGCATCCTTCGGCCCGGTCGGGCCGGTCGGGAAGCCATCGCCGTGCGAGACGCTGTACGCGACCATCTCGGGCCACACGTCGGCACCCGCCGCATCCTTCGGCCACTCGGGCGCCGACGCGCCACCGACCGTGAACGTGCCGGCGAGCGACGCGGGCAGGCGGCACTCGCCCTCATGCGGGTGGTCGGGGAAGACCTCGAGCACCTTGCGCGGCGCTTTCATCTGCATCAGCGGATGCGCCGGCCGGTCGATGTTCTGCGTGCCGCCGGCCTGCGTGCGGAAGTTCAGGTACAGGCGCTGCGGCTGGGTGTTCGACTGGTCCTCGAACTCTTCGGTCTCGTCGGGGCCGCTGAGGTTGGTCGAGTGCCGGTTGGTGTTCGAGACATGCGGCGGCGAGTCGGCGCTCTTCCACTTGCGCATGCCGCGCACCCGCGGGATGTTGCCCGAGAGCGCCGCCCCCAGCGTCTCGTGGTCGCCGGTCGCGAAAACGCCGCCGCCGGCCTGCATGAATGCCTGGACCGCGTCGAGCTCGGCGCCGGTCAGATCGTTCTGGCCTTCGCTGTCGATGCCGAGCAGGAACAGCACGTCGTAGCGCGCCTTGGTAAGCCCGTTGGTCGCGTCGGTGAAGTTGAAGTTCGCGATGTCGGCACCGGGCGCGCCGTAGCGGCTCGCGGT
>DATCSE010000549.1:0-18498 GCA_036568605.1 Burkholderiaceae bacterium | reverse complement strand
AGATCCAGTGCCGGCGCGACGTGCTGTTCGCGCGCGACGGCAAGTTCTTCTCGTCCGCCGGTGCCACGGCCGGCATCGACCTCGCGCTCAGCCTCGTCGACGAAGACTTCGGGCGCGAGCTCGCGCTGGAGATCGCGCGAGAGCTGGTGGTCTTCCGCGTGCGATCGGCCGGCCAGGCCCAGCAGAGCGCCGCGCTGGAAGCCTACGGTAGCCCGTCGGAGCGCTTGCGCCAGGCCACGGACTACATCCTCGGCCGCTTGGACGAGCCCTTGACCGTGGCGCAGGTGGCCGAGCGCGTCTGCATCAGTCCGCGACAACTCACCCGGATATTCAAGGAAGCGTTGTCGGTCACGCCGAATCAGTACATCGATGCGGCGCGCGTGGACCTGGCGCGCGAACTGCTATCGGGCACCGGTCTGCCCCTCGAGAAGATCGCGTTGCGCTGCGGGTTCTCGGGGCGTAAGCAGATGAGTCGCGTGTTCGAGCGCGTGCTCGGAACCGCCCCGACCACCTTCAGGCACCCATCCGCGACATGATCCGGCGGGCCGGCTGGGCTCGTTCATGTCGCAAAACAACCGTGCTTTGTCCGACGCGGGCGCGGCTGTCCGCGCAAAGTCCGTGCATCGGCTTCACCGCAACGATGCGAACATGACCCTCGAAACGCAGACGAGCATCGGCATGCTCGTATTCCCGATGATGACCTCGCTGGACATCCTCGGGCCCTTCGAAGTGCTGGCCCGTGCGCCCGACTGCAAAGCGGAGCTCGTCTGGAAGGACTGCCAGCCCGTCCGCGGCGACACCGGGCTGACGCTCATCCCGCACCGCAGCTTCGCTGACGCGCCGCAGTACGACGTGCTGATCGTGCCGGGCGGTCCCGGCCAGACGCCGTTGATGGAAGACGAGGCCGTGCTCCGGTTCCTACGCGAGCAGGCGACAGGCGCGGGCCTGGTCACGTCGGTCTGCACGGGCTCGCTCTTGCTGGCGGCAGCCGGCCTGCTACAGGGCCGCAAGGCCACCTGTCACTGGCTGTCCATCGACCAATTGGCGCTGTTCGGGGTCGAGGCGCAACCGGATCGTGTCGTTACCGACGGCGACCGCATCACCGGCGCCGGCGTGACCTCCGGACTCGACTTCGCCTTCACCGTGCTCGCGAAGCTCAGGGGCGATGCAGCGGCGAAGTCCTTGCAACTCCTGCTGGAGTACGACCCGGCTCCGCCTTTCGACAGCGGCCACCCGCGCGTGGCGGCGCCTGAACTCGTGCAGGCGGTGCGCACGATGACGCACAAGATGCTGCAGGAGCGCCTGACCGTGTCGCGGCGGGCCGCGGGCCGTCTTACCAACCGGTGACCCCGAGCACGCGCTGCCAGCCGCTGCGCCGAAGAACCCGCCGGGGTTCATGTCAGAGGATCGACCGGTTTTGTCCCAAAGCGACGTGATGCCGACGGGACACTGGCACAGGCTGTACCCCACCACGGCTTCGCGAGGATGTCCCATGTCGCCCACCTTCCCTCGAGACCCTCTCGCCAGCAGCGGCCCGTCGCGCACGGCGGTCGTTGCCGCACTGACGGTCGCCGGTTCATGGCTGGTGGCCGGCTGCGGATCCGGCGATGACGACGCCGCTCCGGCGGTGACCGCGCAGCAGGCGTGCGCTGCACTATCCGGCAAGACCATAGGCGGCTCGAAGCTCATGGCCGTGGCAGTGGCCGCAAGCGGGGCGTTGCCGAGCTACTGCAAGGTCAACGGCACCCTCGATCCGTCGTTGAACTTCGAGATGCGCCTGCCGGATGCCTGGAATGGCAAGCTCTACTACGGCGGCGGAGGTGGCTACAACGGGTCCATTCCGGGGCTCGTGCTGCCGGCGTTGTTGCAGGGTTATGCCGCGGTCGCCAGCGACTCGGGACACCAGACCACCAGTCCCCTGCCCGATGCCAGCTTCGCGTTGAACGATCCGTTCGCCGCCCAGCTCTTCGGCAGCCTCGCAATCCCGACCGTGATGTCCACGGCACTCGAAGCCGTCACAGCAGCCTACGGTACGCCGCCCACCCGGTCGTACTTCGAAGGCTGCTCCGAAGGCGGGCGGGAAGCCCTGATGGCCGCCCAGCGCAACCCCAATCTGTTCGACGGCATCATCGCGCGCGCGCCGGCCTACATCTGGGTCGCGTTTGCGGGCCAGTTCCAGAGGAACGTCCTCGCGCTGACGGCCCCGGGCGCGCAGATCGGCAACACGAAGCTGTCGCTGCTGTCGAAGGCGGTGCGCGACGCTTGCGACGCGCTGGACGGCATCGTCGACGGCATCGTCTCCAACCCGCGGCAGTGCACGTTCGATCCCACGGCGCTGCGCTGCGCCGGCGGCGCGGACACGGGCGACACCTGCTTGTCGGATGCCCAGATTGCCGCCGTGAACACGATCACCTCACCGGTCTCTGTCGCGGGCGGTGTCTACACGAGCGCTGGCTGGCCGCTGACCGGCAACGAGGACGACCCCTCCGCCTGGTCGGCGTGGATCACCGGCGGCGGGAATGCGCTCGACTCGGTGGACTACTTCTTCCAGGACACCACGGTCAAGAATTATCTCGCGCGCAATCCGGCGCAGGACTCGCTGGCCTACGCGTGGGATTCGAACCTCGACACGCTGTACGGCATGGCGGCGCTCAACGATGCGACGAACGCCGACCTGCGCCCGTTCATGAACTCCAACGGCAAGCTGATCATCTGGCACGGCGGCAGCGATGCAGCGCTCAGCCCCGCTTCGACCGCGGCGTACTACCGGGCCGCGGCCGATGCGGCCGGCGGACAGACGGCGGCAGACTCGTTCATGCGCTTCTACGTGGCGCCCGGCGTCAACCACTGCGGTGGCGGGGCCGGCGCGGACACGACCGACCTGCTGGCGGCGCTGGACCAATGGGTGACGAAGGGAAGCGCTCCGGGTACCCTGAGCGCGCAGAAGCTGGACGTGAACGGCACCGTGACGCGTACGGTGCCGCTGTGCCGGTATCCGCAGTATCCGAGGTACACGGGGCCCGCCAATGACGCCGCGGCGGCGGCAGCAGCCGCGAACTACACCTGCACGGCGCCTTGAGCGGGTCGGGCCTCCGCGGTCCAGGAGACTTCGCCGGCCGCGTCGGGCGTGCTAGGCGGCGGCTGCCGTCATGATGTGCCCTGGACTTCGCCTTCTCCTGACCAACGACTCATCGATACTCCGGCGCAGCTGGCACGCGCCAGAGGCAGCGCATCAGTCCGCCTGTGCGGCCCATGCCACGGCGTCCGCGCCCGCGGGAAGGCGCATCGGCGTCGATGCGTCCGTAGCCGCGCGCCATACCGCCTCGGCGACGTCGTACGCGTCACTCTCCCATCCGGATGAGGTGGCGGGCATCAGCGACATGGCGGAAGCTTAGCTCGCACGAACGTCGCCAGCGCAGACGCCGATCTATTGCCACTCTTGGCCGGGAGCGAGCGTCAGTGGGCAGGTCGGGGGAATGACCAGCCCGGTGCATGGACGCTGCTCAGATCTCCGTCTGTTCCGCGATCTCGAGGGCGTCGTCGACCTCGATCCCCAGGTACCTGACCGCCGGCGAGCACCGACAACAGCGGCACGGCGAATGTCGGCTGTTGGTCGGGTGCGTGAGATCGATGCACATGGATAACGAGCCGACCTCGATAAGCAAGCCGGTCTTCGTGCATCTGCCGATTTGCCACGCTGAATTGCTCAGCAGCATTTCTTGGTTCGCGATCGCGAGACCCTTGCCTAGAGTCGCGGCCACGTCAGCTGATGACGCAACGCCGGGCACGCGCCGCGTCGCTCGACGGCGCCATCGGCACTGTCAACCTGAGGAGGAAAATCACCCATGACGACGACCGTACGCAACCTGCTCCGCTCTGCCGCACTCGCGGCCGCCACCCTGCCCCTGCTGTTCGCCACCGCTGCCCATGCGGACCAGCTCGCCGACATCAAGAAGAAAGGCGAGATCGTGATCGGCGTGCTCGGCACCGACGAGCCGAACAGCTTCGTCGACCCGAAGACGCGCGACGTGGTCGGCTACGAGGTCGACCTCGGCAAGGCGATCGCGAAGAAGATCGGCGTCAAGCCGGTGTTCAAGCAGCTCGCGGTCGCGGCGCGCATCCCCGAGCTGCAGCAAGGCCACGTCGACCTGCTGGCCGCTTCGCTGACGCACAACAAGGAGCGCGAGTCGCAGATCGACTTCTCGCTGACGACCTTCGTCACCGGCCAGAAGGTGCTCGTCAAGAAGGCCAGCGGCATCACGCAGCTGCCGCAACTCGCCGGCAAGAAGGTGCTGACGGTCAAGGGCGGCACGCAGGAGCCGAACATCCGCAAGGCGGTGCCCACCGTCGACGTCGTGACCTTCGAGACGACCCAGCAGGCGTTCCTCGCGCTGCAGCAGGGCAAGGGCATAGGCTACGTGAACGACGAGGCCTCGCTGATCGACGACTTCGCCAAGCTCGGCGCCGCGAACAAGGACTACCTGATCCTGCCGCAGAGCATCAGCATCGAGCCGCTCGCGCTGGGCATCAAGAAGGGCGAGACGGCTTTGAAGGGCGTGGTCGACGACACGCTGCGCGAGCTCGAGACCAGCGGCGAGGCCGACAAGCTGTTCGTCAAGTGGTACGGCCCGGCGACCAAGCTGAAGTTCGAGAAGCGCGAGTTCAAGTTCGTCAGCGACAAGATCGACGGCTGATCCCGGCGGCTTTCTGCCGGCATTCGCCGGCACCTGACACGCGCCGACCGCCTACCGGGCGGCCGGCGCGCCTTGACTCCTCGCGTCGATGTCCTTCGATATTTCCCTGCTGATCGCGGGCCCCTATCACACGATGCTCGTCGCCGGGCTCGTGCTGACGCTGCAGCTCACCGCCGTCACGCTCGCGCTGGCGCTGCCATTGGCGATCGCGGTTGCGCTGCTGCGCCTGGCGCCGCTCGCGCCGCTGCGCTGGGCCGGCGCCACCTTCGTCGAGGCGATCCGCAACGTGCCGCTGCTCGCGCACATGCTGTTCTGGTACTTCGGCGCGCCCGAGCTGCTGCCCGATGCGGTGAAGGAGCGGCTGTACGCCGGCAACATCGAGGCGTTCAGCGCGGTCGCCGCGCTGACGCTCTACACGGCCGCCTTCATGGCCGAGGACGTGCGCAGCGGCATCCGTGCGATCCCCGCGGTGCAGACCGAGGCCGGGCGCGCGCTGGGCCTCTCCTTCCTCGCGACGATGCGGCTGGTGATCCTGCCGCAGGCCTTGCGCATCACGGTCCCGCCGCTGATCTCGCAGACGCTGAACCTCTGGAAGAACACCAGCATCGCGACCGTCATCGGCGTCGCCGAGCTGATGTACCAGGCCGCGAAGGTCGAGTCGGCATCGTTTCGAAGCGTCGAGGCGTTCGCGTTCGCAACCGCGAGCTACCTGAGCGTCTCGCTCGCGATCACGCTGGCGGCGGCGCTCTATCACAAGCGCTTCCCGGTGCGCGCACTGTGACCACGACGCGAACGCGATGACCCTGCTGCAGCTGATCGACACCTACTGGCTCTACTTCCTCGTCGGCCAGTATCCGAACGGGCCGCTGGGCGGACTCGCGTTGACGTTGCTGCTCGCGGCGCTCGCGCTGGTGCTCGCGCTGCCGCTCGGGCTGCTGCTGGGCCTGGCCCGCGTCAGCCCGTATCGCACAATGCGCTGGCCGGTCACCGCGCTGGTGTTCGTCGTGCGCGGCACGCCGCTGCTGATGGTCGTGTTCTGGGCCTACTTCTTCCTGCCCACCGTCACCGGCCGGAAGACCGACCAGTTCACGACGATGCTGATCGCGCTGGTCGTGTTCGACGGCGCCTATCTCGCCGAGATCGTGCGCGCCGGCATCAACGGGCTGGGCCGCGGGCAGATGGAGGCGGCGCGATCGCTCGGGCTCAGTTATGCGCAGGCGATGCGCCGCGTGATCCTGCCGCAGGCGCTGCGCCACATGCTGCCCTCGCTGGTCAACCAGTTCGTCTCGACGATCAAGGAAACCTCGCTGGGCTACATCATCGGGCTGACCGAGGTGTCGTTCATCGCCTCGCAGATCAACGTGCAGGTCTTCACGATGCCGGTGCCGGTGTACGCGACGCTCGCCCTGACCTACTTCATCCTGTGCTTCGGGCTGTCGCGGTTCGCGTTCTGGCTCGAGGCACGCACCCGCAGCCGCCCCACGACAACAACGGGCCACGCCGCCGTCGTGGCAGCGGTCCGCCGAGTTCCCGCATGATCCGATTCGAGAACGTCCAGAAATGGTATGGCGCGTATCACGCGCTGGCCGACATCCACGAAACCGTCGCGAAGGGCGAGGTGGTCGTCGTCTGCGGGCCGTCGGGCTCGGGCAAGTCGACGCTGATCCGCACGCTGAACCGGCTCGAGCCCATCCAGGGCGGGCGCATCCTGATCGACGGGCACGACATCCATGCCCGCGACGTGCGGGTCAACGCACTGCGAGCGCAGATCGGCTTCGTGTTCCAGCAGTTCAATCTGTTCCCGCACCTGACCGCGCTGCAGAACTGCACGCTCGCGCCGGTGGAGCTCGGGCGGCTGAAGCCGGCCGACGCACGCGAGCAGGCGCTGGCGCTGCTGGACCGCGTCGGCCTCGCGGCGAAGGCGAACGCCTATCCGTCCGAGCTCTCGGGCGGGCAGCAGCAGCGCGTCGCGATCGCGCGCGCACTCGCGCAGGCGCCGCGGCTGATGCTGTTCGACGAGCCGACCAGCGCGCTCGACCCCGAGATGGTCGGCGAGGTGCTGCTCGTGATGCGCGACCTCGCGCGCGACGGCATGACGATGATGTGCGTCACGCACGAGATGGGCTTCGCGCGCGACGTGGCCGACCGCGTGCTGTTCATGGACGCCGGCCGCGTGCTGGAACGGGCCACGCCGGCCGAGTTCTTCGGGCGTCCGCAGCACCCGCGCGCGAAGCAGTTCCTCGCCGACATCCGCACGCCGTTCGTCAATGTCGCGGCGGCATGAGCGCCGCGGCGCGCCCACGAGGCGATCCGACCGGGCTCAGTACGGCACGTCGCCTTCGATCGTCGTCCGGTAGAGCTTGCGCCGCTGGTCGTCGGGGCAGCCGGTGGCCAGGTGCATCACCGAGCGGTTGTCCCAGAACACCATGTCGCGCGGCGACCAGCGGTGCCGGTACAGGTGCTCGGGCCGCACGCTGTGCTCGAACAGCGCGGCCAGCAGGTCGTGGCTCCTGCCTTCCGAGACCCCGAGGATGCGCGTCGTGAAATGCTCGCTGACGAACAAGGCCTTGCGGCCGGTCTCGGGGTGGGTGCGGACGACCGGATGCACGACCGGCTGCACCTGCGCCTTCTGTGCGTCGGTCAGCGCCGGGCGCCACGGGCTGCGCTCGCGCAGTTCGTCGTAGCGGGCCAGGTAGGTGTGCTCGGCCTTCAGGCCCTCGACGGCCCTGCGCAGCGTCGGCGGCAGCGTCTCCCAGGCGGTGTGCATGTTCGCGAACAAGGTGTCGCCGCCGGTCGCGGGCAGTTCCTGCGCGTGCAGCATCGAGCCCAGGCTGGGCCGCTCCTTGTACGACAGGTCGGAATGCCAGTAGTGGCCGGCATCGCCCAGGCCGATGGGCTTGCCGCTTTCGTCCTTGATGTTGGAGACGATCAGGATCTCGGGCTTGCCCGCGAGCAGGAACTGGTGCAGCACGTGCACCTGCAGCGGCCCGAAGCGGCGGCTGAACTCGATCTGCTGCGACGGCGTGATGCGCTGGTCGCGGAACACGAGCACGTGGTGCTCGAGATGCGCGCGGTGAATGCGCGCGAAGTCGTCGTCGGCCAGCGGACGGCTCAGGTCCAGGCCGATGACTTCGGCGCCGAGCCCGCCGTTCTCGTGGCTGCCCAGGGGTCGAATCTGCAATGCGCTCATGTGGATGCGGAAATGAATCGGGATCAGACCACCCGGCGCCGCGGCACGATCGGCGCCGCGGCATCAAGCGGTTCTGCGGAAAAAGGCCGCGGCTTCGAGCTCGAGTGCGTACGGGTGCATGCGCCAGTGTCCTCTTTCGATTCTGGGACTGCCTGCCGATCGCGCGAACCAAGATTTGCTGCTGAGCTATCCCGTACGAGACAATCACGACCATGTCCAGCGTCGACGCCAACTACCGCTTCATCGCCGCCTCCAACGAGGTCAATGCGCGCATTACGCAGCGCCAGCAGACGCTGGCGCTCTACGTCACGCTGGTGCTGGGCCTGATGGCCGCGCTGGTCGGGTTTCGGGCTGGTGGCAGTGAAGCGGCGCAGACGCTGCCGATCCAGACGCTTGCGCTCGGTTTCCCGATCGCGTCGGTGAGCCTGGCGCTGCTGAACGTGCGCAGCGAGCTGACCTTGCGCAATCTGCGCAGCTTTCTCGCCGCGCTCGAGCAGCTCGAGGATGGCCACCTGCGCTTGCCGAGCTACAACACCGACGCGGTCTGGTCCGACAGCGCGAACCGCGCCCGGCGGCTGCACGACTTCACCGCCGCGTTGCTGGTCCTGGCCTCGAATGCGATCGCGCTGCTGGCGCTCGCCCGGGTCTACCCCGCGGAGATGGGCTACCGTTCACCGGTGGCCTGGATCATTGCGGTCGTGGCGCTGGGTTGTGTCGCCGCGCTGCTGTCGTTGCCCCGCATGGCCTACCGGCCCAAGCCTTTCGTACCGCCTGCTTGATCCGTCGGCGCGGCCGGCCGCTTCAATCGCGCGGTGACGCCATCGGCGCATGCTGCGCCATCAATCCGGCCACCCAGTCGATGAACGCGCGCAGCTTGGCGCTGACATGCCGGTTCGGCCGGAACGCGACGTACAGCGGCATCGGGTCCATGCGCCAATCCGCGAACAGCGGCACCAGCTCGCCGCTCGTCACGTGCGGCTCGGACATGTAGTGCGGTAACCAGAGAACGCCCAGGCCCGCCAGACCTGCGGCGAGGTAGGCATTGCCGTCGTCGACGGCGAGCACGTAGCGGCCGTGCACCGCGATGCGCTCGCCGTCGCGCCGCAACGCGTAGGGATAGGCCTTGCCGGTGCGCGCCCAGGTGAAGCCGACGATGCGGTGATCGGTGTTTTCCAGCTCGTGCGGATGCGAGGGCGTCCCCATGCGCTGCAGATACGTCGGCGCGGCAAAGACCGCGAGCTTCAGCTCGCCGACGCGCCGCGCGACGAGCGACCGGTCGGCGAGCTCGCCGCCGCGCACCACGCAATCCACGTTGTCGCCGATCAGATCCACGGTGCGATCGCTGACGCCCATGTCGATCTGGATCTCGGGATAGCGCTCGTGGAATGCCGACAGTGCGGGCACGAGGATCATGCGGGCGAGCGGGCTGGGCACGTCCACCCGCAGCCGGCCCTTGGGCGTCGCCGACGCGCTCGACAGGCTGGTATCGGCGTCCTCGAGGTCGCCGAGCAGGCGCACCACGCGCTCGTAGTAGGCCGCGCCATCGGCCGTGACCTTGACCTGCCGCGTGGTGCGGTTCAGCAGCTTGACGCGCAGCCGCGCCTCGAGCTGCTGCACCAGCTGCGTCACGGTGGTCTTGCTCATGTGCAGGGTCTGCGCCGCCTTGGTGAAACTGCCGGCCTCGACCACGCGGGCGAACGCTTGCATCGCATCAAAACGGTCCATGGGTGCTCCAGAGGCTTCGCGGGGATTGTTTGGGCCGGGCAAACAGTGATTGTCTGCATGGCCTGTTTATCCGCGAAGCCGGGACTTCTAGAGTCACGCCATCCCAACCTGATCTCGATCCACACAAGGACCTTCCATGACCCAGCGTGATGTTGTCTTCCCGGCCGGGCGCCAGGCGCTTTACGACAAGAACCGCTACTCGCCGGCGATCCGCTCCAACGGTTTCCTGTTCGTCTCCGGTCAGGTCGGCAGCCGGCCGGACGGCTCGCCCGAACCCGATCTGAAGTCGCAGGTGCGGCTCGCCTTCGACAATCTCAATGCGATCCTGGCGTCTGCCGGCTGCACCTTCGACGACGTGATCGATGTCACCGTCTTCATCGTCGACCCCGAATCGACGTTCGAAACGATCTGGAGCGTGGTGCCGGAGTATTGGGGCGACGCGCCGCACCCGACGCTGACCGGCATCGGCGTGACCTGGCTCTACGGCTTTCAGTTCGAGATCAAGGTGATCGCGAAGCTTCCGGAAGTCAGCGCGGGCTGATCGCCATCGCGCCGGCCGGGTGCCGAGGCGGCAGTCGCGGGCCTTGACCGAACAGCTTGTCGCGCAGCGTGCCCGCCGCGTACTCGCGCTTGTAGACGCCGCGCGCCTGCAGCTCGGGCACCACGAGTTCGACGATGTCCTGGAAGCACTCCGGCGTCACCGTGCGCGCGAGATTGAAGCCGTCGATGTCGGTGTCACGCACCCAGGCCTGCAACTCGTCGGCGACCGTCTGCGGCGATCCGACGATCAGCGGGTAGCGCCCGCCGAGCGCCATGCCGGCGAGCAGCTCGCGCTTGGTCTTGGGCGCCGGGCCCGCGGTGACGGTCTTCACCGCCGAATGCATCGCGTTGCCCTGCCCGCCCTTGCCGCTGCCGGGCGGCGTGATGGGCTCGTCGATGCCGTAGCGGGAGAAGTCGATGCCGGTACCGCTCGCGAAGTGCGCGAGGCCGGCCTCGGGGTTCGCGTAGTCGAGGTACTCGCGCAGCTTCGCGTGGGCCTGCGCGTCGCTCGCCGCGGTCACGACGGTCGCGCCCATGAACACCTTGATGTCGCCCGGCTGCCGGCCCGCGCGTTGCGCTTCCTCCCGCACGCCGCGCACCAGTGCGCGGGCCGCGTCGCGGGTCTGGCCCGAGATGAAGACGCACTCGGCATGGCGTGCCGCGAAGCGCCGTCCGCGCCCGCTCGAGCCGGCCTGGAAGAGCACCGGCGTGCGCTGCGGCGACGGTTCGACCAGGTGCACGCCGTCGACCCGAAAGTGCCGGCCCTCGTGCACGATGCGGTGCACGCGATCGAGCCGCGCGTAGACGCGGGCACTTCGATCGTGTGGCACGGCATCGTCGGCCCAGCTCGCTTCCCAGAGCTTGTAGACCACCTCCATGAACTCGTCGGCGCGGTCGTAGCGCTCGTCGTGCTCGGCTTGCTGCGGAAGGCCCATCGCCCGCGCGGCGCTGTCGAGGTAGCCGGTGACGATGTTCCAGCCGATGCGCCCGCGCGTCAGGTGGTCGAGGGTCGAGAACCGGCGCGCGAGCAGGTAGGGCTGTTCGTAGCTCAGGTTCACGGTGACGCCGAAGCCCAGGTGCGAGGTCGCCGCCGCCATCGCCGAGACCAGCGGCACCGGGTCGAGCAGCGGCAGCTGGATGGCCTCGCGCAGCGTCAGGTCCAGCGAACCCTGGTAGACGTCGTATGCGCCGACGATGTCGGCCAGGAACAGGCCGTCGAACAGCCCGCGCTCGAGCAGCTGCGCGAGCGAGGTCCAGTGCGCGAGATCCAGGTAGCGGGCCGATTCGTCGCGCGGGTGCGTCCACAGGCCGTGGTTGATGTGGCCCACGCAGGCCATGTCGAACGCGTTGAAGAGGATGGTCTTGTCGCCCACGAGCAGCCGATGACCCTGCTCAGAACGCGTGCGCCGACTGCAATGCGCGTCGCAGCTCACCGCAGGACAGCGCGAAGCCGGCCGCATCGTGATCGCGCGGCCGGCCGAGTGCGATCGGAATCTCGGCCGCGACGCGGCCGCCGAGAGCGTCGAGCACGACCACGCGCTCGCTGACGCGCACGGCCTCGTCGATGTCGTGGGTCACCATCAGCACGGTCACCGCGTGCCGCTGCGCCACGTCGAGCAGCAGCTCCTGCAGCTTGAGCTGCGTGAACGCGTCGACGGCGGAGAACGGTTCGTCGAGCAGCAGCAGCCGCGGGCGCGAGAACAGCCCGCGGGCGATCGCGACGCGCTGCGCCTGCCCGCCGGACAGCTGCTTCGGCAGCCGATCGGCCAGGCCCGCGAGGCCTACTTCCGCGAGCACTGCGCGGACGCGCTCGGCATGGCGCGGGTCGCTCACATGTGCATCGTCCAGATCGAACGAGACGTTGCGCGCGACGTTCAGCCACGGAAAGAGGCGCGGCTCCTGGAACACGAAGCGGATGTCGCGCGTCGGTCCGGTGATGGGCCGCCGGTCGAGCTCGACGCGGCCGTCGTAGTCGCGGTCCAGCCCCGCGACGATGCGCAGCAAGGTGCTCTTGCCGCAACCGCTCGCGCCGACCAGCGATACCACCTCGCCGGGTTGCAGCGTCAGCCGCACGTCGGAGAGAACCTGCCGCGCGCCGAAGCGCTTGCGGCGCACGTGCACGTCGAGCACGGCACCGCCGGACGCGACCTCGGCCAACGGCTCGACAACCCCAGCAGCACTCATGCCCGCGTGTCCAGCGTGTCGCGCCATCCGAGCAGCCGTGCTTCGAGCCGCTGCATCGCGCTGTCGGTGATCTTGCCGAGCAGCGCGAGCAGCGCGATCGCGGCGAGCACGATGTCGGCGCGGCCGGTCTCGCGCCCGTCGGTCAACAGGTAGCCGAGGCCGCGGGTCGCGGCGATCAGCTCGGCCGCCACCATGAACATCCAGGCCAGCGAGAGCCCGTTGCGCAGCCCGGTGAGCACGGCCGGCAACGCCGCCGGCAGCAGCACGCGCCGCGCCATCGCGACCGGCGAGAGCCCCGCGAGTTCGGCCACTTCGATCAGCTTGCGATCGACATCGCGAAAGCCCGACGCGACACCCATGTACACGGGGAAGAACGCGCCGATCGCGATCAGCGTCAGCTTCGGCGCCTCGTCGATGCCCAGCCACAGCAGCAGCAGCGGCACCCAGGCGAGCGACGGGATCGCACGCAGCGCCTGGACGCTGGGGTCGAGCAGCGCGCGGGCGCGCCGGTTCAGGCCTACCGCCGCGCCGGCCGCGATCGCGAGCGCTGCGCCGGCCGCGAAGCCGACGAGCACGCGCGCGGTGCTGGCCGCCACGTGCGCGGCGAGCCCGTTGCCCGCGAGGTCGACGACGGTGCGCACGATCGCGCTCGGCGGCGGCAGCAGATGCTCGGGCACCAGGCCTAGGCGCACCGCGAGCTCGAGCAACAGCAGCGCCGACGCCGGCAGCACGGCGCCCAGCCAGCGCGGCGTACGCTGCGGCGCAGGCGGCGGCTCGGCGGGATCGGTCGGCATCGCCGCGGGCGCGGCGATGCGATCCAGCGTGCTCACGGCTTTCGATCGAATCAGGCCGCGCCGGCCGCGAGGCCGCGCGCGAACTGTGTGTCGACGAGCCCGGCGATGACCTTGTCGAGGTCGGTGCCCGGCTTCACGAGCTGCTCGTCGAGCAGCAGCGGGGCCGCGGCCTTCAGCGCATCGACATGCTCCGCCGAAGGCTGCGGGTTGCTCAGGTCGGTGCGCAGCTTCAGCTGCAGCAGCGCCACCTGCAGGCTGACCTTCGCCTCCTCCGACAGGATCTTCGCCGCCTCGGTGGTGTTCGCGAGGATCCAGCGCCGCGCGCGTTCGTAGCCCGCGATGACGCGCCGTGTCTCGGCGGCATGCTTGTCCAGGAACTCCTCGCGCACGTTCAGGAAGCCGTAGGTGTTGAACGCGACGTTGCGATAGATCAGCTTCGAGCCGGCGTCGAGTTCGCTCGCCGCCATCAGCGGGTCGAGCCCGGCCCACGCGTCGACGCGGCCCTGCTCGAGCGCGGCCCGCCCGTCGGCGTGCTGCAGCGCGACGTGCTCGATGTCGCTGCGCTTGAGCTTCGCGACCTTCAGCGCGCGTAGCAGGAACAGGTACGGGTCGGTGCCCTTGGTCGCGGCGACCTTCTTGCCTTTGAGATCGGCCAGCGTGCGGATCGGCGAATCGGCACGCACGACGAGCGCGGTCCATTCGGGTCGCGAGAAGATGTACGGCGCACGGATCGGGTTGCCGTTCGCCTTGCTCAGCAGTGCGGCGAGCCCGGCCGTCGAGCCGATATCGATGGCGTTCGCGTTGAGGTATTCGAGCGCGCGGTTGCTGCCCGCGCTGAGCACCCATTTGACGGCGATGCCGTCCTTCGCGAAGTCCTGTTCGAGCCAGCCGAAGCGGCGCAGCACCAGGCTGGATGGCGAGTAGTACGCGTAGTCGAGGCGCAGTTCCTTCAGCGCTTCGGCCGCGCGCGTCAGGCCCGGAAGCGCGATCGCGGCGGCACTGACGGCGGCCGTGCGCAGCACGCGACGGCGGGACGCCAGGTGATGGGTCAGAGGCATGGTCGGTCGGATCCTGGATGAACGGGCGTTGGAGCGTTGTGAGACGGAACTCAGGAATACGGCGTCGGCTCGGGCGGGCGGCCGTCGAGGCGGTAGCGGCCGATGTCGCGCAGCTTGTAGTCGACAGGGTCGTGCAGCGTGTGCACGCGGGCATTGCGCCAGAAGCGGTCCAGGCGCAGCTTCTCCGAGGTCGATCGCGCGCCGGTCAGTTCGAAGAGCTGGGTGCTGACCTCTATCGCCGCGCGATGCGTCAGCACCTTCGCCTCGGCGACCACGATCGCAACCTCGGCACGCTCGGCAGCTGTGAGCGCCGGGCCGCGATCGAGAGCGCCCTGGAGCGCGAGCGCCGCGGCATCGGTCACGGCCTGCGCCGCGCGCACGTGCAGCCAGAGTTCGCCGTAGCGATGCTGCACGTACGGGTCGTCCGCCGCACGCGTGACACCGGAGGCCAGCCACGGGCGCGCCGAGTCCACCGTGAAGCGCTTCGCGCTGTCGAACGCACCGCGGGCGATGCCGAGGTAGACGTTCCCCATCACGAGCTGCGAGATCAGCTGGCGCAGCGTCGAACGCGGCGTCGGCAAGGTGCCCGGCACCTGCAGCACCTCGCGATCGGGCAGGAAGACGGCTTCGAAGCGCACCGTGCCGCTGTCTGTCTGGCGTTGGCCGAAGCTGTCCCAGTCTTCGCGCACCTCGAGACCGGCCGTGCGTGTGGCGAGTTGCGCGATCAGCACGGCGGCGTTCGGTTCCGGGGTACGCGCGGAGAACAGGAGCCGATCGGAGCCGACCGACCCCGACGCGTAGCTCTTCACGCCGTCGAGCTGCCAGCCGCCCTCGACCCGAACCGCCACGAGCCGCGGATCGAGCGGGTTCAGCGCATTGCCCCAGAACAGCCGCTCGCGAATCGTCTGGCCCAGCAGCCGCGCACGCTGCTCGTCGTTGCCGAACAGCAGGATGCTCGCGATCTGCAGATGATGAAAGGCGAAGACGTGCGCCAACGCGCTGTCGACCTCGGCGAGGCGCCGCACGCTGCGGTACAGCGTGGGCCAGTCGGCGCCGATGCCGCCGGCCTCGCGCGGCACGACGAGCGCGAGCAGCCCGCTGTCGCGGATCAGCGCGCGCTCGGCGGCGGCGTGGCCGCCGGCGCGATCACGCTCGACCGCGGTCGCGGCGAGTGCGAGCGCGAGCCGCTCGGTCGCGGCTTCGACGTCGAACGGGCGCCCGTCGGACGGCAGGGGCGAGGCCGCACGAATCAGGAGAGGCGGCGATAGGGTCGTGGCAGACATCGGTCGCGGAGTCTCGCCGCTGCACGGCGATCCGCGAACCAATGATTTCGACTGTGCTTTTTCGCAATCCGGGGAAAGCGATCGAACGCGTGAACGCGATCAGATCCGGTGTTAGCTTTGACGTCAGCACAGTGTGTCCACCGGGAAATTGCCCCTGGGCGGACATCGACCTCAGGAGCCCAACATGCAGCAAACGACCGTCGCATCGACCCCCGCTCCCCGCACGAGCGCCTCCGCTTCGTCGATAACCGGTCACTGCCTCTGCGGCGCCGTGACGATCACGGTGGCGGGCGAGCACGACCCGCGCGTCGGCGCCTGCCACTGCCGGATGTGCCAGCGGTGGTCAGGCGGCCTGTTCCTGTGCTTCACGGCTGACACCCGCGCGGTGACTGTCACGGGCGAGGTCGCGCGCTACCGTTCTTCCGCTTTCGCCGAGCGCGCCTTCTGCCCGCGCTGCGGCTCGCACCTGTGGTTCAACGATGTCGAGGAAGGCGGCGAGCCCCGGAGCTATGAACTCATGCCCGGCCTCTTCGACGCGGCTCGCGGTTGGCCGCTTCGATCCGAGATCTACGTGGACCGCGCGATGGACTCGGTCCGTCTCGCTGGCCACCACCGCCGCAAGACCCGGGCGGAGTACGAAGACGAGAATCCGCACGTCGAAGGAGACATGGCGTGACGTGTCCTCGCGGGCACGGGCGACAATCAACGCATTGCCTGCACAGGTTCCCTTCCAGCGCTCGCCATGTCGTCCGTCACTTCGTCCGTGCTCGCGGTCAAACCGCTGGGCTTTCCCTGGGAGACCGCAGACCCCTTCCTGTTCTGCGCCTACCACGATGACGCCTATCCGCCCGGCAACGGCGCGATGGGACCGGCCGCGTCGCTGGCCGGCCGCGACATCGGCCAGGACTTCAGCCGCCAGGACGGCTGGAGCATGTACCACGGCGAGACCGTGCCGGGCTTTCCTGCGCACCCGCACCGCGGCTTCGAGACGGTGACGATCGTGCGCCGCGGCCTGATCGATCACAGCGACTCGCTGGGTGCGACAGCGCGTTTCGGCGGCGGCGACGTGCAGTGGGTGACGGCGGGGCATGGCATCGTGCACGCCGAGATGTTCCCGCTGCTGAACACGGACCAGGGCAACCCGCTGGAGCTATTCCAGATATGGCTGAACCTGCCGGGTAGCCGCAAGATGGTCGAGCCGCACTTCACGATGCTGTGGAGCGAGCAGATCCCGCGCCGCTGCCTGCACGATGCGCAGGGCCGCGCGACAGAAGTCGCCGTGGTGGCCGGCACGTTCGACGGCACCGCTGCGCCGCCACCGCCGCCCGACTCCTGGGCATCACGACCCGATGCCGACGTCGCGATCTGGACCCTGCGCATGGACCCGGGCGCGGTCTGCACGCTGCCGGCCGCGCAGGGCCAGGGTACGCGCCGCGCGCTGTATTTCTTCAAGGGCGACGCCGTCACGGTGGCCGGCCAACCGGTGCACGGCCCGGCCGCGGTCACGCTGCGGGCCGACCACGCGATCGTGCTGGCGGCCGGCAAGTCGGTGTGCGAGTTCCTTCTGCTGCAGGGTCGGCCCATCGGCGAGCCGGTCGTGCAGTACGGGCCGTTCGTGATGAACACCCAGCAGGAAATCATGCAGGCCATGCAGGACTACCGGCAGACCCAGTTCGGCGGCTGGCGGTTCGCCGATGCCGGGCCGGTCCATGGGCGCGAGCCGCGGCGCTTCGCACGGTATCCGGACGGGCGCGAAGACGCCCCCTGACCGTCTGCCTCGGAGGCAGCGGGAACAAGCGGCCCGTTGCTTCCACATCGCGCGGCCGCGGCCGCGCAGCCCCAGGTCCATCCGGCACCCGTCAGCGCCGAACGACGCCTGTGCGCTTGTCCCGATGTGATACCGGTTCCGGCTCGTCCGGCAGGATCGCGGTGTCCGCGAAGCCCTGGCTTGGCTCCGCCACGCTACCGAGCACGTCATCGACCACGATGAACGAGTCCGGCCGGCGCTTCGACTGGATCGCCCGGCCCGGCGCTGCCGGCGCGGCGCCATTCACGCGGGACGTCTCTCGCAACTTGCGCGACAGCAAGTCGATCTCGCGACGCATGCTCGTGATTTCGCGATGTGCCTCTTCGAGCTCCAAGGCACCTTGGCGTTGAATCTTCTGGTGAGCGAGTTGCACCTTGGCCAGCATCGTCCGGTGCCTCATCTGCAGCAGCCACCAGACAGCGGCCAGGATGCCGATGAGACACACGACGCTGGCGCCCAGCGTGCCGATCAGACCGTTGTCGAAAGGATATGAAGAAATCATCCCCCGATACTGCGGCGCTTCTCGAATCCTGTCCGTGACGGAGTGCGCCCGTATCCGAATGCCAATGTCAACAATCTTGACTGGAAGCCATCGTCCAGGACCTGCCGCCCACTATGGGCCCGGCAAGAAAACCTGCCGGGCATACGAGGGGATAGCCGTGACGCTGATCAATTGCTCGGTGCCATCGAACAGCGGAGCAAACTGCGGCCCGGCGGCCTTGAAGGACATTTGCGAGATGCGGTCGATGCTGGTGGCGGTGCTGCGCACGACATCGCTGACGACCTCGACGCGATAGATGCGGAAGAAGTCCGGCTTGGCGCCCGAGTAGGTGCTGGATTCGCTCTTGATTCTGGCCGGCATGCCGCGCTCGTACCGGAGCCGGACCTCCATCGCACTTCCGTCGGTGCCCTTCACGTCCCACGATTCTTCGATGCTGGCCTTTCCATCGGGACCTGCGCGCTGCCGACGCTCCGTCGCGACGTTGGCGGGCAGGTAGACGGCGTAAGGGCCCGGAACGCCATGCGGCTCGAAGAGCCCGCCGACCACCATGGTTCCCGCGGTGTCGGTGCCGTCCTTCTTGGCCGGGACGGCCAGCGCCACGCCACGGAATGGCGTCAACGGCTTGCCATCGGCAGCCAGCGCCATCGTTTGATCGATCAGGACCACGTTCAGGTTGGAACCCTTCGCCGGACCGCTGGTGGGGGCGCTCACCAGCCAGCCG
>DATCSE010000548.1:0-2378 GCA_036568605.1 Burkholderiaceae bacterium | reverse complement strand
CCGCCACATCCACACGTTCGCCGCGACGCTGCTGGACCGCGTCTACCTGCTGCAGGACCGGCTCTCCGAGTTCCATATCGAGCACAGCGACGTGCGCTGGATCGACGAGCGCATCGCACGCGGCGAAGGCCAGTTCATGATAGGCGCGCACTTCGGCAGCTTCGAGGCGCTGCGCGCGCTCGGCGCCGACCGCGGCAAGCGCGTCGCGATGGTCATGTACGAGGACAACGCGCGCCAGATCAACGAGACGCTGGCCGCGATCGCGCCGAACGCGCAGCCGCATACGATCGCACTCGGCCGGCTCGGCGCGATGCTGCAGCTGCGCAGCTGGCTCGACGAAGGCGGCGTCGCCGGCATGCTGGCCGACCGCACGCTGCTCGGGCCGGCGATGCGCTCGCGCACGCTGGTGCTGCCGTTCCTCGGCGCGCCGGCGCGCTTCTCCGACGGGCCCTTCCGGTTGGCGGCGATGCTGCGCCGGCCGGTGGTCTTCATCGCCGGCGTGTACCGCGGCGGCAACCGCTACGAGCTGCGGTTCGAGCAGCTCGCCGACTTCAGCGCCGCGCAGCAGGGCGACACCGATGCGCTGATCCGCGCCACGGTCGAGCGTTATGTCGCGCAGCTCGAAGCGCTGTGCCGCGAGGCGCCGTACAACTGGTTCAACTTCTTCGACTTCTGGGCCGCCGCCGATGCGTCGTGACCGGCGAAACGCGCTGCTGCTGGCATCGGCGCTGGTCTGCGCCCTTCCGGCTTTCGCGCTGGCGGCCGCGTTCGATCTGGGCCAGCTCACGCAACTGCTCGCGGGCAGACGCTCGGGCGAAGCGACCTTCGTCGAGAAGCGCGAGGTCTCGGTACTGGACCGTACCGTGACGACCTCCGGCCGGCTGTCGTTCGAGGCGCCCGACACCTTCGTGCGCGAGAACCTGAAGCCGTCGCGCGAGCGCGTCGCGGTCGTCGGCAACACGCTGACGATGAGCCGCGGCAGCAACACGCGCAGCGTCGCGCTCGATTCGGTGCCCGAAGCGGCCGTCGTGATCGAGGCGATCCGGGGAACGCTGACCGGCAACCGCGATGCGCTGCAGCGCGTCTTCGATGCGAGCGTCGCCGGCAGTGCCGAACGCTGGACGCTGGATCTGGTGCCGCGCGAGGCGCGTTTGCGCACGCAGGTCTCGTCGGTGCGCGTCACCGGCCAGCGCGCCGACGTGCGCGAGATCCAGGTCGTGATGCCGGATGGCGATCGCTCGACGATGACGATCGAACCGATCACCTCCGCGGCCTCCGGCGCGGCGCGCTGAACGGCGCAACGGCGTCGATGGCGCGCAGCAGCAGCTTCCTGTCGTTCGTCGGCGGCGCGGGCCGCAACGCACTGATCGTCTGGCTGGTCGCGCTGCTGGGCGCCGTCGTCGTCACCGCGCGCAGCCACTACGTCGCCGACCTGTCGGCTTTCCTGCCGCGCGCCCCCAGCGCCGAGCAGGCCGTGCTGCTCGACCAGTTGCGCAGCGGTGTCGCGGCGCGGCTCGTGCTGATCGGCATCGAAGGCGGCACGCCGGCGGCGCGCAGCGCCGCGTCGCTCGAATGGGGCCAGCGACTGCGCGGCACCGGCCTGTTCGAGTCGGTGAACAACGGCGACAACCGCCAGTACGAAGCGCTCGGGAAGTTCCTGTTCGAGCACCGCTACCTGCTGAGCCCGGCGGTCGGCGCGCAGCGCTTCAGCGTCGACGGCCTGCGCGCCGCGATCGACGAGACCGTCGCGCTGCTCGGCAGCCCGGCCGGCGCCGCCGTCAAGCCGGTGCTGACGCGCGACCCGACCGGCGAGACCGTGCGCATGGCCGAGGCCATGCTGCCGGCCCGCGCGCCGCGCAGCGATGGCGGCGTCTGGGTCTCGCGCGAGGCGCCGCGCGCCCTGCTGCTCGCGACGACCCGGGCCGACGGCAGCGACCTCGACGGTCAGGAACGCACGCTCGAGTTCGTGCGCAGCAGCTTCGCGCCGTACGCGGTGCAAGGGCTGAAGCTGGTGGTCTCCGGCGCCGGCACGTTCGCGGTCGCGTCGCGTGCGCAGATCAAGCACGAGGTCGAGCGCCTCGCGATCGCCGGCACCGTTGCGATCGTGCTGCTGATGGGCGCCGCGTTCGGCTCGCTGCGCGCGCTCGCGATCGCGGTGCTGCCGGTGGGCACCGGGGTGCTGGCCGGCATCGCGACGGTCAGCCTGGCGTTCGGCCAGGTGCACGGCATCACGCTGGGCTTCGGCACGACGCTGATCGGCGAGGCAGTCGACTACGCGATCTACTACCTGATCCAGGCTCATGCGGGGCCAACGCCGGGCAGCCTCGAGCCCGATGCCCGCGGCGCGCGCGGTGCCGGCGCGCGCCGCTGGATCGCAC
>DATCSE010000547.1:0-6738 GCA_036568605.1 Burkholderiaceae bacterium | reverse complement strand
GTCGTACAGCACCGCCGACTGCCCCGGCGTCGCGGCCCACTGCGGGTGCGCGAAGCGCAACGCGAACGCCGTCTCGTCGTCGCCCGCGCCGTCGAACGCACAGGGCGCATCGGCCTGGCGATAACGCGTCTTCGCGCTCAGGGCCGCGGACCGCGGCGCCGACCCGGCCACCCAGCTCGCGTCGTCGGCCTCGAGCGCGCTCGACAGCAGCCACGGATGGTCGTGGCCCTGCACGACGTACAAGGTGTTGGCCGCGATGTCCTTGCGCGCGACGAACCACGGCGCATGCTCGTTGCCGCCCTTCTTCGCGCCGCGTTCCTTGAGCCCGCCGATGCCGATGCCCTTGCGTTGGCCCAGCGTGTAGAAGCTCAGCCCCACGTGCTCGCCTATCGTGCGGCCGCGGTCGTCCTGGATCGGGCCGGGGGTGTTCGCGAGGTAGCGGTTCAGGAACTCGCGGAACGGCCGCTCGCCGATGAAGCAGATGCCGGTCGAGTCCTTCTTCTTCGCGTTCGGCAGGCCGATCTCCTCGGCGATGCGGCGCACCTCGGTCTTCTTCAGCTCGCCGACCGGGAACAGCGTCTTCGCGAGCTGCGCCTGCGACAGGCGGTGCAGGAAGTAGCTCTGGTCCTTGGCCGGGTCCAGGCCCTTGAGCAGCTCGAAGCGGCCGTCGGCGGCCTCGCGCACGCGGGCATAGTGCCCGGTTGCGATTTTCTGCGCGCCCAGCCGCATCGCGTGGTCGAGGAACGCCTTGAACTTGATCTCGGCGTTGCACAGCACGTCGGGGTTGGGCGTGCGGCCGGCCTGGTACTCGCGCAGGAACTCGGCGAACACGCGGTCCTTGTAGTCGGCCGCGAAGTTGACGTGCTCGATCTCGATGCCGATCACGTCGGCGACGCTCGCCGCGTCGAGGAAGTCCTGGCGCGACGAGCAGTACGCGTCGTCGTCATCGTCCTCCCAGTTCTTCATGAAGATGCCGACCACGTCGTGACCCTGCTGCTTCAGCAGCCAGGCGCTGACAGCCGAGTCGACGCCGCCGCTCAGGCCGACGACGATGCGCTGTTTCGACGGGGACGGAGAGGGGCGGGTAGGCGACATGGCTGAGTATTTTATTTTTTCCATGCTGCCGAAGCGGGACCGTCGAGGCATGACCCCGGTACAGCCAAGCGGACGCCGCGGATCCGGCTCTGCCGGTCCGCCGGCGGCGCCCCTTGAGGGGAGCGCCGAAGGCGCTACGGGGTGGTTGTCAATCCGGCGACAGGCAAGGATTTGGCGCTTCGTCTACCATCGCGGCACGTCTTCAGGGCGGGGTGGAATTCCCCACCGGCGGTAAATCACCTCGTGTGATGAAGCCCGCGAGCGCCCGGCTGCTCCCGCAGCCGGGGTCAGCAGATCCGGTGAGATGCCGGGGCCGACGGTTCACTCGAGGTGCGCAAGCGCTTCGAGCACAGTCCGGATGAAAGAAGATGGGTGAGCCTGTGTGCCGAGCGCTTTCTGGGCGGTCGGCCTGCGGGTTTGCCGAGCTGTCGGCGCGTCTTCGGGCGCGTTGGTGGCATTGCGCCCTGGAACGTTTTTCGTCAACCGCCCGCAAGGGTCCTTAACGAGGACGTTTCATCATGTCTCATTTCTCTCCCTCCCCGCGCGCGATGCCGCCCCGGCTGCGCATCGCGGTCGACGCGATACGCCATGGCCGCGCGGTCGTGCTCGTCGACGATGACGACCGCGAGAACGAAGGCGACCTGATCGTCGCGGCCGACCGGCTGACGGTGCCGATGATGGCCACGCTGATCCGCGAATGCTCGGGCATCGTCTGCCTGTGCCTCGAGGACGAGCAGATCGAGCGGCTCAAGCTGCCGCCGATGGTCGCGCGCAACCAGAGCCGCTATGGCACCGCGTTCACCGTCTCGATCGAGGCGCGCGAGGGCGTCAGCACCGGCGTCAGCGCGGCCGACCGCGTCACGACGATACGCGCCGCGATCGGCGCCGAGGCGAAGGCCGAGGACCTGGTCAGCCCCGGGCACGTGTTCCCGTTGCGTGCGGCACCGGGCGGCGTGCTCGAGCGGCGCGGCCACACCGAGGGCGCGGTCGAGCTTGCACGGCTCGCGGGCCTGTCGCCGGCCGCGGTGCTGTGCGAGCTGATGAACGCGGACGGCAGCATGATGCGCGGCCCCGAGCTGCTCGCGTTCTCGCGGGCGCACGGCTACCCGATGCTGACGATCGCCGAGCTGGTCGAATACCGGCATCAGCTCGAGGCGGTGCCGGCCTGACCGGCGCGGGTCGCGTCGGCGGCGGTCGTCGCATCGAGGTTGCGCGCGGTGCCCAGCAGCGTCGCGCACAGCATCTCGCGGCCGCCGTCGTCGGCGTAGACCCTCGGCCACCCGAAGGTTGGCGCGGCGCAAAAAGAAAACGCGTCAGCGTTTGATTTCTGGCGTGTAGACGGTGGGATCGGTCGTGATCGTGTCCAGCGGATAGCGCCGGCCGGCCAGGTAGTCCTCGATCGAACCCAGCACGTGCGGGCTGCGATGCCGTGCGCGGCTCGCATGCAGCTCCGCCAGCGTCATCCAGCGGTTCGCCACGATGCCGGTGTCGTAGGCCAGGGTCGGGTCCGGCTCGCCGACCGTGCCGCCGAACGCGAAGCGCACGTAGGTCACGTCTTCGCCGGTCCGGGGGCGGCGAAAGCGCGACAGGTACACGCCGATCAGCCGATCGGGCGTGAACAAGCGCGTCGTCTCCTCGAGCACCTCGCGAATCACGGCCTGCTGCGGCGACTCCTCCGGGTCCAGGTGGCCCGCGGGGTTGTTCAGCTTCAGGCCTTCGGGCGTGTGCTCCTCGACGATCAGGAACTCGCTCTCGCCGCTCGCGTTGCGGCGTTCGATCACCGCGGCGACGGTGACACTGGGCTTCCAGCGCTGGGTCATGGCGCGCATCGTATCGGGCCGCGATGAAGCCCCCTTGACCCCGGTCATTGGCGAAGCATCAACAAGGTGCGGCAGAATCGGGCCCAATTCCGACCTGAATGCGCCTGAGGAGGCATCCATGCTGATAGGGGTCCCGCTGGAGACAGCGGCCGGAGAAACGCGCGTGGCCGTCACACCCGAGACAGCCAAGAAGCTGAAGGCACAGGGCCACACACTCAGGGTGCAGTCGGGCGCCGGCGTCGCGGCCAGCGCACCCGACGCGGCGTACGAAGCCGTCGGCGCCGAGATCACCGATGCGACCGGCGCCTTCGGCTGCGACCTGGTGCTGAAGGTGCGCGCGCCGCTGCACAGCGAGCTGTCGATGATGAAGACCGGTGCTGCGGTCGTCGGCATGCTGAACCCGTTCGATGCCGACGGGCTGCATCGCCTGGCCGGTGCCGGCGTCACTGCGTTCGCGCTCGAAGCGGCGCCGCGCACGACCCGCGCGCAAAGCATGGACGTGCTGTCCAGCCAGGCCAACATCGCCGGCTACAAGGCCGTGATGATCGCGGCCGACAAGTACCAGCGCTTCTTCCCGATGCTGATGACCGCGGCCGGTACCGTGAAGGCTGCGCGGGTCGTGATCCTCGGCGTCGGCGTTGCAGGGTTGCAGGCGATCGCGACCGCGAAGCGCCTGGGCGCAGTGATCGAAGCGAGCGACGTGCGACCCAGCGTGAAGGAGCAGGTCGAATCGCTGGGCGCGAAGTTCATCGACGTGCCCTACGAGACGCCCGAGGAGAAGGAAGCGGCCGAAGGCGTCGGCGGTTATGCGCGGCCCATGCCGCAGAGCTGGCTCGATCGGCAGAAGGTCGAGGTCGCCAAGCGCGTCGCGCTGGCCGACGTGGTCATCACGACCGCGCTGATCCCGGGCCGGCCCGCGCCGGTGCTCGTGACCGAAGAGATGGTCAAGGCGATGAAGCCGGGCTCGGTGATCGTCGACCTCGCGGCGCCCAACGGCGGCAACTGCCCGTTGACCGAAGCCGGCAAGACCGTGATCAAGCACGGCGTCACGATCGTCGGCGAGACCAATCTGCCGGCGCTGGTCGCAGCTGACGCGAGCGCGCTGTACGCGCGCAACGTGCTGGACTTTCTGAAGCTCGTGATCACGAAGGAAGGCACCTTCCACGTGCCGATGGACGACGACATCGTCGCGGCCTGCCTGATGGCCCAGGGCGGCGAAGTCAAGCGCAAGTGATGAACAGGAAGTGACGACACCATGGAACACGAAATCGTCTCCCACACGATCACCAACCTGATCATCTTCGTGCTGGCGATCTACGTCGGCTACCACGTCGTCTGGACCGTCACGCCGGCGCTGCACACACCGCTGATGGCGGTGACCAACGCGCTCTCGGCGGTCGTGATCGTCGGCGCGATGCTGGCGGCGGCGCTGACCGAAGGGCCGCTGGGCAAGGCGATGGGCGTGCTCGCGGTCGCGCTGGCCGCGGTCAACATCTTCGGCGGCTTCCTCGTCACGAGGCGCATGCTCGAGATGTTCAAGAAGAAGGACAAAAAGGCTGCGGCGCCGAAGGAGGAGACCAAGTGAGTCTCAACCTCGTTACGCTGCTGTATTTGATCGCGAGCGTCTGCTTCATCCAGGCGCTCAAGGGGCTGAGCCACCCCACCACGTCGATCCGCGGCAACCTCTTCGGCATGGTCGGCATGGGGATCGCCGCGGTCACGACCGCAGCGCTGATCGTCAAGCTCGCCGGCTCGGGCCTGGGGCTGGGCTGGGTACTGCTGGGCCTGGTCGCCGGCGGCGGCTACGGCGCGTACCGGGCGCGCACGGTCGAGATGACCAAGATGCCCGAGCTGGTCGCGTTCTTCCACAGCATGATCGGCCTGGCGGCGGTGTTCATCGCGGTGGCCGCGGTGGCCGAGCCGCATGCGTTCCAGATCGTCGCGAAGGGCGAGCCGATCCCGTCCGGCAACCGGCTCGAGCTCGCGTTGGGCGCCGCGATCGGCGCGATCACCTTCAGCGGCTCGGTGATCGCATTCGGCAAGCTCTCGGGTACCTACAAGTTCCGCCTGTTCAAGGGCGCGCCGGTGGTCTTCCCGGGCCAGCACCTGGTGAACCTGGCGCTCGCGCTGGCGCTGCTGTTCTTCATCTACGGCTTCATCGCGAGCCAGAGCTGGCTGGACTTCGGTCTGATCCTGCTGCTCTCGTTCGTGCTGGGCGTGACCATCATCATCCCGATCGGCGGCGCCGACATGCCGGTGGTCGTCTCGATGCTGAACAGCTACTCGGGCTGGGCCGCGGCGGGCATCGGCTTCTCGCTGAACAACAGCATGCTGATCATCGCCGGTTCTCTGGTGGGCAGCTCGGGCGCGATCCTGAGCTACATCATGTGCAAGGCGATGAACCGCTCGTTCTTCAACGTGATCCTCGGCGGCTTCGGCGGCGAGGGCGCGAGCGCGGCGGCCGGTGCCGCGCAGCAGCGCACCGTGAAGAGCGGCAGCGCCGACGACGCCGCCTTCGTGCTGGGCAATGCCGAGACGGTGGTGATCGTGCCGGGCTACGGCCTCGCGGTCGCGCGCGCGCAGCACGCGGTCAAGGAGCTCGCGACCAAGCTCACCGAGAAGGGCGTGACCGTCAAGTACGCGATCCACCCGGTGGCCGGGCGCATGCCGGGCCACATGAACGTGCTGCTGGCCGAGGCCGAGGTGCCGTACGACCAGGTCTTCGAGATGGAAGACATCAACGGCGAGTTCGGCCAAGCCGACGTCGCGATCATCCTGGGCGCGAACGACGTCGTGAACCCGGCCGCGCTGCAGAAGGGCACGCCGATCTACGGCATGCCCATCCTCGAGGCCTACAAGGCCAAGACCATCATCGTCAACAAGCGCTCGATGGCCGCCGGCTACGCCGGGCTGGACAACGAGCTGTTCTACATGGACAAGACGATGATGGTGTTCGGCGACGCGAAGAAGGTGGTCGAGGACATGGTCAAGGCAGTGGAGTGACGCACCGCCGCCGGCGTTGCGCGGAGGTTGTTGCGTGGCGCCGGCGACGAAACCGCGGCAGATCGCCGGCCTGAACGGCGTGCGCGCCCTGGCCGTCATCGGAGTCGTCTGGCATCACGGATATCGCGGACCGCTGCCGTGGCCGATCTTGCACAACGGCTTCCTGGGCGTCGACGTCTTCTTCGTGCTCAGCGGCTTCCTGATCACGACGCTGCTGCTCGACGAGCAGATGGCGACCGGCCGCATCAGCCTGGTGAACTTCTATGCGAGGCGCGCGTTGCGGATCTTCCCGCTGTACTACGCCGTGCTTGCGCTGCTGGCGGCGTATTTCCTGTTCGCCCCGGGCTCGACGAATGCGCCGGCCTTCATCGCCGAGCTGCCGTACCACGCGAGCTACACGAGCAACTGGGTCGTGCTTGCCTCGCTGATGGGCATCACCTGGTCGCTGTCGACCGAAGAGCAGTTCTACCTGGCCTGGCCGCCGCTGCTCGCGCGGCTGGGCCACGGAGCGCTGTGGACGCTTTCGGCGTTCCTGCTGCTGAACCAGCTCGTCAACTTCGGTTTTCTCGACCGCTGGCTGGCCGCGCATGGCCTCGTCTACGCGTCGCTGCCCATCCTGCAGGTCACGTTCACGCCCATCGTCCTCGGTGTCGCGCTGGCGTATGCGGTGCACGCGCCGTTGTGCCGCCGCGCGCTGGCGCAATGCACGGCGGGTGTGCGGCTGCTCGGCTGGATCGCCGTGCTGCTGGCTGTGGCGAACGTGTCCGGCGACGTGCGCGGCTGGCCGCGCCTGGCCTTCCACCTGACCACGACGCTGGTG
>DATCSE010000546.1:0-8999 GCA_036568605.1 Burkholderiaceae bacterium | reverse complement strand
GGGCGAGCCGATCCCGGTCTCGGCAGCGCATGGGCAGGGCATCCGCAGCCTGACCGATGCGGCGCTCGCCGACTTCGTGTTCGACGACGAGGCCGATGCCGACGCCGAACCCGAAGGGGGTGCGCCTATCCGCCTCGCGGTCGCCGGCCGGCCGAATGTCGGCAAGTCGACGCTGATCAACACCTGGCTGGGCGAGGAGCGCCTGGTCGCGTACGACCAGCCCGGCACCACGCGCGACGCGATCAGCGTGCCGTTCGAGCGCAACGGCCAGAAGTTCCAGCTGATCGACACCGCCGGGCTGCGCCGCAAGGGCAAGGTGTTCGAGGCGATCGAGAAGTTCTCGGTGGTCAAGACGCTGCAGGCGATCGCCGATGCGAACGTCGTGCTGCTGCTGCTGGACGCGACCCAGGGCGTGACCGATCAGGACGCGCACATCGCCGGCTACATCCTCGAGTCGGGCCGTGCGGTCGTGCTCGCGGTCAACAAGTGGGACGCGGTCGACGACTACCAGAAGGAGACGCTGCAGCGCTCGATCGAGCACCGCCTCGCGTTCCTGAAGTTCGCCGACGTGAAGCCCATCTCCGCGATCAAGCGCCAGGGGCTGGGCCCGGTCTGGAAGGCGATTGCCGATGCGCACGCATCGGCCAACCGCAAGATGCCGACGCCGGTCCTGACGCGGCTGCTGCACGAGGCGGTCGAACACCAGGCGCCGAAGCGCGCCGGCGCATTCCGCCCGAAGCTGCGCTATGCGCACCAGGGCGGGATGAACCCGCCGGTGATCGTGATCCACGGCAACTCGCTGGACCACGTGACCGATGCCTACAAGCGTTTCCTCGAAGGCCGATTCAGGGAACACTTCAAGCTCACCGGCACTCCCATGCGTATCGAAATGCGCTCCAGCCGGAACCCTTTCGACGACAAGGGTTCTTGAGGAAATGCCGAGCAAATTTTCGTGCAGCGCACAACGCTGTGTTAATGTCCCTCACTTCTGAACTTTCATCACGGAGCAACACGTGAGCAACAAAGGGCAACTCCTACAAGACCCGTTCCTGAACCTGCTGCGCAAGGAGCACGTTCCGGTTTCGATCTACCTCGTCAACGGGATCAAGCTGCAAGGCCACATCGAGTCGTTCGACCAGTACGTGGTGCTGTTGCGCAATACCGTGACGCAGATGGTCTACAAGCACGCGATCTCGACGGTCGTGCCGGGCCGCGCGGTGAACTTCCACGCGAACGAACCCGCCGAGCAGGCCTGACGCGCACGCCTCGGGTCCCACCAGCACCTTGAGTTCAGCGGACAGCACCGCCACGGCGGCAGCCTCGGGCGGCCTTGCCCGGGCCACGGCTCGCGCGATCCTGGTCGGCGTCGATTTCGGCGGCGGCAAACCCTTCGATGCAACGCTGGACGAGCTGGCGTTGCTGGCCGAGTCGGCCGGCGACGTTGCCGTCGCGCGCGTCGTCGCGCGCCGCAAGGCGCCCGATGCGGCATTGTTCGTCGGGTCGGGGAAGGCCGACGAGATCAAGGCCCTGGTGCAAGGCCATCAGGCCGATGCGGTGCTGTTCGACCAGGCCTTGTCGCCGGCGCAGCAGCGCAACCTGGAGCAGCACCTGGGCGTCGCAGTGGCCGACCGGACCATGCTGATCCTCGAGATCTTCGCCGAGCGCGCGCAGAGCCACGAGGGCAAGCTTCAGGTCGAGCTGGCGCGGCTGCAGTACCTGTCCACGCGACTGGTGCGGCGCTGGAGCCACCTCGAGCGCCAGCGCGGCGGCATCGGCACGCGTGGCGGTCCGGGCGAGGCGCAGATCGAACTCGACCGTCGCATGATCGGCGAGCGCATCATCCGCGTGAAGAAGCAGCTCGAGCGCGTCAAGCGACAACGCAGCACGCAACGCCGCGCGCGCCAGCGCAACCAGACGTTCCGGATCTCGCTGGTCGGCTACACCAACGCCGGCAAGTCGACGCTGTTCAACGCGCTGGTCAACGCACGCACCTACGCGGCCGACCAGCTGTTCGCGACGCTGGACACGACGACGCGGCAGCTCCATCTGACCGACCCCGCCGGGCATCCGCTTGCGCGCTCGGCGTCGCTCAGCGACACGGTGGGCTTCATCCGCGACCTGCCGCACAAGCTGGTCGAGGCCTTCGAGGCGACGCTGCAGGAGGCGAACGATGCCGACCTGCTGCTGCACGTCGTCGACTGCGCGAATCCGCTGCTGGATGAGCAGATGGACGAGGTCGCGCGCGTGCTCGCCGAGATCGGCGCGGCCGACATCCCGCAGGTGCTGGTCTTCAACAAGCTAGACCGGCTCGAGTCTGACCAGCGCCCGCGCGAGCTGAGCGACATGCTCGAGCTCGAGGGCGGGCGGCGCGTGCCGCGCGTCTTCGTCAGCGCCGTGACCGGCGAGGGCCTGGCTGTGCTGCGCGAGGTGCTGGCGGAAGTCGCGTTGGCGGCGGGCGAAAGCGCAGGCTGGGAAGCGGCCGATGAGGCCATCGGCGACGACGAACAACATCACTTGAGCTCTGCCGAATCCGCCCCAGATGGGGCGCACGAAGAAGATCACGACGAAGAACAAACCGATCGGACGCGCCGCACCGGCACCGGTCACACGCGGGCATGACCATGCGCTTTCCCAAGTTCGCCAAGTTCGGACTCATCCTCAGCAACGGCCGTGACGGCCCGCCCGACCTCGACGAGCTCTGGCGCGATTTCAACCGCAAGCTCAGCGGCCTGTTCGGCGGCAAGGGCAGCCCGCGCACGGGCGGCAACGGGTCCGGTGACGGCGGCAACGGCGGCCCGAACTTCCAGCCGGACATGAAGAGCGCCGGCGTCGGCGTCAGCCTCATTGCGGGCGTCGTCGCGTTGATCTGGCTGGGCAGCGGCTTCTTCATCGTGCAGGAAGGGCAGCAGGCGGTCGTCACCTCGTTCGGCAAGTACAGCCACACCGCGGACGCCGGCTTCCAGTGGCGCATGCCGTACCCGTTCCAGGCGCACGAGACGGTCAACTTCACGCAGCTGCGCACCAAGGAGGTCGGTCGCAACAACGTGGTCGCGGCGACCGGGCTGCGCGATTCGTCGATGCTGACGCAGGACGAGAACATCGTCGACATCCGCTTCACCGTGCAATACCGGCTGAAGGACGCGCGCATGTTCCTGTACGAGAACCGCGACCCCGAGGACGCAGTGGTGCTCGCCGCGGAATCGGCGGTGCGCGAGATCGTCGGCCGCAGCAAGATCGACTCGGTGCTGTACGAGCAGCGCGACGCGATCGCAGCCGAACTGGTCAAGTCGATCCAGAACCAGCTGGACCGGCTCAAGGCCGGCATCGTCGTCGTCAACGTCAACGTGCAGAGCGTGCAGCCGCCCGAGCAGGTGCAGACCGCGTTCGAGGACACGCTGAAGGCCGGCCAGGACGGCGACCGCCTGAAGAAGGAAGGCCTGGCCTATGCGAGCGACGTGATCCCGAAGGCGCAGGGCACGTCCGCGCGGCTGCGCGAAGAAGCCGAGGCCTACAAGGCGAAGACGATCGCCGAGGCCGAGGGCGACGCGCGCCGCTTCACGAGCGTGCTGACCGAGTACCAGAAGGCACCGGCCGTGACACGCGACCGCATGTACATCGACACGATGCGGCAGATCTACTCGAACGTCAGCAAGGTGCTGGTCGACTCGCGCAACAACTCGAACCTGCTGTACCTGCCGCTGGACAAGCTGATGCAGCAGTCGATCGTGACGCTGAACCCGACGGCCCCTGTGGCGCCGTCGACGCCGCCCGATACCTCGACCTCGACCGGCACGAGCGACGCGCGCTCGCGCGACAACCAGCGCGGTCGCGACCGCGAAAGCCGCTGAGCGCCGGAGCCCGCACGCCATGAACCGCATCGTTGTTCTTCTCGGTGCCCTGCTGCTGGGGCTGATGTTGCTGAGCTCGACGCTCTTCATCGTCGACCAGCGCCAGGTCGCCGTCGTGTACGCGCTCGGCGAGATCAAGGAAGTGATCCAGGAGCCGGGGCTGAAGTGGAAGCTGCCGCCGCCGTTCCAGAACGTCGTGTTCCTCGATCGGCGCATCCAGACGATGGACAGCCCCGAGAACCGCCCGATCTTCACCGCCGAAAAGAAGAGCCTGGTGATCGACTGGCTGATCAAGTGGCGCGTGATCGACCCGCGCCAGTTCATTCGCAACAGCGGCACCGACATGCGCAACGTCGAGACGCGGCTGAGCCCCATCGTCCATGCAGCGTTCAACGAGGAGGTCACGAAGCGCACGGTCGCCGAGGTGCTGTCCAGCGGCCGCGACAAGGTGATGCAGGACGTGCGCGTGCGCCTCGCCGACGAGGCCAAGTCGTTCGGCATCGAGATCCAGGACGTGCGCATCAAGCGCGTCGACTTCGTCGCTGGCATCACCGAGTCGATCTACAGCCGAATGCGCTCGGAGCGGCAGCAAGTCGCGAACCAGCTGCGCGCGACCGGTGGCGCCGAGGGCGAGAAGATCCGTGCCGAGGCCGACCGGCAGACCCAGGTGATCCTCGCCGAGGCGTATCGCGATGCGCAGAAGGTCAAGGGCGAGGGCGATGCGAAGGCCTCGCAGCTGTTCGCCGATGCGTTCGGGCGCGATCCGCAGTTCGCCGAGTTCTATCGCAGCCTGGAAGCCTACCGCGCGACCTTCCGCAGCCGCTCCGACGTGGTCGTGGTCGACCCGAGCAGCGAGTTCTTCAAGGCGATGCGCGGCAGCGCGCCGGCGCCGGGCCCCGCGCCCGGACCGGCGAAGAAGTGAGACGACGCGAGGCGTGACCCCCGGCTTCTGGGACTACCTGACCGGCGCCTTCGCACTGATGCTGGTGATCGAAGGCGTGCTGCCGTTCCTGAGCCCGCCGCGCTGGCGCGCCGTGTTCGAGCGCGCGACGCGGATGAGCGACGGGCAGATCCGCTTCGTCGGCCTCGCGAGCATGCTCGCGGGGCTCGTGATGCTGTACGTCTTCTTCGGCTGAACGGCCGGCGCACGCCGGTACAATCCCCTTTTTAACCCCCGGCGGTTTTTGTTATGTCGTCTGCTTGGCTGTTGCCCGAGCACATTGCCGACGTATTGCCTGCGCAGGCCCGGCACATCGAGGAACTCCGTCGCGGGCTGCTCGACGTGGCACGCAGCTATGGCTGCGAGCTCGTGATGCCGCCGCTGCTCGAGCACATCGAATCGCTGCTGTCAGGCACCGGCCGCGAGCTGGACCTGAAGACTTTCAAGCTGGTCGACCAGCTCAGTGGCCGCACGCTGGGGCTGCGCGCCGATGCAACGCCGCAGGTCGCGCGCATCGACGCGCACTTGCTGAACCGCCAGGGCGTGACCCGGCTGTGCTACTGCGGCCCGGTCCTGCATGCGCGGCCGAGCGCGATGCATGCGACGCGCGAGCCGCTGCAATTCGGCGCCGAGATCTACGGCCATGCCGGGCTCGAGGCGGATCTCGAGATTCAGGACCTCGCGCTCGACTGCCTGCACCGCGCCGGCCTGCGTGACCTGGTGCTGGATCTCGGCGACGCGCGCATCGTGCGCTCGCTGCTGTCGGGCGTGGTCGCCGATGCCGGGCAACTCGAGCCGGTCTATGCCGCGTTGGCCGTCAAGGATGCCGCGGCGCTGCACGAGGCGACCGAAAGGCTGCCGGCCGATGCCGCGACCTGGCTGCGCACGTTGCTGACGCTGTACGGCGGCGTGGAGGTGATCGCGGCGGCGCGCGAGGTGCTGCCGGCGCGCGAGCTGCTGCGCGCCGCGCTGGCCGATCTGGAGGCGTTGGCTGCGCATGCGGCGCGCGCGCATCCCGACGTCAAGGTCGGCTTCGATCTCGCCGACATCGGCGGCAACGGCTATTACAGCGGCGCGCGTTTTGCGGTCTATGCCAAGGGCTGGCCCGATGCGATCGCACGCGGCGGGCGCTACGACGAGGTCGGCGCGGTATTCGGCCGCAACCGCCCGGCCGTTGGCCTGGGCCTGGATCTGAAGACCGTCGCGAACCTCGCGCCGGGCCCGCGGCCGCATGCCGCGATCCGCGCGCCGTGGAGCGAGGATGCGGCCTTGCGCCAGGCCGTGCGGCGCCTGCGCGAGCAGGGCGAGAGCGTCGTCTGCATCCTGCCCGGCCACGAGCATGAGGGCCAGGAGTTCGACTGCGACCGCGAGCTCGTGCTCGTCGGCAGCGAATGGGTCGTGCGCGCGCTCTGAGCCGCTTCCGGTTCTTCTTTTGAGTTTTCCAGCTTCTCGGACTTTCGACATGCAACACACCAGCACGGCCGAGCGCGGCCAGAGCCGCGATGCGGCGGCAGGCCGAGGCCACAACGTGGTCGTCGTCGGCACGCAGTGGGGCGACGAAGGCAAGGGCAAGGTCGTCGACTGGCTGACCGACCATGCGCAGGCGGTCGTGCGCTTCCAGGGTGGCCACAACGCCGGCCATACGCTCGTGATCAACGGGGTGAAGACGGCGCTGCAGTTGATCCCGTCAGGCATCATGCGCGAGGGCGTGGCCTGCTACATCGGCAACGGCGTGGTCGTCGACCCGACCCACTTGCTGGGCGAAATCGAACGGCTGGAGAAGATCGGCGTCGAGGTGCGCTCGCGGCTGTTCATCAGCGAGTCGTGTCCGCTGATCCTGCCGTTCCACGTCGAGGTCGACAAGGCGCGCGAGGCGCTGCGCGAGACCAGCGGCGCCGGCAAGATCGGCACCACCGGCAAGGGCATCGGCCCGGCGTACGAAGACAAGGTCGCGCGCCGCGCGCTGCGCGTGCAGGACCTGAAGCATCCCGAGCGCTTCGCGAAGAAGCTGCGCGAGCTGCTGGACCTGCACAACTTCGCGCTGCAGGGTTATCTGCACGGAAGCGCGCTCGAGTTCCAGCCGATCTACGACCTGGCGATGAAGCTCGCGGAGCAGATCAAGCCGATGCTCGCGGATGTCGGCTACATGCTGTACACCGCGAATCGCAACGGCGCGAACATCCTGTTCGAAGGCGCGCAGGGCACGCTGCTGGACATCGACCACGGCACCTATCCGTTCGTCACGTCGAGCAACTGCGTGGCCGGCAATGCGGCGGCGGGCGCCGGCCTCGGCCCCGACCAGCTGCACTACATCCTCGGCATCACGAAGGCGTACACGACGCGGGTCGGCAGTGGGCCATTCCCGACCGAACTGCCGCTGGACGTGCCGGGCACGGTGGGGCATCACCTGTCCACCGTCGGCCAGGAACGCGGCACGGTCACCGGCCGCGCACGCCGCTGCGGCTGGCTCGACGCCGCGCTCCTGAAGCGCTCGATGATCATCAATGGCATTTCGGGCTTGTGCATTACGAAGCTCGACGTGCTCGACGGCCTGCCCGAGATCAAGGTCTGCGTCGGCTACGAGCTGCACGGCCGGCGCATCGACATCCTGCCGTTGGATGCCGACGACATCGCGGCCTGCGTGCCGGTCTACGACACCTTCCCCGGTTGGACCGAATCGACCTTCGGCGTGACGGCGTGGGACAAGCTGCCGCTCAACGCGCGCCGCTACCTCGAGCGCGTGCAGGCCTTCATCGGCGCGCCGATCGACATGGTGTCGACTGGCCCCGACCGCGAGCACACGATCCTGCTGCGCCATCCGTACAAGTAAGGGCAGCCACGCGCGACGCCTTGTGCGAATCTCTCCAACCCCGATCCAACTTTTTCAAGCGACCCGAGGAACCGCATGCTGACCGACGACGGCAAACACCTGTACGTGAGCTGGGACGAATACCACATGCTGATCGAGCGGCTCGCGCTGAAGATCGCGCACTCGGGCTGGGAGTTCGACCAGATCCTGTGCCTGGCGCGCGGCGGCATGCGGCCCGGCGACGTGATCTCGCGCGTGTTCGACAAGCCGCTGGCGATCATGTCGACGAGCTCGTATCGCGCCGAGGGCGGCACGATCCAGGGCCGGCTGGACATGGCCAAGTACATCACGATGCCCAAGGGCGAACTGGCCGGGCGCGTGCTGCTGGTCGACGACCTGTCCGACTCGGGTGTCACGCTGCGCGCGGTCGTCGACCGCCTGCGCGGCATGCCGGCGATCAGCGAGCTGCGCTCGGCGGTGATCTGGACCAAGGGCGTGTCGACCTACACGCCCGACTACTATGTCGAGCTGCTGCCGACCAGCCCATGGATCCACCAGCCGTTCGAGGAGTACGACGAGCTGCGGCCCGAGGGCTTGGCGAAGAAGTTCGTCATCTGAGCGCGCCGTTGGATCGCATCCCCATCGCCGCGCAGGAAACAAAAAAGGCCAGCACGGGTGTGCTGGCCTTTCGTCTATCTTTTCTATCACTTGGTGCCCAGGAAGGGACTCGAACCCCCACGGAGTTACCCGCTAGTACCTGAAACTAGTGCGTCTACCAATTCCGCCACCTGGGCATTTCAGGAAGTCCGAGACTATATCATCAAAACAACCAACTCATACAACACATCCACTCCGGTCGGCGCAGAGCTGATGAGCGAAGTGGAAGGCACGGTGCAAGGGCACCGCGATGGCCATGGCTTCGTCGTGCGCGACGACCGCGGCCCCGATCTCTATCTTTCGCAGCAGGAGATGCGCGCGGTGCTGCATCGCGACCGCGTGCGCGCCCGCATCATCCGCTACGACCGCAAGGGCCGGCCCGAAGGCCGCGTGCTCGAGATCCTCGAGCGCAGGAAGTCGCCCATCATCGGCCGGCTGCTGCACGAGAGCGGCGTCTGGCTGGTCGCGCCGGAAGACAAGCGCTACGGCCAGGACATCCTGATCCCGAAGAACGCGATCGCCACCGCGACCGCCGGCCAGGTCGTCGCGATCGAGCTGACCGAGCCGCCGTCGATGTACTCGCAGCCGGTCGGTCGCGTCACCGAGGTGCTGGGCGAGATCGACGATCCCGGCATGGAGATCGAGATCGCGGTGCGCAAGTACAGCGTGCCGCACGAATTCTCCGAAGCCTGCATCGCGCAGGCCCGCTCGCTGCCGGACAAGGTGCGTTCGCAGGACCGCAGGC
>DATCSE010000545.1:0-4124 GCA_036568605.1 Burkholderiaceae bacterium | reverse complement strand
TGGCCGGTCGAGCCGAAGTGAGGCTCAAGTCTGTCGCCGGATACCAGCCATTCGCCGATACAGCGACGCCGAGCTTTCGAGTGCGTCGGGAAGGACGGCTGGTGGCCGACATCGACCGCCGAGCGGCCGATGCCCAGCGACGGCCATACGTTCCACAGCAGTCGCTGCGAACTCGACTGACTGCTCTATCCTGCATTTCGGCAGGTGATCTTCGGCAGCCGCCGACAGTCCACGACCCAAACCTGCCCGTCGGGTTTCTCCAAAGCTGCCCGACGCTAGGATCGACCCCTTGCAGGCTTCGCCTCCGTAAAGCAGCCGTTCGTGGCCAACAGGACCCCGGCCATCAGCAGACACACGGCAGAGCGCCGAACAACAGACAGCCATGCCGCCCGACTATGGCCCGATGACCTCTTTCGCCAATGCCCCCGGCGTTTCGGCCATCGGCAAGGGCGCTCCGCGTTCCTACACTGCGGCGTGCCCAAGCCCACCCCGTCGCCCTCCGCCGCGCCGCTTGCCGGTATCAAAGTGCTCGACCTCACCCGCCTGGTGCCGGGGCCGGTGTGCACGCTGCACCTGGCCGACCTCGGCGCTGACGTCGTCAAGATCGAGGACACCGGCGTCGGCGACCATGCCCCGCCTGCGTTGCGTGCCATCGTCAACCGCAACAAGCGCGGGCTGCGGCTGGACCTGAAGCAGCCCGAAGGCGTGCAGGCGCTGCTGGCGCTGGCGGGCCGTGCCGACGTGCTGGTCGAGGGCTTCCGCCCAGGCGTGATGGAACGTCTGGGTGTTGGCTATGACGCGGTGGCGCGCGTGAACCCGCGCATCGTCTACTGCAGCCTGACCGGCTACGGCCAGACCGGCCCGTACCGCGACCGCCCGGGCCATGACCTGAACTACTGCGCCGACGCCGGCGTCGCCCACCAGCTCGGCAGCGATGCCGGCACGCCCGCGCTGTCGAACTTGCCCATCGCCGATCTGATGGGCGGTGCGCTGACCGCTGCGATGGGCATCCTCGCCGCGCTGTTCGACGCCGCCCGCAGCGGCCGTGGCCGCCATGTCGACATCGCGATGGCCGACGGCGCGCTGGCGCATGCGGTCATGCCGTTCGCAACGCTGTCGACGCGGGGTGCGGTGTGTCCTCCAGGAGGCGACACGTTGACCGGCGGCCTGGCCTGCTACGCGGTCTACCGCACGGCGGATGCGCGCTTCGTCGCGCTGGGGGCGCTCGAGCGCAAGTTCTGGGACGCCTTGTGCGACCTGCTCGGCCGGCCCGATCTGAAGCCGCTGCATCGCACCGGCGATGCGAGCGTCGAACAGCGGCTGCGCGCCGAGCTCGGCGCTATCTTCGCGTCGCGCTCGCTGGCTCACTGGCAATCGCTCGACGGTGCCGCCGCGGCGTGCCTGACGCCGGTGCGCACGCTGGACGAGGCCGTGGACGATCGGCACTTCGCCGCGCGCGGCATGGTGCACGCGAGCGTGCATCCGGCCTATGGCCGCGTCGTGCAGCCGGCCTGTCCGGTCAAGATGAGTGGATTCGAGTTCAGCGTGCGCCGACCGGCTCCGCTGCCCGGTGAGCACAGCGGCGAAGTGCTGGCCGAGGCCGGCATCGATGCGGAGACGATCGAGCGCTGGCTCGGGAAGCGGGTGGTCAGCGCGTCGTAGCATCGGCGGCGTGACACAGACGCACCACACGATCGCGGTCCATCACGTGCGCCAGGCGCTGCTCGGCGTCGTGCGCCACGGGCTGGCCGACGAGCCGCTGCTGGAGCGTGCCGGCATCGCGCCCGCGCTGCTCGCGTCGCCGCTGGCGCGCGTGTCGCAGATGCAGTTCGCCAGCCTGCTGCGCATCGTGCGCCACGCCACGCGCGACGAGTTGTGGGGCTTGCTGTCGCGGCCGGTGCCGCTGGGCACGTTCACCGAGAACTGCCGCCGGCTGATCCACTGCCTGACGCTGGACGAAGCCATGCGGGCCGGCTTTCGCCACTGGCACGGCGTGCTGCCCGACTTCGTCCCGCGGCTGCGCGTGCACGACGGCGCGGCGCACGTCACACTGCCCGCACGCATGGCGTCGAATCCGCGCCTCGTCTTCGCGCAACGCACGTTCTTGTTCTTCAGCATCGGGCTGGCGTCGTGGCTGGTCGGGCGGCTGATCCCGCTGCAAGGGGTCACCTACCGCGGCCCGCCGCCGCCGCCGGCTGGCGCCGAGATCGGACGCGCGTTCCGCGCCAGCGTGGCGTACGAAGCGCCGCACTTCGGCTACTCGTTCGAAGCCCGCTGGCTCGCGCTGCCGGTGGTGCAGAACGCGCAGAGCCTGGCCGAGTTCCTGCAGCGCGCGCCGGCGGACCTGCTGGTGCGCTACCGCGACCAGTCGAACCTGACCGACCGCATCCGCCGCCTGCTGCGCGCGCACCTCAAGGGCGAGCTGCCTTCGCTCGAACACGTCGGCCGCACGCTGGCGATGACGCCGCAGACCTTGCGCCGCCGCCTGCGCGAGGAAGGCCAGGGTTTCCAGGCGCTGAAAGACGACTTGCGGCGCGACGCGGCGATCGAGTACCTCGCGCGCCCCGACCTCACGCTGGTGGACATCGCCGAGCAGCTCGGCTTCTCGGAGGCGAGCACGTTCCATCGCGCGTTCAAGAAGTGGACCGGCGTCGCGCCGGGCGAATACAGGCGCCAGCGCTGATCAACACGCAGGCGCCGGCGCTGATCGACAACCAGTGCCAGCGCTGATCGAATCGGCCAAGCCGATTGGCAGCCGCCGCCATTGGGGACACGCACACAGCGGCGCATCCTCGTGGCCATGATGAAACGAAACGTCCACGTCGTCGGGGTCGGCATGATCCCGTTCACCAAGCCCGGGGCGAGCGATCCGTACTCGGTGATGGGTGCCCGCGCCGCCCGCGCCGCGCTCGACGATGCCGGCATCGACTACGCGCGCGTGCAGCAGGCCTACGTCGGCTACGTCTACGGCGACTCCACCGCCGGCCAGGCGGCCGTGTACGGCGTGGGCCTCTCCGGCATTCCGGTGTTCAACGTCAACAACAACTGCGCCACCGGTTCGAGCGCGCTGTTCCTGGCCCGCCAGGCGGTCGAGAGCGGCGCCGTCGAGTGCGCGCTGGCGCTCGGCTTCGAGCAGATGACCCCGGGTGCGCTGAAGAGCGCCTTCGACGACCGGCCGTCGCCGCTCGCGCGCTTCGCCGAGACGATGGGTACGCTGCAGGACTGGCAGGACGGCGCGCCGCGCGCGGCGCAGTTCTTCGGCGGCGCGGGGCGCGCCTACATGGCCGAGCACGGCATCCGGCGCGACACCTTCGCGCGCATCTCGGTGAAGGCGCGCCAGCATGCGGCGCGCAACCCGTTCGCGGTGTTCCGCAACACCGTCACGCTCGACGAGGTGCTCGCCGCGCCGCCGGTGTTCGACCCGCTGACCCGCCTGCAGTGCTGCCCGCCGACCTGCGGCGCCGCAGCGGCGGTGCTGTGCTCGGAGGCGTTCGCCAAGAAGCATGGCCTCGACCTGAAAGTGCGCATCGCCGCGCAGGCGATGACCACCGATACCGCCAGCACCTTCGACGGCGGCGACATGCGCCGCGTGGTCGGCTACGACATGGCGCGTGCCGCCGCCGACGCCGTCTACGAGGCGGCCGCCATCGGCCCCGAGAGCATCGACGTCGTCGAGCTGCACGACTGCTTCACCGCCAACGAACTCATCAGCTACGAAGCGCTGCGGCTCACGCCCGAAGGCACGGCCGAGAAGTTCATCGTCGACGGCGACAACACCTACGGCGGACGCGTCGTCACCAACCCTTCCGGCGGCCTGCTCTCCAAGGGCCACCCGCTCGGCGCCACCGGGCTCGCACAGTGCACGGAGCTGGTGTGGCAACTGCGTGGCCAGGCCGAGCAGCGCCAGGTGGAAGGCGCTCGGCTCGCGCTGCAGCACAACCTCGGGCTGGGCGGCGCGTGCGTCGTCACGCTGTACGAGCGGGTGCAGTGATGGCAGCGCGCATCGATCGCCGCCACATCGGCCACGTGCTGCCGAGCTTCACGGCGGCGGTGGAGGCCGGGCGCTTGCGCTTCTTCGCCAAGGCGACCGGGCAGCGCGACCCGGTCTACGTCGACGAGGCTGC
>DATCSE010000544.1:0-3423 GCA_036568605.1 Burkholderiaceae bacterium | reverse complement strand
CCTGATGTAGACCCGGGCAGGTTGAGCCTCAGCGCTTAGCCCTGTTGGGATGATGCCGGCGAGCATGGTGCTTGCTGTGCGGCTCCAAATGTGCCCGCGGCGGCGCCGCGGCCTCCGACTTCTGCCCGATCTTGCTCTCGGTGCCCTGCATCAGCTTGCGGATATTCGCGCCGTGGCGCCAGATCAGCAGCAGGCTGATGACCGTGACCGCGATCGCGATCGGGCCGCTGCCCCAGATCAGCAGCTGGTAGAACGGCGCGAACACCGCCGAGACCAGCGCGGCCAGCGACGAGTAGCGGAAGAACGCGGCGATGATGATCCAGGTCGCCAGCGTCGCGAGGCCCAGCCACGGGTTCAGGCCCAGCAGCACGCCGGCCGCCGTCGCGACGCCCTTGCCGCCCTGGAAGCGGAAGAACACCGGCCACAGATGGCCGAGGAAGGCCGCCAGCCCGACCAGCGCCATCGTGCCCTCGCCGAGACCGACGCGCGCACCGAACAGGTCGACCAGCAGCACCGGCACGTAGCCCTTCAGCGCATCGAACAGCAGCGTCAGCAGCGCGGCGGTCTTGTTGCCCGAGCGCAGCACGTTGGTCGCGCCGGGGTTGCCCGAGCCGTAGGTGCGTGGGTCGTTCAGGCCCATCACGCGGCTGACGATCACCGCGAACGACAACGAGCCGATCAGGTAGGCGCCGATCGCGGCCAGAACGGGGTAGATCGCTTCCATGGAATGCGCGAGAGACGAACCGAGGGGTGCGTATTGTGCGCGGCCCGCGCCCGCTTCTTCACGCGGGTTTCACGCAAGTCCGGGTCTCGTCAGATCGCGCACTCGACCGGTTTGGCCTCCAGCAGCTGCGTCAGCACCGCCGGCTCGATGCCGACCAGGTAGCCGCGCCGCCCGCCGTTGATGCAGATGCGCGGCAACTGCAACACGCTGGCCTCGACGTAGATCGGCATCGCCTTCTTCGTGCCGAACGGCGAGGTGCCGCCGACCAGGTAGCCGCTGTGGCGCTGCGCGACCTCGGGCTTGCACGGCTCGACCGACTTCGCGCCGATCTGCCGCGCGAGGTTCTTCGTGCTGACCGACTTGTCGCCATGCATCAGCACGATCAGCGGCTGGGCGCGTTCGTCCTGCATCACCAGCGTCTTCACGACCTCGTGCTCGGGCACGCCGAGCTGGCGCGACGACTCCTCGGTGCCGCCGTGCTCGACATACTCGTACACGTGCTCGGTGAAGACGACGCCGTGACGGCGCAGGAACTGCGTCGCCGGCGTCTCGCTGACATGGGCGCTCTTCTTCGCCACGATCGCTCGCAGCCCGGCTTACTGCGCCGGGTCGCGGATCTGCCAGCGGATCGCGTCGATCTGCGCGAGCAGTTCCGGCGACAGCGTCGTGCCCCACGCGTCCAGGCATTCGTCGAGCTGGGCTCGCGTCGTCACGCCGATGATCGTGCTCGCGACGCGCCAGTTGCCGTAGCAGAACGCCAGCGCCATGCGGGTCGGCGTGAGGCCGTGCTCGCGCGCCAGCGCGTTGTAGCGGCGCGCTGCCTCGAGCACCTCGTGGCGGCCCCAGCGCTGCTGGCGGAACGCCTCGAACTGCGTCATCCGGCCGAGCGCGGGCGCGCCGCCGTAGCCGTCCGCGTCGTACTTGCCGGTCAGCGAGCCGAAGCCCAGCGGCGAGTACGCGAGCAGCGAAACGTCGGTGCGGTGCATCATCTCGTCCAGCCCGTTGTCGACGATGCGGTTGACCAGCGTGTACGGGTTCTGCACCGTCGCGACGCGCGGCAGCCCGTGCACCTCGGCCTCGCGCAGGAACTCGGCCAGGCCCCACGGCGTTTCGTTGCTGAGCCCGATCGCACGCACCTTGCCGGCCTTGACCAGGCCGGCCAGCGCTTCCAGCTGGTCGTGGATGCTCGTGAACTCGCGGTCGTTCGCCGGGTTGAAGTAGACCGACCCGAACATCGGCACGTTGCGGTTCGGCCAGTGGATCTGGTAGAGGTCGATCACGTCGGTGCGCAGGCGCTTCAGGCTGTCGTCGCAGGCCTGGCGGATGTCCTCCGGCTTCAGGTTGACGCTGCCGCCACGGATCCAGTCGGCATTGCGCGCCGGCCCGGCGACCTTGGTCGCGAGCACCACGCGGTCGCGCACACCGGGCCGCGCGGCGAACCAGTTGCCGATGATGCGTTCGCTTGCGCCCGAGGTCTCGCGGCGCACCGGCACCGCGTACATCTCGGCGGTGTCGATGAAGTTGACGCCGCGCTCGAGCGCGCGGTCCAGGATCGCATGCGAAGTCGGCTCGTCGACCTGCTCGCCGAAGGTCATCGTGCCGAGGCAGATGGGGCTGACGCGCAGGTCGCTGCGGCCCAGGGTCAAGGTTTGCATGGGGCAAGTGTGCCCCATGCACGCCCTGTTCAGCTCACTGCCCCAGCTTCGTGATGAAGCGGTTCGTGAAGCCCCAGGTGCCGGCCTGGCCGTAGCTGTTGCAGGTCGGCGAGGCCCAGCCGGGAGCGCAGTCGTTGTCGCGGTCGAGCGACCAGAAGTGCACGCCCGAGAGCTTGTTGGCCAGCACGAAGGCGGAGACCTCGTCCGTGTCCTCCAGCGTGAAGGTCTCGCCCTCGGTGTCGTTGCCGCCGATCATGGGCGTGATCTCGATCTGGCCGTAGGGCACGCCCCAGTAGTTGTGCAGGTTGATCGCCGCGTTGATGGCGGACTTGCCCATGTCGCACTGGCCGTCCGGGCCGAGCGTGCAGTTGCTCGGGATCGCGCTGCCGTAGTCCATCGTCATCAGGTTGACGAGGTAGTTCGTCAGCCCGTGGGACTTGATCGACGCCATCACCATCTGACCCGCGGTGCCCAGGCTCTGCGGCGCGTTGCCGCCGAGCGTGGCGAGCGTGAACGAGAAGCGCAGCGTGGGGTGCTTCGGCTGCGCGGCTTTCACCCGCGCGACGAGGTTGTCGATCACGCTCTGGCTCTGGCCGGCCTCGATGTCGAAGTCGATGCCCTGCAGGCTGGCCGAGTCGTAGGTGGCGATGAACTTCTCGAAGCCGGCATCCGAGCCGCAGCTGAACGAACCCGCCGCGCCGCCGGTGGAGATGATGTACTTCCTGCCGGCGGCGACCCACTTCGAGACGTTGGCCGAGACCAGCGCGCCTGGCGTGACGCCGGCCCAGTTCTCCGAGCCGCACTCGCCGGTGGCGAAGGCCCAGGTGGCCGAATGCTGCCTCGCCGGCATGACATCGAGCACCGGCTGCAGCATGCCGGTGACCTTGGTCGACAGCACGTTGGTGTTCCAGTTCAGGTTGATCGTGATGTCCTTGTACGAGCCGAACACCAGCCCATCGGGCGGCGGCGGCGAGGCGCAGGCCTTGGTGCCCTTCCATGGTTCGCCGCTGCCCTTGGGGCCGTGGTGAGTGGCCGGGTCCATGT